>NZ_JBYOKU010000010.1:0-200127 GCF_057799175.1 Pseudomonas sp. 14P5.3.2 | reverse complement strand
GCCGTTGGTGACCCCCCCCCCCCTCCCCCCCAACCACCCCCGCTCCCACAATGGGCCTCTGTCAGCCCTTGGCCGGCGAGGTGTCTTTGACGTCAACCGGAGTCGGTGCCATTTGCAGGTGCAGGCGCTCGCCGGTGTACGGCGAATGCTTGCGCACCACGTCCATGTTCAGCTCCACGCCCAGCCCCGGCTCGGTGGACGGGATGATGTAGCCGTCCTCCCACTGCAACGGTTTTTTCAGGATCTCGGCGTGGAAGCCGCCCCAGGTCTCGATGCTTTCCTGAATCAGGAAGTTCGGTGTGCAGGTCGCCAACTGGAAACTCGCCGCCGCGCCGATCGGGCCGTTGTAAAGATGCGGAGCAATTTGCGCGTAGTAGGCTTCGGCCATGCTGGCGATCTTCTTCGCCTCGAGCAGGCCGCCGCAGCGGGCGACGTTCATCTGCAGAATCGACGCGCCGCCGGCCTGCAACAGCTTGAAGAATTCGTACTTGGTGGTCAGGCGTTCGCCAGTGGCAATCGGAATGCTGGTCTTGGCCGCGACTTGCGCCATGGCCTCTTCCTGCCCCGGCGGCACCGGCTCTTCGAACCACAGCGGGTCGTACTTTTCCAGGCGCCTGGCCAGACGGATTGCCGACGACGGCACCATCTGCCCGTGAGTCCCGAACAGCAGGTCGCACTGGTTGCCCACCGCTTCGCGGATCTTGCGACAGAAGGTTTCGCAGCGCTCCAGCACCTGCAGCGAGATCTGGTGCCCGGAGTACGCGGTATATGGGCCGGCTGGGTCGAACTTCAGCGCAGTGAAGCCTTTGTTCATGTTCTCGACGGCGCATTCAGCCGCCAGATCCGGATCGTCGTAGTCGTATTCGCCACGGCTGTTGACCGGGTACAGGTAGGTGTAGGAACGCAGACGTTCGTTGACCTTGCCGCCGAGCAACTCGTAGACCGGTTTGTTCGCCGCTTTGCCGATGATGTCCCAGCAGGCCATTTCCAGACCGCTGACCACGCCCATCATGGTCAGGTCGGGACGCTGGGTGAAGCCGCTGGAATAGGCCTGACGGAAGAAGCGTTCGATGTGGTGCGGGTCATGATTGAGCAGGTAGCGCTCGAACACGTCTTCGATGATCGGCAGCATGGCTTTGGGGCCGAACGTCGCCGCGTAGATCTCGCCCACGCCTTCGATGCCGCAATCGGTCTTGAGCTTGACGAACAGCCAGTACATGCCGCCGATGTGCGGCGGCGGTACGGCGACGATATGGGTTTCAAGGGCGATGATTTTCATGTCAGGCACCTGCTTTATCTGAAGTTTTGCGATTGATTCGGGCACGCAGGGTCACGGCAGCCAGGGTGCCGATCAGGCCAACGGTGGCGATGTAACCGAAGTACAGCTTGTAGCCGAGGGCACCAGGGAAGTGCTCGGTGAGGTAGCCATTGATCAACGGGATGAAGGCATCCGGCATGTAGCCGACCACCGAAACGATGCCGATGGCCAGGCCGGTGATGCGCAGCGGAATGTTGCAGCTGTCGAGAATCGCCCAGTACAAACCGCGAATCGCGTAAGTCATCAGGCCAATGAAAATCACCGTGGCGATCAGCAACCCCATGCTGTTGAGCGCCGGGAATACGATCAGCCCGACAATCGCCAGACTCGCCAGCAACAGCGCGACGATCAGCACCGAGATGTTCGAGAACTTGTCCCCCAGCCAGCCGCCACCGATGCCGCCGATGGGGCGCATCCACAGCTTGATGGTGGTGATGGTGCCGGCCATGACCGCGGTCAGGCCGCTGCCTTGCAGGTAGTCCGAGAAACTGTAGGTCGCCCAGAAGATGTGATAGCCGCAGAACACGATGGCGGTGACCAGCCACAGCTCGGGAATTTTCACCAGGGTCGCCAGATCGGTGAGCAGGTTGAACTTGCCCTTCTCCACCGGCGGCGTGTCCGCCATCGACTTCGGATCCTTGATCAGCACCAGCACACAGCCGATGGCGATACAGGTGAAGGCATAGAGATAGACCACATGCCTGAAGCCTTCGGCAGTGGACTCACCACGGGTTTCGGTGGCGAAGGCGAACAGCGCCAGGGCAACCGTCGCCAGCAACGCCTCGACCAGACCGCGACCACCGTCGAGGATGCCGAAAAAGCGCCCTTGCTCGGTAGGGTGAGCAATCATCTTCACCCGCTTGAGCACCGACGCCCAGAAGGTCAAACCGGTGGTCAGGCCCCAGCAACCGAAGATGATCATCAGCCCGGTCATCGATGGTGCCGTCGAGTACCACAGGCCTAAAGCGCCGGTCGCCACCAGCGAGAAGAAAATCAGAAAGCGTGGCGCAATGCGATCCGCCAACCAGCCGCTGGGCAAGTAGCTGAGGAGGAAAATCGTGCCGAGCATCGAGTACAGATAGCCCAGTTCACTGTGGTTGATCTGGAACACTTCGAGCATCGTGGTCTGGTAGACCTGACGCAGGTACAGAATCGGGTAGATCGCACCGGCGGCCAGCACCAGCAACATCAATTGGAAATAGCGACTTCCCTTGTCGCTCCGGCTTTTCACAGCCGAGTTGGAACCCTGAACAGCGGCAGCAGAGGATGCATGCTTGGACATTGAAGTGACCTCGGGCAACCCGTGCTCCGGGCGCCCCTGATAATTGTTTTTATAGGTGCAGCATGAGGCGTGTTGCGGTGTTTCAGTACTTCATGACCACGAGTCGGGTCTGGGTGAATTCGAGCATCCCGTGCTTGCCGTCATCACCGCCCAGGCCCGAGCGTTTCCAACCGGCGTGGTAGCCCTGATACGGGTCGGCCGGGGTGCGATTGACGTACAACTCGCCGGCCTCGATGGCGTTGGCGACTTTCTGCGCGGTGCGGTAGTTCTCGGTGTAGAGCACCGACGACAGGCCGAACTGATGGTCGTTGGCCATGGCCAATGCTTCGTCGATGTCGCGGTACTTGAGCACCGGCAGCACCGGGCCGAAGATTTCTTCCTGAACGATTTCCATGTCCTGGCGGCAGTGGCTGAGCAGGGTCGGCGGATAGAAATACCCCGGGCCTTGCGGCAACACACCACCGCTTTCGAGCACCGCGCCGTCGGCCATGGCACGCTCGACCATGGCGTGAATGTTCCGCTGCGAACTGGCGTTGACCAGTGGTCCCATCAGGCTCGCATCGGTGGCGCGGTCACCGAACTTCACCTCGGCGATTTTGGCCTTGAGCAGCGCGAGGAATCGGTCATGGACGCTTTCCTGCACGTAGACTCTTTCCACCGCCGTGCACAACTGCCCGCAGTGGGTGGTCTTGGAAGCGATGATCGCGCTGGCGGCGGCTTCGAGGTCGGCATCGGCTTCGATGATGGCCGGCGTCTTGCCACCCAGTTCCAGCGAAGGCTTGGCGATGTTGGCCTTGCAGTAGTCGAGGACGATGCGCCCGGCGTTGACGCTGCCCGTCAGCGTAATCAAGCCAACAGCCTTATGCGTGCACACCGCGGCAGCGGTGGCGTGATCCATGGTCAGAATATTGATCACTCCGGCCGGCATGCCCGACTGCTGAACCGCTTTGGCGATTTCGAATGCCGAGGTCGGGGTGTTGTTGCTCGGGCGCACCACCACGGTGTTGCCGGCAATCAGCGCCGGGGCAATTTTGCGCAGCAAGGTGTAGACCGGGTAGTTGAACGGAATCAGGCACGCGACGACGCCGATCGGCTCGCGGTGCAGAAACAGGTTTTCGTCGGGGCTGTCGCTGGGGATGATCTCGCCTTCGATGCGCCGCGCCCACTCGGCGTGGTAACGGGTGATCTGCGCGGCATAGCGTGCTTCGTTGCTCGCGTCGCTGAGACTCTTGCCGGACTCGGCGGCGAGCGCGGCGCCGATGGACTCGGCACGCTCCTCAAGCGCGGTGGCGAATGCGCGCAAGTGTTCGGCGCGCTCGATGCTGGTCAGTTTGCCCCAGACCTTTTGTGCGACCGCTGCGGCATCCACGGCGGCGGTGGCTTCTTCGGCGGTGGCAGCCGAGACATGGCCGAGCAGCGCTTCAGTGGCGGGGTTGTACACCGCGATCATTGCCGCACTGGCCGGCTCGATGAAGTGGCCGTTTACAAAGTTTCGCTCGATTCGCATGTGCATCGCCCATCGTTTGTTTTTATCAATGCCACCAGTCTTGTCATCGGTGGCGGGTTGAACAAACGATTTAAAGGGCGGTGAAACATTCGAAAAATGCAGGTTACCTTCACATAAGCACACATCCCCTGCAGGCGTGAGCCTGATCGCGATGGCGGTCTGACTGTGACGTACAGGTGACTGACACACCGCTTTCGCGAGCAAGCTCGCTCCCACAGGGGATTGGGGGTGTGTCAGGTGGCTGCGGTCGAAGGCTCCAGCTGGCGCTGCGCCAGCCAGATTTCCTCCTGCAGCCATTGCGCAAACACCTGCAACTGCGGCATCTCGGTCTGCTCCGGGCGGGTCACCAGCCAGTACGACTGGTGCCCCTCCACATGCACATTCAGCACTTGCGTCAATTGCCCGCTGGCCAGTTCCGCCGCAACCATGTGCCAGTCGGCAATGGTGATCCCCAGACCATCGGTCGCTGCCTGAATCGCCAGGTCCAGCAAATCGAATTCGTAACCGCCCTGGGTATCGACGCCACTGATGTGCGCCGCGTCCAGCCAGTGTTTCCAGGTCAGGTAACGCTGATCTTCCTTGGCCAGCACATGCAGCAGGGTCAGGCGATTGAGGTCGATGCCCTGTTCGCTTCCCTCCCGTGCATACAGCGATGGCGCGCACACCGCGATATGCCGCTCCTGGATCAACAGCGAACTGTCGAGACCGTCCCACTCGCCGTCGCCAAAGCGGATCGCGCAATCGAGGGTACTGGTTTCCGCCAGGCTGTCCTGCAAGCGCGTGGTGATGCTCAGTTCCAGCTCCGGGTGTTGCTCGCGCAAACGCCCGAGGCGCGGCATCAGCCAGCGACTGGTGAAGGTCGGCGGTGCGTTGATGTGCAGACGGTTGGAGTGGGTTTTCTGCTGGATGCTGCGCACCGTCAGCTCGATCTTGTCGAACGACTGATGCAGTGCCCGCAGCAGGATCTTGCCGGCGGCGGTCAGCTCCAGATGGTGATGACGGCGCTCCAGCAGACTTTCGCCGAGCTGCTCTTCCAGTTGCCGCACCTGACGGCTGACCGCACTCTGGGTGACATTGAGCAGCTCGGCGGCGCGGGTGAAGCTGCCGGTGCTGCCGGCCACTTCGAACGCCTTGAGCGCGTTCAGGCCGGGCATTTTGCGTTTCATATCAAGGCACTCGAAAACCACTGACAAGTTGCAGAGCATCCCATGAGCGTACCGGACTGTCCTACAGGATTTTTTGAGTAACATGCATTCGATGCAGGTTTGCGCATCGTTTTTATCGTTTGTCCCACGCCCGGCGGATGGCAAGACTGCGCGGCATCTCTAATAAAAACAATCGAGAGCCGTTCCATGCCCTTCTCTGCTTCCTTGCGTTTGCGCACCACCTCTATCGTCCTGTTCTGCAGCGCTGCCGCTCCGGCGATGGCCGTGCAAGTTACCGACAACCTCGACCTGGGTGGCGCCATTCGTGCGCGCTGGGACCTGGACCCGGATCGCGACATTCAGAAGTTCGGTCTCGATACGGTTTTTCTCAGCGCCAAGTACAACTCCGATTCCTGGATCGGCGAGGCGCAATACCGCTTCTATGGTCGCTCCTACCCCTACCAGTACACGAAAAATTACGGCGACATTCAGTTCGCCAAATTCGCCTGGGCCGGCTACAAATTCAATCCCGATCAGCAGGTGCAGGTCGGCCTGAACACCGTGCCGTTCGGCTTGCAGCCGTACTTTGGCAGCACCTTCTACGAGACCCTGGGCAACGTCATCGGCCTCGAAGACGTGCAACAGGTCGGCGCCAAATACGTTCAGCAAAGCGGCGACTGGAACATTCAGGCCGGTTACTACCTGCGCCCGGCGTGGCAAGGCAAAGGCACCAGCAAGGGCGTGACCTACTCCAGCGTCGTGTCCGAAGCCGACAGCTACGTGGCTGACGGCAGCGCCAACCAGGAACGCAACACCGTGGTGCTGCGCGTGGCGAAAGCCCTGGATCTGGGCCCGTGGAAGTCCGAAGTGGGGATCTCCGGGCTGACCTCGACCCTGGAAAACAAGGACACCGATAACGACGGTCGGCGCAACGCCGTGGCCGTGCACTACCTGGGCAAGAACGGCCCGTGGGGTGTGCAGTTGCAGGCGGCACGCCAGCAGATGTCGCCGCGCAATGCCGGCACCGATGAGCTGGTGACCCTCGGCGGTTACGACGGCACTTACAACGTCGCCAGTCGCGGCAATCTGTACGTGGCGGATCTGAGTTACGACGTGGCCGGCAAATACCTGTTCGATCAGATCAGCGGCGTCAAGCTTTACGCCAACTACAGCGCCTTCGACAAATCCGCCAGCGGCTTCAAGACCTCCCAGCGAATGATCCTCGGCAGCTCGTTTTCAGTGAGCAAATTGTGGGTGGCGACCGAGTGGCTGTTTGGCAAGAACGATCCGTACATCGGTGGCAGCAGCTACACCCAGAGCCTGGGCGCGGGCGGGCTGGATCAGTGGGAGAATCAGGTGTATGTGAACGTCGGGTATTACTTCTGATCCGGATTTTACTGCGCCTGAAAGTCAGCCTTCGCGAGCAAGCCCGCTCCCACAATGGATTTATGTCAGGCACAAAACATGTGGGAGCGGGCTTGCTCGCGAAGGCGTCCTGCCAAACAACACTTGCATCCGTTCCTCACCAATAGTCAGATAACCCCTACCAACAAAACCTACAAAAATAAAACCGAGCCACACGCTCGACCTGGGGTCCCACCTCCATGCGTCAACTGCCCTCGCTCAACACCCTGCGCGTGTTCGAAGAAGTCGCGCGGCATCGCAGTTTCAGTCAGGCCGCACTCGGCCTGAACGTCACCCAGGGCGCAGTCAGTCGCCAGATCAAACAACTCGAAGACTACCTCGGTGTCGCGCTATTCGTGCGCACGCCGCAAGGCCTGTCGCTGACCGAGGCCGGCAGCAATCTAAAGCCGCATCTGGCCGAAGCCTTCGACCACATGGAGCGCGCCCTGCAAGCCATTCGCGTGCCCAACCTGCGTCAGCGCCTGCGTGTTCTGGCGCCACCGACCTGGGCCACGCGCTGGCTGTCGCCGCACCTGCGTGCCTTCTGCCAGCGCTACCCGGACATCAGCCTCAGCGTGACCAATCAGGCCAGCCACGACAGCCTCGCCGAGATCGATTGCCACATCCGTTTCGGCCTCGCGGCGTCCCCCCAGTGCGCCAGCCAGTTACTGGTGATGGAACGGCACATCGCCGTCGCCAGCCCGGAGTTGTTCAACGGCGCTCAGCCACCGGATCTGCGGCAGTTTCCGCTGCTGCACATCCTGCACGACGGCAAGCGTTTGCAGGTCTGGGAGAACTGGCTGGCGGCCATGGGCCGCGATGATGTCGATGCCGGACAAGGCCTGGAATTCAGCACCTTGGATCAGGTGATCCACACCGCACTGGCCGGCGGTGGTCTGGCCGTGATCGACCGGCAGATGATCGAAAAGGAACTGGCCAACGGCAGCCTGCTGCCGATCACCCCGATTGAAGTGATCGGCCCTTATGGTTATTGGCTGGATGTGGCGAATGACAAGCAGGGTTTGTCGAAGGTGAAGCTGTTTACCGAGTGGTTGAGTCTGGTGAGCAATCCCTGACATGTAGGAGCTGCCGCAGGCTGCGATCTTTTGATCTTCAAAAGCAAAATCAAAAGATCGCAGCCTGCGGCAGCTCCTACAGGGTTCGATGGCACGCCGTCAGATCGGGGCGACTTTACTCACCGCAATCGAACTCCCCTCCACCGGACTCTGCGCCTTGCACGCCTGACTCAAGGTCAGCGACTTGGTCTCCGGCGCCCACGCCCACGACAGCCATGCGCCAATCGCCAGGATCGCCGCAAGAATGCCCATGGTCGGACTGAGGCCGATCCCCGCCACACTCACCGGCAACAGAAAGGTGCTGATCGCCGAGCCCAGACGACTGACCGCCGTCGCCAGACCAATGCCGCTGGCGCGCACTTCAGTGGGGAAGCTCTCGGCCGGGAACACCCCGACCAGATTGCTCACTGCCGACAGCACCAGGGTAAACACGCCGAACACCAGCACCATCAGCCACGCCGCACTACCCGGCAACACCGCCAGCAGAAACAGCGCCACCGCGAGGATGATGAACGAGTTGATCAGGAAGCCGCGACGGCTGAACTTGATCGTGCACCAGATGCCGATCAACGCACCGAGGATCAGCAACATGTTCAACATCAGCTCGGTGCCGAAGCCTTCGGCCAGGCCCATCTTCTGCAGGATCGACGGCAAAAAGGTGTAGATCGCAAAGTACGGCATCACGATGCAGACGAAGAACAGGCAGTTGAACGCCGTGCGCTTGCGGTACTCGCGACTGAACAGCACCGCATAGCCGGAACGGGTTTCCGTGGTGCGGGTTTCATCCAGTTCGACATTGTCACCCAGATGCTTTTTGACGATCGCCCGCGCCTCGGCGATGCGCCCCTGATTGACCAGCCAGCGCGGCGATTCCGGAGTGCCGATGCGGGCGATCAGAATCAGCGCCGCCGGGATCGCCGACGAAGCAAGCATCCAGCGCCAGGCATCGTCGCCAAGGCTGAGCATGGCCGTCCCCACGAACGTAGCGGCGACATAACCGAAGGTCCAGATCACGCTGAACGAACCGAGCAACACACCGCGATGTTTCTTCGGCGAGAACTCCGCCAGCATCGCGTGACCGACGCTGAAATCGCCGCCCAGGCCAATACCGATCAGCACCCGGCAAAGGAACAGGCTCATCGCGCTTTCGACGTAGAACTGCATCACCGAGGCGATGGTGATCAGCACGAAGCTGACCAGGAATATCTTCTGCCGGCCGACCTTGTCCGAGATCCAGCCGAAAAACAGGCTGCCGAGAAACAGCCCGATCAACGCCGATGCGCCGATCAATCCCTGCCAGAACGCATCCAGGTGCATCTGCGGGCTGAGCAAGGTGAAGGCAATACCGATCAGGCCAAGGATGTAGCCGTCGGTGAAGTGTGCGCCGAAGGTCAGTCCGGCGATCTTGAGGTGAAACCGGCCGATGGGCAGGTCATCGATTTTTACCGATTGAGCGGACATGTTCGTCTCCAATTGTTGTTATTGACGGAGAAACGCAGAGCTCTTGCTTGGTTTATGTGGGAGCGGGCTTGCTCGCGAATGCGGTGTGTCAGTCACCATTTGCTCCAACTGATACAACGCTTTCGCGAGCAAGCCCGCTCCCACATGGAGATCTCGGTGGGGGTCAGAGACCGCCCATCAACAGGTATTTGATCTCCAGATAGTCATCCAGACCGTACTTCGAACCCTCACGCCCAAGGCCCGATTCCTTGATGCCACCGAACGGCGCCACTTCCGTGGAAATGATCCCTTCGTTGATCCCGACCATGCCAGCTTCCAGCCCTTCGGCCATGCGCCAGACCCGACCGATATCGCGGCTGTAGAAGTACGCCGACAAACCGAACGGCGTGTCGTTGGCCCGCGCCAGCACTTCGGCTTCATCCTTGAAGCGGAAACACGCGGCCACCGGGCCGAAGGTTTCGTCCTGGGCGATCAGCATGTCGCCGTTGACTTCGGTGAGGATGGTCGGCTCATAAAAGGTGCCGCCAAGTGCGTGACGACGACCGCCGCACAACAGCGTGGCGCCCTTCTCAAGGGCATCGCTGACATGGCTTTCGACCTTGGCCAATGCGGCGGTGTTGATCAGCGGGCCTTGCTCGGTTTCACCGTCCAGCGCACTGCCGACGCGCATCGCCGCAACCGCTTCGGCAAGCTTGCCGGTGAAGGCTTCGTAGACGCTGTCCTGAATGAAGAAGCGATTCACGCACACGCAGGTCTGCCCGGTGTTGCGGAATTTCGAGGCCATCGCGCCTTTGACTGCCGCGTCCAGATCGGCATCGTCGAAGACGATGAACGGCGCGTTGCCACCCAGTTCCAGCGAGACTTTTTTCAGCGTGTCGGCAGCCTGGCGCATCAGCAGTTTGCCGGTGCGGGTCGAGCCGGTGAACGACAGTTTGCGCACGATGCTCGACGCTTGCAGCGCACCGCCAATCGCCGCCGCATCGCCGGAAACGATGTTGAACACGCCCGCCGGAATACCCGCCTGTTCCGCCAACACCGCCAGGGCGAACGCCGACAATGGCGTCTCCTCGGACGGTTTGAGAATCATCGTGCAACCGGCCGCCAACGCCGGGCCGACCTTGCGGGTGACCATCGCCAACGGGAAGTTCCACGGGGTGATCGCCGCGACCACGCCAATGGCTTCCTTGACTACGATGATCCGCGCATCGGCCTTGTGGCTGGGGATCACGTCGCCATAGGCACGCTTGGCTTCCTCGCCGAACCACTCGAGGAAACTCGCGGCATAGACCACTTCACCCATGGCCTCGGCCAGCGGTTTGCCCTGCTCGCGACTGAGCAGCGTCGCAAGTTCCTTCTGGTTGGCGAGCATCAGATCGCTCCAGCGTTTCAGGCGCTGGCTGCGTTCCTTGGCGGTGAGCTTGCGCCACGCCGGCAGCGCACGATTGGCCGCATCGATGGCCAGGTGGGTTGCTTCGGCGCCATCCTTTTGCACCTCGGCAATCAGTTCGCCATTGGCCGGGTTGCGCACCGCATAGGTCGCGCCGCCCTGCCCCCACTGGCCGTCGATGAAGTGGCCGTGACGGATCAGATCGCTCATGCCACCGCTCCCTGCAAAGTGAAGCGCTCCAGCCCCGGACGCGCGGTGCGCAGGATGCGTTTGCCGGCGGTGTAATCGTTGATCACGTCGCACGGGGTGTAATTGCGCTCCAGCTCATGCAATTCATCAGCGTCGAGTCTGGTTTCCAGCGCTGCCAGGGCACTGTCGAACTGCGCCGTGGTGTCCGCGCCGACCAGCATGCAATCCACCCCCGGATGGTTGGCCACCCACGCCTGGGCGATCTGCGCGTTCGACACGCCACGGGCGCGGGCCACGCGTTGTACCGAATGCGCGATTTCGAAAGAGGCTTCGTCGCTGTACATCTGCTGGGTGAAGAAGTCGGTCTGGTTGCGGGTCGACTGCACGTCGCCGGTCAGCAGGCCGCGCGCCAGCGGACTGAACACCGAGACGCCGATGCCCTGATCGCGGCAGAACGGAATCATCTCGCGCTCTTCTTCGCGATAGGCGCAGTTCAACTGCAGCTGCATGTTGATCGGCTTGACCCAGCCATTGCGCTCGCAGGCCATGAGGATCTTCGCCAGTTGCCCGGTGAGCATGGTCGACACGCCGATGTAGCGGGCCTTGCCGGAGCGCACGATATCGTTCAATGCCGACATGGTTTCCTCGACCGGGGTGTTCACGTCGAAGTAATGCAGCATGAACACGTCGACGTAATCCATGTCCAGACGCTTCAGCGAGGCATTGATGCTGTCCATGATGTGTTTGCGCGAATGGCCGCTGGCATTGATTCCGCTGCGGGTGCCGTAGCCGACCTTGGTGGTGATCACCAGGTCTTCGCGACGGGCCAGACGCTTGACGATGCGCCCCACCACTTCCTCGCCGACGCCGGCAGAATAGAAGTCCGCCAGATCGATGAAATTCACGCCGTTGTCCAGCGCGTGAGCGACGATCGGCTCGCTCTGTTTTTCGTTGAAGATCCACGGTTTCCAGTCCGGGGTGCCCATGTTCATGGTGCCCAGGCACAGGCGGGAAACTTGCAGGCCGGAGTTACCCAAACGGATGTATTGCATGGCGCGGACCTCAGGCTTTTGGCGTGTAGAAAGGGTTGCTGATGTGGTTGACCACATCGGCCAGTTGCGCGGTTTCCGGCTTGCCGGTGAGGGCGGCGCGGATTGCGGTGCGGCAGGCGTTGTAGTTGTTCAGGTACACCGTATCGAGGTCGTCGCAGGCCGGATTGACCCAGTTGGCGGTAACGATGGCCCACTCGTCTTCGGCTTCCGGCGGCAAGGTGCCGTCGAGCAGTGCTTCGAGCACGGCTTTGGCGATCCCGGCCTGCGAGGCGCCCCAGGTGGCGTTGCCGTGCAGGTCACTGCTGATTGCGGCCTTGTTCACATACAGGGTCATCGGCTTGACCGGAATGTTCGGCTGGGCGATCACCATGAACGGGCAATGGCCCTGACTTGGCGATGCCAGGCTGTTGGCGAACGCCTGCCCGGCCGGGCCGTTGCGCGGTCCGATCAGGATATTGATGTGTGCGGCGTTCACGCCCGGGCCTTCGAAACCTTCACCGATGTACAGGTCGAGTTCTTTCATCAGTCATTACTCTTGTGCGATACGAGGGATGTTCGATAGCTCACACGGGCCGAATGGCCGGTGCGCTCAATAACGGGCGTGGGGAGGTGCGTCGGGGAAAATGGGACATGGCTGCAAACGCTCTCTGGTTGTTATTGATGAGCTGTGTTTGCGATTTTTTAACACCGGGGCTGATGCGGGCTGTAACCATTAAAAATCATGGGGCCATGAGTTTTGGTCATAGCCTGGGGGCGCAGCATCGCGGCCTGCGTGAAAAGCAAAAAAAAGCAGAAACCGACGATACGGTTTCTGCTTTTTTTACGGCTGGCTGCTAAAACTGAAGCGCTGCGTCAGAGGCAGTCACGCACCGATTTGCGCAATGACCCGGACTTGGCCCATGGCGGTCCCTGATACAACGAGACCCGGCTGCCGTCCTTGTATTTGATGATGTCGAGAATCTCGTCAGCGGTGACGAGGCTCGGCGCCTTGATCCGGTAGCCATTGGAAATGGACGTCTGCGTGGTCTTCGGAATGTCCTGCTGCCACAACGGCAACAAGCACGCGGCATAGTCTTTAGGCGCCTTGGTGGTGGTCTTGCTGAGATTTGGCTCGCCCGGAACCAGCGATGCTGGCAATGAGCAACCTGCCAGCAATGCCAACGCCAAACTCCCGATCCATATCCGCATGGTGTTTCCCTGATCTGAAAAAAAGCGAATGTAACGTGTAACCGGGTGTACATCCACAGCGGACCACGCCCATACGGGAAATTGGACAAATATTTACACACGTTCCGCCGGGTGACAGACGAGCTGTAAAACATCGCCCGCAAATGCGACTACTCTGTTCTACCGAGAATGTTCCGGAGGTGATCATGCGGCTCAATGAATACGAACACGAACTTCAGCGCGACCTGCAAGCCGTTGCATCGGATCTGAGATGGTCGGCGGTCGACCTCAAACGCATTGCCGAACAGCTGCGCAAGAATGGCAATGAAGCGGATGCCCAGGCGGTCCTGAGGTCTTGCGAGGTGCTGCAGAGTGATGAAGAACGATTGCAGTCATATGCCAAGGAAGTGAAAACCCGCTCCATCAGCCGAACCAAAGTTCACTGATACCGACCTTGCCCTCAACAAGAGCCCCGGCAAGTACCGGGGCTCTTTCGTTACATTTGCATCAACTCGCGGTGTGACTTCGCGCCCGCGCCGAGCGTTGTCTCTAACCCGGCAACGCAGCGGCATAGGCCATTGCTTCTTCTCTGCTACCAAACGATGCAAGCCGCACGCCCTGGCTGCAAACCGCCACGGGCCGTTACTTCGCAGCCAGCGATGTGCCAAATCGCTGGCACTTTTAGCCACGCCAAACGCTCAAAAAACCCGAGGGAACCTATAAACCGGGGCCCGGCTCGAATATTGCAGTTTTGTTTCATTAATGTGACAAGCAGTGAACAGGTAACAGATGAAAGTACGCGCAACCGTCATTTGCGAGCAGGAACGACACGTTCTCCTGGTGCGCAAACCCCACTGTCGCTGGACATTGCCCGGCGGCAAGGTCGAGCCTGGGGAAACCAAGGCCGCAGCGGCGATGCGCGAGTTGCAGGAAGAAACGGCGCTGAAGGCCGAACAAATGTTGTATCTGATGGAACTGCGCAGTGGTAGCACGCAGCATCATGTCTACGAGGCCTCAGTGCCCGACCTTGAGCAGTTGCGCCCGCAAAACGAGATCACCGAGTGCATCTGGCATCCGCTGGACGCGGTGCAGAATCTGCCCACCAGCGACGCGACGTTGCGCATCGTGCAGGCGTTTCAGCGGCGCTTGTGAGGTTTCAACCGGCGAATGCCCGGCGCCCGGCGCTCATTTCCGTGCGCAATTCACCAATGAAGTTGGAAATATCGCGGATCGTCACCAGATGTTCCGGCGACACGCCATTGAGCAACAACTCGACTCGCCCGGAGTCCGGCTCATAGACCTTGATCCGCAGCAGTCCCTGCTCCACTTGTGTGCATTCGCATTCAAGCGACGGAAAGCCGGATTCGACAATCCGGCAGATGTCGGCAATGGCTAGCATGAGCGCACGCCTCGCAGGCGATGAGTCGGTCGACCGATTCAGCATAGATGAGCGATCAATAATCTGCCGCCCCGGCAAGTGCCAACCCGATCACATTTTCAGCGCGGTCTCAGTGCGCGTCATGATCCCAGATCCAGTTCCACATCCCCGGCAATTGCACCGCATCCGAACTTTGCTGAACCGTGCGCGCCAACGCCGCTTTCTGCAGCGCCGCGCGATCATCGTAGAACGGTTTGTCCGCCAGCCTCACGCCAGTGGCGGCGGCACTGTCGAGCAGGATCTGCAGGTATTCGCGGGTATGCCGCGCGGTGTAGCGGTTGAGGTCATGAAAGGTCACCACCACCGGAATCACCCCGTCCACGGTAGGGAATTCGCCGAGGGCAATGCGCTCGCGAACCTCCGATAGCTGGCGCAGCATGTTCGCCCGACGTCGGGGGCTGGCATTGAAGCCCCAGATCTTGCCGTCGTTGGCGCTCAAATCGGTCAGCAGTACATGCAGGCCGTGCTGTTGATAGGCGGCGAAGGTGCGCTTGTCGTAATTCCAGAATGGCGGGCGCAGCAGGATCGGCGCAGCGCCGGTGATCGCGGCGATATCAGCGCTGCCGTTGGCCAACGACTGCTCCAGCTCTTGCGGATCGAGCGAGCGATGGTTGGTGTGCCAATGGGTGGCGGTATGGAAACCGAGGATGTGCCCTTCGGCGTGCTCGCGCCGCATGATCCCGCGACCAATCTCACTGTTGCCGGCGCGGGGGGCGCGGGTCTGGACGAAGAACACCGCTTTGATGTCCGGTTGCACCGGGTTGACCTTCAGGCTGTCGAGGACTGTCGCCGAAGGGTTCCAGAAGCTCGAAGCGCTAGGGCCATCGTCGAAGGTCAGCAGAAAGCGCACTGGTGCCTGGGACTTGAGCCGGGTTTCGGTTTGTGCGGTCATCTCGATGGGCGCGGCAATGCAGCCGGCCAACCCAAAGGCGATGGCCGCTGCACAGATAAGTTTGAACGCGTATTTCATGTTTTGCCTTGCGCCTGACCCTTGCGGCCCTGTTGTCGACTGGCAAAACTCCCTCGCCCTGATCCATCCCTGCGCCCGGCCTCGGGAGCCAGGTCTGGATAGGGTACACAGGCTTTGGTTACGGCGCTCGCTCAGTCGGCCAATGCCCGCTGAAACGAGGTATCGATGACCCCGGCGGTAGCCAGCGGCGCCGGCAGTGCCTTGACCTTGAACAGGAAGTCCGCGGTGCCCTGCAGGTCTGCCGCCGCCTGTTGATCCACCGGCCCGACGGTCATGTGCGCCTGGCGCAACCAGTGTCGCGAGACTTCCTGATCGAGGTTGGCCTTCTTCGCCCACAAGTCTGCGTATTCGTCGGTATGGCTGTCGACCCAGGCTCGAGCGCGCTTCAAACGTCCGAGAAAATCGGCGATCGCTGCGCGTTTGCTGTCGATCGACGGCGCCGACGCGGCAATCGCGCTGAGGCCCGGCATCAGGTTTTTCGCGGTGAGAATCGGCCGCGCACCGGAGAACACGATTTGCTGGGAGATGTACGGTTCCCACACCGGGAAGGCATCAATGCTGCCCTGCGGCAACGCAGCCGCCGCATCGATCGGCATCAGCTTGACGAAATCGACGTAATTTTCCGGCAGACCGCCCTGCTCCAGGGCACGCAAGGTCAACTGCTGACTCCAGGCGCCGGGCCAGTAGGCGACTTTCTTGCCCTTCAGATCAGCAATGGTTTTCACCGGCGAATCTTTCGGCACCAGTAACGCGATGGTGTCCGGGTTTTGTCGCGACACTCCGATCAGTTTTACCGGCGCCTGTTTGGCGGCGAGAAACAGGAAACCCGAATCGCCCAGAAAACCCAGATCCAGCGAGCCGGTCTGCAACGCCTCGGCCAATGGCGCAGCGGCCTGGAAGTGCTTCCAGTCAACGGTATAAGGCGCGTCCTTCAACACGCCCGAGGCTTCCACCGAGGCGCGGATGTTGTAGTAATTCTGATCACCGACATGCAGTACCACCGGCTCGGCGGCGTAGGCAAGCGGTGCGGCGAACAGGGCAATCATCAGTGTGCTGCGGAGCAAACGGGAGAGCTTCATGGGAGGTCCTGCGACGGGATTTTTCATAGACCATAACGCTCTTGATAAACCAATTTTAAATTCGATTAATGCATAAGCTCAGTGCTCCGAATGCTCACTGTCCGCTGCGCAACAGTGCGATACCACAGTGTTGCCCAAGCAACAGTTGAAAGGCGCCAAAACGGGTGAAAACCCCGTAAACATTAGCCAAAACGCACATGGCACAGAGCCTGCAATATTCCATTCATGCAGGACGCAGCCGATAAAAATATATTTTTGGACATAAAAAACAGTGCCTTCGCCGGAGCGCCCCCCATGACATCGTTCTTACCGTTTGCCCGACTCAAAACGCTGCTGGTCGCCAGCGCCATGGCATTGAGCCTGCAACCTCTGGCCCACGCCACCGAAGCCCCTCCCGCCGAGGTGCATCTGGATTACGCCTACTACTCCCCCGTGAGTCTGGTGCTCAAGCATTTCGGCTTTCTCGAAAAGGCCCTGCCACAGACCAAAATCAGTTGGGTGCTTAGCCAGGGCAGTAACCGTTCGCTGGAATATCTGAACAGTGGTGGCGTCGATTTCGCCTCCAGCGCCAGCCTTGCCGCTGTGCTGAGCCGCGCCAACGGTAGCCCGATCAAATCGGTCTACGTCTACAGCCGCGCCGAATGGACTGCGCTGGTGGTGCGCAAGGATTCGCCGTACCAGAGCGTCACCGATCTCAAGGGCAAGAAAATCGCCGCCACCAAAGGCACCGATCCGTACCTTTTCACTTTGCGCAGCCTGCAACAGGCCGGGCTGAAGAAAGACGACGTCGAACTGGTGCACCTGCAACATCCGGACGGTCGTACCGCGCTGGAAAAAGGCGATGTCGACGCCTGGGCCGGGCTCGACCCGCACATGGCCGCCAGTCAAGTGCAGGCCGGTTCGCGTCTGCTGTATCGCAATCCGGCGTTCAACAGCTACGGCGTGGTCAGCGTCACCGAGCAGTACGCCAAGGAGCATCCGCAAACCATCGACACGGTGATCAAAGCCTACGAGCAGGCGCGCGAATGGGCGCTGAAAAATCCCGAAGCGTTCGCCGCGCTGCTCGCCAAAGAGTCCGGTTTGCCGCTGGACGTGGCCAAACTGCAACTGTCGCGCACTGACCTGAGCAGCCCGCAACTGACCGCCAACGACGTGCAGGCCTCGAAGGCGGCGGCACCGATTCTGGTCTCTGAGGAACTGGTGCGGCGTGGGGTGAATGTCGATCAAGTCATCGATCAGTTGCTCGACAGCGGTGTGCAACAAGCCGTCGCCCGCCAGTAATCGACCAGACTCACAGCCCATCCGCGCCAGTTGCGGATGGACTGTGAGTGGAGCCAACGTATGACCACTCGCAGTAACGAACTGCCGGCACCTCGCAGCTTGTCGAGGCCCCGCCCTCCTCTCCACCCGACATGGCGCCGGCGCCTGAAGGGCCTGGCCCTGCCGCTGCTGATCGTGATCGCCCTGGAATTCATCGTGCGCATCGGCTGGCTACCGTCCTATCAGATGCCCGCCCCGAGCGAGATTGCCCTGACCCTCACCGACCTCGCCGAAGGCGCACTGTGGAAACACATCGGCGCGAGCCTGATCCGCGTGTTGCTGGGATTTGCGATTGGCGCCAGCCTCGCGCTGGTGTTTGCCGCCTGGGTCGGCCTGAGCCGTGAGGCCGAGGCGTATCTGGAACCGACGTTCGCCGCCCTGCGTTCGATTCCGAGCCTGGCCTGGGTGCCGCTGTTGCTGCTGTGGCTGGGCATCGACGAAACCTCGAAAATCGTGCTGATCGCCATCGGCGCGTTTTTTCCGGTGTACGTCAACGTGGTCGCGGCGATTCGCAACATCGATCGCAAACTGGTCGAGGTCGGGCACATCTATGGTTTCAGCCGCTGGCAACTGGTGCGGCGGATTCTGCTGCCCGCCGCCCTGCCCGGCCTGTTCACCGGGCTACGCAGCGGCATGAGTCTGGCGTGGATGTTTCTGGTGGCCGCCGAGCTGATCGCTGCGACCAAGGGCCTGGGTTATCTGCTCAGCGACGGCCGCGAAACCTCGCGACCAGACATCGTGCTGGCGGCGATTATCGTGCTCGCCTTGCTCGGAAAACTCAGCGACGGCCTGCTCGCCATGCTTGAACGCCGCTGGCTGGCCTGGCGCGATACGTTCACCGGTCAGGAGGCGCAGGATTGATTGGCCGCAGCCAACTAAGCTGAAAGCGTCCAACCGGAGATTCGGCGTATGTGCGGAAGACTCTCGCAGTACCGTGGCATTCACGACTTTGTCGCGGTGCTGAGCATTCCCGATGCGCTGATCAATCATGTCGGCGATGCGCCGCTGGCGCGATACAACGCCGCGCCGACCACCGCCCTCGCCGTGCTTCATCAGCATCAACACCAGCTGTATGCGGACCCTTTGCGCTGGGGTTGGCGCCCGCACTGGGCGAAGGATCGCGCCGCGCCGATCAATGCGCGGGTGGAGAAAGTTGCCCACGGCCCGTTCTTCCGCGCGATCTGGCGCCATCGACTGATTGTGCCGGTCGACAACTGGTTCGAATGGGTCGATACCGAAGAAAAACTCCGCCAGCCCTGGCTGATTCGACGAGCGGATAATGGGCCGATTTTCTGCGCTGCCATCGGTCAACTGCCGACACCCGATGCACCAGCGCGGGAGGACGATGGTTTTGTGATCATCACCGCCGACAGTGCCGGTGGCCTGCTCGATATTCACGATCGGCGTCCGATCGTACTCTGCGCCGAGCTCGCCCGAGAATGGCTGGACCCGGCCACGCCCGTCGAGCGCGCCGAACAGATGTTGCTGTTCGAAGGTGAAAACAGCGAAACGTTTCAGTGGCACAAAGTCAGCAAAGCGGTGGGCAACACGCGCAATCAGGGTGCCGAACTGATTGAAGCGCTGCCCTAAATAATGGTCGCCATGGCACGTGTATTCAATGTCGCAACGGTCGAAACCTTCGGCAGTGTCTACACATGACCTGCGTCACCATGCAAGTGAAACCGTTTCTTTACACTTAATGTTTCAATATCGATACATCAATTGAAGCAGTCGTTTGATTAAAACCAACCGCTTGTCTGACTCTTCAATCAGCTTAGATACATTTTGTAGCACTACGGATAGCATGCGCGCCGCATTTCCGTTTGGCATACCAGTTGACCAAAGAGTCAACAAAAAACCAGGAATCCCCTACAACTTTTACAAGCCTTGCAGAGAACTAAGTTGCGCGACGATTTTGCAATCAAACAGGCCAACGGCCTGGAGTGTATCTATCTGTCCATGACAGAACGCTTTCAACTCGACTGTTTTATCGGCCACTACATCAAGACCCGAAACCTGCGCTCAGTTCCCGACATTGAACGTATCTTGCGCACCACCCTCAAGAATTATCCCGGCCATCCGCCGGTGATGGTCAACGAGCTCAATGCCTGGATCGACAAAACCCTGGGATATCGGGCTGCACACCCCGATTTCACGCAGTTGGAAGATCTTTGAACCCAAGAAGAAGCCCCGCACTGGCGGGGCTTTTTCGTATCTGATCGATCAAGGCTTCAGATCAGGCCATGACAGCTCTTTGCCATCATCGTGTTTCCACGTTTGTTCTTTGCGTTTTTCACGCTCGATCTCTTCTTCGCTCGGCTCATCGACATCTTCGTCTTCATCTGGACGTTCTTGCTCGGTCGTCATGCGCACCCCCGCTTGTATAAAAAGACTGTACATCCTTAAAGCGTAGAACAATTTTACCCGTCCAACTTACAGCCACCAGCGCAGCAAAAAGAAGAACGCCATGCTCAATAGCATGCTCAGCAAGGTATTACGGGTATAGATAACCAAACCTACTGCCACTAACGAACTCAGCAAATACGGGTTATCCCATTGCAAATTCAGTTGTTTATCCGGCATGAACACGATCGGCCCGCAAATCGCGGTGAGCATGCCCGGTACGGCAAACCCGAGAAACTGCCGAGCATTACTGCTCAAACGCACCGGCAGGCGCGGTTCGAGAAACACGTATCGGTTGAGGAACACCAGAATCCCCATGCCGAAAATCACTGCCCAGACCATCATGTGCGCCCCCGATAAAGCTTGTTGCAGACAAATCCTGCGGTCATCCCGGCCAGCCCTGACAACACCAGCGCCGAGCCCCACTGCCAATAGCTGAACAACACCGAGCAGAACAAAGACACGGCCACGCACACCACGGTCGGCACGTTACGCACCACCGGGGTGATCAACGCGATGAAGGTGGCGGCAATCGAGAAGTCCAGCCCCAAGTGCTCAAGCCCCGGAATGCTGCTGCCCAGGACGATGCCGGCCAGGGTGAAGAGGTTCCAGGCGATATAGAACGTCAGGCCGACGCCCAATGCGTACCAGCGATTGAACTGCTGACGGTCATGCTGGCTGGTCAGGGCGAACAGCTCATCGGTGAGCAAAAAGCCCAGGCCGATGCGCCAGCGCGCGGGCAGCGGCGAAATCACCGAGCGCATGCTCATCCCGTACAGCAAGTGTTGCGAGGTCAGCAGCAGCGTGGTCAACAGAATCGAGAAAATCCCGGCACCGCCCTTGAGCATGCCGATCGCCACCAGTTGCGCGGCCCCCGCGAACACGATGCTCGACAGGCCCTGCCCCTGTAACGGCGTGAGATTGGCTTCGATCGCCATGGAGCCGGCCAGCAGCCCCCACGGCGCCGTCGCCAGTGATAACGGCATGATCGCCGCAGCGCCGCGAAGAAACGCACGGCGCGGCATAAGTGAGTCAGACATAACGCTCTTCAACCGAGGAAACGGTCGCAGACTCTGCCAGCAAATGCACTGTCGCGGCTTGAACAATCTTGCGCACTTGCGCTAAATCTCCGCGCCCCGGTGCGACTGTCGGCGTAGCATGGGAGCCTTCACAACCGCGTCAGGGAGACGACATGCTGTACCGAATCGCAGCCGACGGGCTGGTGCTGTTTCATCTGTGCTTCATTCTGTTCGTGCTGTTCGGCGGGCTGCTGGTACTCAAGTGGCCACGCTTGATGTGTCTGCATCTGCCGGCGGCCGCGTGGGGCGTGGCAGTCGAGGTGTTGCACCTGACCTGTCCGCTGACCTACTGGGAAAACCTGATGCGCCACGCCGCCGGGCAGACCGAATACGCCGGCGGCTTCATCGAGCACTACGTCTGGCCGATCATCTACCCCGCCGGGCTGACGCCGCAGATCCAGTTGGCGCTGGGCAGCGTGGTGCTGGTGATCAACCTGCTGGTCTACGGGCGCCTGGCCCGTGCGTGGAAACTGCGCCGCGCCAGCCGCATCCCGTTTTAACGCGTGGAGGGTTTCAAGGCTTGCAGCCAGGCCGGATCCAGGCGCTTCTGGTCGATCTCCAGACCCAGCGCCTGCATCCGCTCCTTGTGCGCTTCGACTTCCCGATGTAATTGCGCATGATCGCTGGAGTTACCGTCCAGTTCGTGCATCTGGGTCAGCCCCAGATGATAGAAGCGCAGCACCTTCATCGCGGTCGGATCGTTCTGTTCCACCGCCGCCGTCACCTGATGCATCACGTTGGTCACGCTCATCAGGCTGCGCTTGAGCCGCCAGCTATAGACCGCCGGGGCCATCCAGGTCTGATGCCAGAACTGCCCGCGCATCAGCGCCGCCGTCAGCAGGAACGCGACGAACACCCCGCCGACATTGAAGCGCAGATTGTCGCCGCCGGGTTCGCCGAACAGCGCCACCGCCGCCGTCGAAAGCACCATCGCCAACACCAGAAACAGCACGGCAATGATCAGCGTGCTGCGGCGGGTCTGCTGGCGAAACGTTGCTGGGTCCATCGGCTGGATCTCGAACATCGGGCATGACTTCCTTGAGCGATAAAAAGGGCAACGGAAAAAACTCGCCGGCGCATTATCGCCTCTATCGGGGATTTAGCTATGCTGGGGGCCCTTTTCATCTTTTCAGCGTCCAACGGGGGACATGGCGGTACAGCGCAGATCGTGCCATCTTCATTCATGGATACACACTATTCGGATGCCATTCGCCTGCCACTGGAATGACATCGTTTTAAGGATCATTGCATGACCCAACGACACGTAATCAATGCCTCGGTCAGCCCGAAAGGCAGCCTGGAAACCCTTTCTCAACGTGAAGTTCAGCAACTGAGCGAAGCCGGATCCGGCAGCACCTACACCCTCTTCCGCCAGTGCGCCCTGGCCATCCTCAATACCGGCGCGCATGTCGACAACGCCAAGACTATCCTCGAAGCCTACAAGGACTTCGAAATCCGCATTCACCAGCAGGATCGCGGCGTGCGCCTCGAACTGCTGAACGCCCCGGCCGACGCGTTCGTCGACGGCGAAATGATCGCCAGCACCCGCGAGATGCTGTTCAGCGCCCTGCGTGACATCGTCTACACCGAAAACGAACTCGACAGCCAACGCATCGACCTCAGCTCCTCACAAGGCATCAGCGACTACGTGTTCCACCTGCTGCGCAACGCGCGCACCCTGCGTCCGGGCGTCGAGCCGAAAATCGTCGTGTGCTGGGGCGGTCACTCGATCAACACCGAAGAATACAAATACACCAAGAAAGTCGGCCACGAACTGGGCCTGCGCAGCCTCGACATCTGCACCGGTTGCGGCCCCGGCGTGATGAAAGGCCCGATGAAGGGCGCGACCATCGCCCACGCCAAACAGCGCATCCACGGCGGTCGCTACCTCGGCCTGACCGAGCCGGGGATCATCGCCGCCGAAGCGCCGAACCCGATCGTCAATGAGCTGGTGATCCTGCCGGACATCGAAAAACGTCTGGAAGCATTCGTGCGTGTCGGCCACGGCATCATCATCTTCCCGGGCGGCGCCGGCACCGCCGAAGAGTTCCTGTACCTGCTGGGCATCCTGATGCACCCGGACAACGCCGGCCTGCCGTTCCCGGTGATCCTGACCGGGCCGAAACATGCCGCGCCGTATCTTGAACAACTCGACGCGTTCGTCACCGCCACCCTCGGCGATGCAGCGAAGCAGCACTATCAGATCATCATCGACGACCCGGCCGAGGTCGCCCGGCAGATGACGGCGGGTCTCAAAGCGGTGAAGCAGTTCCGCCGCGAGCGTAACGACGCGTTCCACTTCAACTGGCTGCTGAAGATTGACGAGAGTTTCCAGCGTCCGTTCGATCCGACCCACGAGAACATGGCCAATCTGAAACTGCACCGCGACCAGCCGCCCCACGAACTGGCGGCCAACCTGCGCCGCGCGTTCTCGGGGATCGTCGCCGGCAACGTCAAGGACAAGGGCATCCGCTTGATCGAAGAACACGGGCCGTACCAGATCCGTGGTGACGCGGCGATCATGCAACCGCTCGACGCGCTGCTCAAAGCCTTCGTCGCCCAGCATCGGATGAAACTGCCGGGCGGCGCGGCGTATGTGCCGTGCTATCGCGTGGTGGCGTAACTCTTCAGCCGCCGCATCAGCCAATGTGGGAGCGGGCTTGCTCGCGAAGAGGCCGTGTCAGTCAACAACAATGTTGCCTGACACACCGCTTTCGCGAGCAAGCCCGCTCCCACAATTGTTTTGAGGTCAATCCGATGCTGCCAATCAGCCTTTGTTTCTGACACAAAAGCCCCGTACATTCCTCACGACAGCCACCACCGGCCCGTACTAAGCTTCGCGATCAATTTTTCAGGGACGATTCATGAAACGGATTGCCGCGTGTCTGCTGTCACTCCTGGCCCTGGCGGCCGATGCGGCCGATCTGCAACTGCTCACCGACAACCACCCGCCCCTGCATTTCCAGCAAGGCGATCAACTGGTGGGCTACGGCGTGGATGTGGTGCGCGCGCTGGCCGAACAGACCGGCGACCGGATCGATCTGCAACAAGTGCCGTTGCTGCGCGCCCTGCGCACCGCCAGCGAAACACCCAACACCGGCGTCTTCACCGTCCTGCGTACCGACGAGCGCGATGACCGCTATCAATGGGTCGGGCCGCTGATTGAAGTCGAAACCGCGCTGTATGCCCATGCCAACAACCAGCCGCCGGTAAAAACCCTGCAGCAGGCGGATCAGGCCGGTCGTATCAGCGTGCCGCGCAAATGGCTGATCTACAGCTACCTGCAACAGCAGAACCTGAAGAACCTCGACGGCGTCGAAACCCCGGAACAGATGATGCGGCTGTTCAGCCTTGGCCGAACCGATTTCGTGGTCTCCGACACACTCTCCACCGCCGCGCTGGCCCGCACCCAAGGCATGGAACCGGGACGCTTGCAGTATCAGATTCCGCTGATGAAACAGGACACCTACATTGCCTTTTCGCTGCAGACCGATCCGGGTCAGGTGCAACGCTGGCAGCAGGCACTGGAAACCTTGCGCGCCGATGGGCGAATGGAACAGATTCGCCAGCGCTGGCTGATGAATGCACTGCCGAGATGACTGAGCTGCCCCGTTCAACTGTAGGAGTGAGCCTGCTCGCGATAGCGTCAGCCCCTTCAGCAATGAGGTGACAGACCCACCGCTATCGCGATCAGGCTCACTCCTACAGGGATCTGTGCAGCCGGTCTGCTTTCATTCCACCAGCCGCGCCGCCAACGCCTTCGCCTGCAATGCCACATCCGTCACCGCCGTGCTCTCCCACCACATCCCGCGCAACGGTGGCCCCATCGCGAACAATCGGCTGCCGGCCTGCCCTTCAGCGTCCAGCACCGCACCGTCCACCGCCGCCGCAATCCCCAACGCCAACGGCCCTGGGCGCACCAGCCCGCGCGCCAGCAACTGCTGCGGCAGCGGTCGCGCGACGCGGCGCCAATCGTACTCGATGCCGCTGGAATTGATCAGCGCTGCCCCCTGTACCACACAGGTTTCCGCTTCGCACCGACGCCGAATCCGAATACTCACACCCTCGCCCGCCACCGGCTCAAGCCCCTTGAACGACGCCGCCTGAATCCGCAACCGCCCCTCGTTGTGCAAGCGCTCCACCAATGCCGCACTCAACGGCGGCGAACGGTGATGATGGCTCTCCCACCACGGCCGTACATGGCGTACGAATTGTCGACGCTGCACGTCAGTCGCCTGACTCCACAGCCGTCCGATGTGCGCCCGCACCGTGTCCAGCGGCGCCTGCCAATCGATGCCCTGAGCGATCGCCTCGCGGCAATGCCTGCGCAGCTCGCGCAACAACTGTCGCGGCGTGCGGATGCTCGGATCTTCAGCAAGAAAATCCACCCACGCCGGCGGTTGGCGCCGCACATGGGGCAACAGTCCATGACGGGAAAACACTTCGATCGGCCCGCGATGCCCGGCCTGCTCCAGCGAAACCACCGCATCGACCATGGTCAGGCCGGAGCCGATGATCAGCACGGTCGATTGCGGATCGAGCTGACGCATGGCCGCAACATCCCACGGATCAAGCGCAGCGGCGTTCAGGCCACTGGATTGTTTCTGCGGCGTGCGGGCGGCGGGGAACATGCCCGTGGCGAGCACGGCGTAGGTGCCGCACAACCGTCGCCCATTGCTCAAGCTCAGTTGCACCGAGTCGGCATCGGTTTGCACATCGACGGCTTCGGCGCAGATGTGCTCGACCGTCGAAGCGTGCTGCGCACCAACGACCCGCGCTTCGGCCAGACGCTGCTGCACATACATGCCAAACAATCCACGTGGCGGAAACAGCTCACTGATTGGCACATTCTGCTCGGCAGATTCCGGCCAGCCACCAGCAGCGATGTGCGCGGTCAGCCATTGAGTCAGATCATCGGGGTTGTCCGGGTCGACACTCATGCGCGCCGCATTGCCGTTGAGCGTATGCCCCAGTTCGACCGCGTTGTAAGCTTCACCGCGCCCGAGTTCAGCGCGTGGCTCAATGACCAGAATCTTGCGTTGCCCGGGCAGACGCAGCAATTGCACGGCCAGCATCGTACCGCTAAGGCCCCCGCCGATAATCAGGATGTCTGCGTTCTGATTCATTTCAAATCACCACATTGCGCACAAACCGCACCGCGACCGGTCCGTCATTGCGATAGCCGTGCGGCTGGTTGCTGGCAAACATGAAAAACTCACCGGCGGAAATGGTGTTGGCCACGTCGCCAACCGTTAACGTCAAGCAACCTTCGAACACGTAAATCTGTTCGCTCCAGCCATCGGCGTCTGGTTGCGAAGGATAAATCTCACCCGGTTGCAGGCACCATTCCCACTGCTCGACTTCACGGGTAGCGGTCGCCTTGGACAACAACACCGCTTTGCTGCCGGGAATCACTCCAGCCCACGCCACCTCGTTGATGCGGCTGGTATCGCGCGCGTCGGGGGCCTGGATCAGGTCGCTGAACGCTACGTCGAGCGCTTCGGCGACCCGGTCGAGGGTGGTCAGGCTGACATTCTTTTCCCCGGCCTCGATCGCCACCAGCATGCGCCGACTGACGCCGGACTTTTCCGCCAGCGCGGTCTGGCTCATGTCGGCAGCGTGGCGCAGGCGCCGGACGTTATGACTGACGTGTTGCAGGACGGACGCCCGTTGGCTGGAATCTTTGTGCACTATATTGCTCACTCGGTGGGGTTGGGCAGTATACTGCGCAACGTTGGGCGCATTGTGCGTCCTGCCTTTTATAGTGCGCAAGGTCATGACGTCAGTGAACGGTTCCTCCACCCCTCTCCGCTTCTCCCGCTTCAGCAAGGCCGAGTGCGTGCTGGTGCTGATCACCATGGTCTGGGGCGGCACGTTCCTGCTGGTGCAACACGCCATGACCGTCAGTGGCCCGATGTTCTTCGTCGGCCTGCGCTTTGCCGCTGCGGCCGCCATTGTCGCGCTGTTCTCCTGGCGTCACTTGCGTGAACTTACCCTGTTCGAGCTCAAGGCCGGCGCCTTCATCGGCGTGGCGATCATGCTCGGTTACGGCTTGCAGACGGTTGGCCTGCAAACGATCCCGAGCAGCCAGTCGGCATTCATCACCGCGCTGTACGTGCCCTTCGTGCCGTTGCTGCAATGGCTGGTGCTGGGCCGTCGTCCGGGGTTGATGCCAAGCATCGGCATCATGCTGGCGTTTACCGGGTTGATGCTGTTGTCCGGGCCGTCCGGCGCTTCGCTGAATTTCAGCCCCGGAGAAATCGCCACGCTGATCAGTGCCATCGCGATTGCCGCCGAGATCATTCTGATCAGCACCTACGCCGGTCAGGTCGACGTGCGCCGGGTGACCGTGGTGCAGCTGGCGGTGACCTCTGTCCTGTCGTTCCTGCTGGTGGTGCCGACCGGCGAAGCGCTTCCGGATTTTTCCTGGACCTTGCTGGTGACCGCGCTGGGCCTCGGCGCAGCGAGTGCGGCGATTCAGGTGGCGATGAACTGGGCGCAGAAGAGTGTTTCGCCGACCCGGGCAACCTTGATCTATGCCGGTGAGCCGGTGTGGGCCGGGATCGTCGGGCGGATTGCCGGGGAGCGCTTGCCGACGATTGCCTTGGTTGGCGCGGGGTTGATTGTCGCGGCGGTGATTGTCAGTGAGCTGAAGACCAAGGGTAAGGTTGACGAAGTAGACGCTGAGCTGGAGCGGGAAACCCAAGGCTGATCCGCAATATCTTCAGTGCCTGACCCATCGCTTTCGCGAGCAAGCCCGCTCCCACCTTGGAATGTATTTCAAATGTGGGAGCGGGCTTGCTCGCGGAAGGGCCATCAGCGCCAACATCCACGTCCCTGAAACAATGCCAAACAGAAAATTCCAGACTACTTTGTAGGATTCTGAGACATCCTCGAGTTTGGTAATCAGGGAGCTGGCACGTATGATGCTTCACAAACTTCCGCAGATTAGAAGCCTATGTCCCTGATAGTTCTACTGCTTCTGCCATTCATTGGCAGCTGTCTGGCAGCGGTGCTGCCACACAACGCGCGTAATACCGAATCCCTGTTGGCAGGTCTGGTCGCTTTGATCGGCACCGTGCAGGTCGCGCTGTTGTACCCGCAAATCGCCCACGGCGGGGTGATTCGCGAAGAGTTCATGTGGCTGCCCAGCCTGGGTCTGAACTTCGTCCTGCGCATGGACGGCTTCGCCTGGCTGTTCTCGCTGCTGGTGCTGGGCATCGGCGCACTGGTCTCTTTATATGCGCGTTATTACATGTCGCCGGACGACCCGGTGCCGCGCTTCTTCGCCTTTTTCCTGGCGTTCATGGGTGCGATGCTCGGGCTGGTGATCTCCGGCAACCTGATCCAGATCGTGTTCTTCTGGGAGCTGACCAGCCTCTTCTCATTCCTGTTGATCGGCTACTGGCACCACCGCTCTGACGCCCGGCGTGGCGCCTATATGGCGCTGATGGTCACCGGTGCGGGAGGATTGTGCCTGCTGGCGGGGGTCATGATCCTCGGCCATGTCGTCGGCAGCTATGACCTGGACAAGGTCCTGGCCGCCGGCGATCAGATTCGCGCACATGCCCTCTATCCTGTTCTGCTTCCCCTCATCCTCATCGGCGCCCTCAGCAAAAGCGCCCAGTTCCCTTTCCACTTCTGGCTGCCGCACGCCATGGCGGCGCCCACCCCGGTTTCGGCTTATCTGCACTCGGCGACCATGGTCAAGGCCGGAGTGTTCCTGCTCGCGCGCCTGTGGCCGTCGCTGTCCGGCAGTGAAGAGTGGTTCTACATCGTCAGCGGCGCCGGGGCGTGTACGCTGTTGCTCGGCGCGTATTGCGCGATGTTCCAGAACGACCTCAAGGGTCTGCTGGCCTACTCGACCATCAGCCATCTGGGCCTGATCACCTTGCTGCTGGGTCTGAACAGCCCACTGGCGGCGGTCGCGGCGGTGTTCCACATCCTCAATCACGCGACCTTCAAGGCTTCGCTGTTCATGGCCGCCGGGATCATCGACCACGAGAGCGGCACCCGTGACATCCGCAAACTCAGCGGCCTGATCAAACTGATTCCGTTCACCGCCACGTTGGCGATGGTTGCCAGTGCGTCGATGGCTGGCGTGCCGTTGCTCAACGGTTTCCTGTCGAAAGAAATGTTCTTCGCCGAAACCGTGTTCATCAACGCCACCGCGTGGGTCGAAGCAACACTGCCGATCGTCGCGACCATCGCCGGTACGTTCAGCGTCGCCTACTCGCTGCGCTTTACCGTCGATGTGTTCTTCGGCCCGACGGCTACCGACCTGCCGCACACCCCGCACGAACCGCCGCGCTGGATGCGTGCGCCGGTGGAGCTGCTGGTGTTCACCTGTCTGGTCGTCGGGATCTTCCCGGCGCAAGTGGTCGGCCCGCTGCTCGCGGCCGCCGCGCTGCCGGTGGTGGGCGGCACGTTGCCCGAGTACAGCCTGGCGATCTGGCACGGTCTGAATGCACCGATGATCATGAGTCTGATCGCCATGTCCGGCGGCATCGTGGTCTATCTGCTGTTGCGCAACCAGCTCAAGCGTGGCCGCTTCAAATACCCGCCGCTGGTGGGCCGCTTCAACGGCAAGCGTTTGTTCGAGCGCAGTCTGGTGATCATGATGCGCATGGCCCGTCGGGTGGAACGCCGACTCGGCACCCGGCGCCTGCAGATGCAACTGTTCCTGATGGTCCTGGCGGCAGTGCTCGCCGGCCTGATCCCGATGTTGCACAGCAGCCTGAGCTGGGGCGACCGGCCGAAGATTCCGGGCTCCATCGTGTTCGTCACCCTGTGGCTGCTGGCGATTGCCTGCGCCCTCGGCGCGGCATGGCAGGCCAAGTATCACCGTCTCGCCGCCCTGACCATGGTCAGCGTCTGCGGGCTGATGACCTGCGTGACCTTCGTCTGGTTCTCGGCGCCGGATCTGGCCCTGACGCAACTGGCGGTCGAAGTGGTGACCACGGTGCTGATCCTGCTCGGCCTGCGCTGGCTGCCACGACGCATCGAGGAAGTCTCGCCACTGCCATCGAGCCTGCGCAAGGCCCGGGTGCGCCGCTTGCGCGACTTGCTGCTGTCGATTGCGGTCGGCGCCGGCATGGCACTGCTGTCCTACGCCATGCTGACGCGGCAGACGCCCAACGACATTTCCTCGTTTTACCTCAGCCGTGCCATGCCCGAGGGCGGTGGCAGCAACGTGGTCAACGTGATGCTGGTGGACTTCCGTGGCTTCGACACCCTCGGTGAAATCACCGTGCTGGTGGCCGTGGCACTGACCGTGTTCGCCCTGCTACGCCGCTTCCGCCCGCCGAAAGAAAGCCTGCAATTGCCGGCCCAGCAACGCTTGCTCGCGCCGGACGTGGTCACCGATCTGGTCAACCCGCGTACAGCCAGCGACACCGCGCTCGGTTTCATGATGGTGCCGGCAGTGCTGGTGCGCCTGTTGCTGCCGATTGCGCTGGTGGTGTCGTTCTACCTGTTCATGCGCGGCCACAACCAGCCGGGCGGCGGTTTCGTCGCCGGATTGGTGATGTCAGTGGCGTTCATCCTGCAGTACATGGTCGCTGGCACCCAGTGGGTCGAGGCGCAAATGAGCCTGCGACCGCTGCGCTGGATGGGCACCGGCCTGCTGTTTGCCACCGCCACCGGTCTCGGGGCGATGGCGGTCGGCTATCCGTTCCTGACCACCCACACCTGGCATTTCGCCTTGCCGCTGCTGGGCGAGATCCATATCGCCAGTGCGCTGTTCTTCGATATCGGCGTGTACGCCGTAGTGGTCGGCTCGACGCTGCTGATTCTGACCGCGCTCGCCCACCAATCGGTGCGTGGTCACAAGACCGCGTCGCTGCCCAAGTCCGTCGCCAGCAAAGGAGCCGTCTGATGGAAGAAGTCATCGCAATCGCCATCGGCGTACTCGCCGCGTCCGGTGTCTGGCTGGTGTTGCGGCCACGGACATTCCAGGTGGTCATGGGCCTGTGCCTGTTGTCCTACGCGGTCAACCTGTTCATCTTCAGCATGGGCAGCCTGTTCATCGGTAAAGAGCCGGTGATCAAGGACGGCGTGACCCAGGACCTGCTGCACTACACCGATCCGCTGCCACAGGCCTTGGTGCTGACGGCAATCGTCATCAGCTTCGCCATGACCGCGCTGTTCCTGGTGGTGTTGCTGGCGTCGCGGGGCCTGACCGGCACCGACCACGTCGACGGCCGGGAGCCCAAGGAATGATGGCGATGACTCACCTGATCGCCGCACCGATCCTGCTGCCGCTGCTGACCGCCGCCATCATGTTGATGCTCGGCGAAAAGCACCGCCCGCTGAAGGCGAAAATCAATCTGTTCTCCAGCCTCGTCGGCCTGTTCATTTCGGTGATGCTGCTGCAGTGGACGCAAACCACCGGTGTGCCCGGTTCCATCGGCGTGTACCTGCCGGGCAACTGGCAGGCGCCGTTCGGCATCGTGCTGGTGGTCGATCGCCTGTCGGCGTTGATGCTGGTGCTGACCGGCATCATCGGCGTCAGCGCCCTGCTGTTTGCCATGGCGCGCTGGGACGGCGCGGGGTCGAGCTTCCACGCGCTGTTCCAGATTCAACTGATGGGCCTGTACGGCGCGTTCCTCACCGCCGACCTGTTCAACCTGTTCGTGTTCTTCGAAGTGCTGCTCGCCGCCTCCTATGGCCTGTTGCTGCACGGCTCGGGTCGGGCGCGGGTGTCGTCGGGGCTGCATTACATCTCGATCAACCTGCTGGCCTCGTCGCTGTTCCTGATTGGCGCGGCGCTGATCTATGGCGTCACCGGCACCCTGAACATGGCCGATCTGGCGCTGAAGATTCCACTGGTGCCGGAAGCCGACCGTGGCTTGCTGCACGCCGGCGCGGGGATTCTCGCCGTGGCGTTCCTGGCCAAGGCCGGCATGTGGCCGCTGAACTTCTGGCTGGTGCCGGCCTACTCCTCGGCGAGCGCACCGGTGGCGGCGATGTTCGCGATCATGACCAAGGTCGGCGTCTACACCCTGCTGCGCCTGTGGACGCTGCTGTTCTCCGGGCAAGCCGGGGCTTCGGCATTCTTCGGTGGTGACTGGCTGATCTACGGCGGCATGGCGACCATGGCCTGCGCGGCGCTGGCGATTCTGGCCGCGCAACGTCTGGAGCGCATGGCCAGCCTGAGCATTCTGGTGTCGGCGGGGATTCTCCTGTCGGCGGTAGGTTTCGCCCAGCCGAACCTGATCGGCGCAGCGCTGTTCTATCTGGTCAGCTCGACCCTGGCCCTGAGCGCACTGTTCCTGTTGGCCGAACTGATTGAGCGTTCGCGTTCGGCCAACGAAATCCCGCTGGAGGACGAAAACGAGTTGTTGCCACGTCCGCAGGAATCCTTGCAACCGCCCAAAGGCATCAACCTCGACGACGAACAGAAAGCGGTGGTCGGTCAGGTCATTCCGTGGACCATGGCGTTTCTCGGTTTGAGCTTCATAGCCTGCGCGCTGTTGATCATCGGCATGCCGCCGCTGTCCGGGTTCATCGGCAAGCTCAACCTGATCGGTGCTCTGCTCAATCCGTTGGGGCTGGGGACTGATGCTCCAATCTCGAATGCCGCATGGGCGTTGCTGGCGCTGCTGATCCTCTCTGGACTGGCCTCACTGATGGCATTCGCCCGTATGGGTATCCAGCGTTTCTGGACACCCGAAGAGCGCCCTTCGCCGCTGCTGCGCAAGCTTGAATGTGCGCCGATCTTCCTGTTGCTGGGGCTGAGCATTGCACTGACCTTCAAGGCCGAGCCATTGCTGCGCTACACCCAGGCCACCGCCGACGCCTTGAACAATCCGCAGCAATACGTGATGGCGGTGCTCGGCACTCGCGCCGTGCCAAGCCCTGAAGCCAAGGCGGCGATGCTGGAGGTGCAACCATGAAGCGTGTATTTCCCGCGCCGTGGCTGTCACTGGCACTGTGGGCCTTGTGGCTCACGCTGAACCTGTCTGTCAGCCCGGGCAATCTGCTGCTCGGTGCAATACTGGGGTTCGCGGCACCGCTGATGATGCGCAAGCTGCGTCCGAAACAGGTACGCATTCGCCGCCCGCTGACGATCCTGCGCCTGTTCCTGCTGGTCGGTCGTGACGTGATCCTCTCCAACCTGATCGTCGCCTGGGGCGTGCTCAACGCCGGTCGCCGGCCGCCGCGTTCGCGCTTCGTCAAAGTGCCGCTGGACCTGCGCGACGCCCACGGTCTGGCCACTCTGGCGATGATCTGCACCGTGGTGCCCGGCACCGTGTGGTCGGAGCTGGCGCTGGATCGCAGCATCCTGCTGCTGCACGTTTGGGATCTGGATGACGAGGCGCACTTCATCCACCACTTCAAGACTGCCTACGAGCAGCCGTTGATGGAGATTTTCGAATGAGCCCGCTGCTGTCGAACGCGATTCTGCTGACGCTGTTTCTATTCTCGCTGGCGATGGTCCTGACCTTGATTCGCCTGTTCAAGGGGCCTTCGGCACAGGATCGGGTACTCGCTCTGGATTACCTGTACATCGTCGCCATGCTGATGATGCTGACGTTGGGCATTCGTTATTCCAGTGACACTTACTTCGAGGCGGCGCTGCTGATCGCGCTGTTCGGCTTCGTCGGCTCGTTTGCCCTGGCGAAATTCCTGCTGCGTGGCGAGGTGATCGAATGAATGCTGAATTGTCGCTGTGGGTCGAGATTCCGGTGGCGATCCTGCTGGTGCTCAGCGGGGTGTTTGCGCTGATTGGTGCGACCGGATTGCTGCGCATGAAGGATTACTTCCAGCGCATGCACCCGCCGGCGCTGGCCTCGACGCTGGGCGCCTGGTGTGTGGCGCTGGCATCGATCATCTGCTTCTCGGTGCTCAAGTCCGGGCCAGTGCTGCACGCGTGGCTGATTCCGATTCTGCTGGCGATTACCGTACCGGTGACCACGCTGCTGCTGGCGCGGGCGGCATTGTTCCGCAAGCGCATGGCCGGGGATGATGTGCCGGCTGAGGTGAGTAGTCGCAGGACCGATAGTGGTAGTTAGTTTCTACACCTATGGTGTCTGAGCGGGCCTCTTCGCGAGCAAGCCCGCTCCCACATTTGGAATGCATTTCCCCTGTGGGAGCGGGCTTGCTCGCGAAGAGGCCGGTACTGCCAACCCATGAACCGGGTCAGATCCAAGCCACCGCCAGCAACCCCGCCCCCAACACCAGGCACAATGGCGAATACACCCAGGTATCCAGCCGCGCAAACCGCGAACCCTTCACCTCTTTGAAGAACCCCACCAGATTCGAATCGCCGATCGCCCGGGCAAACATCAACAATGCAATCGCACTGATCACCCATTGCAACGCCTTGTGGTGCACCGCCGGCATGCCCCAGCCGACCCGCATGCACACCAGCGCGGCAATCGCCAATAATGCTGCCGCCACCACCAAGGTAATCCAGCCTGACGGTTTGAACGCCGGTCGCACCGTTGCCACCAGACCTTGCACCGGCACTTGCGGTACCGCCGCCACCGCCGCCCATTGTCCACCCAGCGCCCAATACACATGTACCAGGGCGATCACTGCAAATATCGTCACCAGCCATTGAGCCAACACAAAGGTCATGGTCGAGAATCCTTTCCAGGGATTTGAACAAAACATCCTAGTTGGCATTTTTTGAAGTGCACGACCGATCGGCGGTACGGTAAAGTGCCGCCCCATGAAATTCACCCGTTCCGATCGCTCACTGCTGGCCTGGATGCTCTATTGCTGCGTCCTGTTCAACGTGTTCGCCTGCAGCATCGGTCACGGGCAAATGGTCGGGATGCAGCTCAACGGTATCGGCGGCCAGTTCTGTGCGGTCGACCCGGCCACTCAAGCGCCGCTGGCCAGCAATCCCACCGAAGAGCAACTGCCGACCCTGTCCAAGGCGTTCGGCTGTCCGCTGTGCTCGGTCGGCGGCGGCATGGGCCCGGCATTCAACTCCAGCCTGACCCTCGCGGTTCTGCCCGAGCAACACAGCCCGCCGCTGGCACCCATCGTCAGCGCCGACCTCCCTGCCCGCTTCACCTGGCCTTCAGCCAACCCTCGCGCCCCACCGCTCGCCTGAGTGTCTTCGCCCTTTTGATTGTTCAGCCCACTGCGCCAACGCGCGGCGTTCGCCTGTGCGCTGACTCCTAGACAAGCATTCAGGATTCAACGATGAAACATATTCCTCTGCTGGCGAGCCTGTGCGGCTGCCTGTCCCTTAACGCCTGGGCGCAATCCACCGTGGACCTGGCGCCGATCACCATCGACGGCGAATCCACCAGCGAACCGGGCCTGAGCCTCGATCAATCCAGCGGCATGGCCTCGCGCCTCGGCCTCAGCGTGCGCGACACGCCGGCCTCGGTGGCCGTCGCCAACCGCAACGACATCGAACGTCACGGCGCGCAAAACTTCCAGGACGCCGCCAACACCCTGCCCGGGGTCAATGCCAGCGCACCGCCAGGCTTCGGCGGATTCGTCTCCTATCGCGGTTTCACCAGCAGCCAGATCACCCAGATGTTCAATGGCGTCACCGTCTCCGGTGGCCTCGCCCGGCCGGTAGATTCGTGGATCTATGATCGGGTCGAGCTGGTGGGCGGGCCTTCGTCACTGATCAACGGCGCCGGCTCGGTCGGCGGCTCACTGAACTACGTGACCAAACTGGCAACTCGCGACGAAAAAGCCGCTGAAGGTCGCGTCAGCTACGGCAGTTACGACACCACCGAAACCGCGCTCGGCCTCAATCACGCGCTGACCGACCCGAGCGCCGACGTGCAGCACTACGCGCGGCTCGATGTCAGCCACAACACCAGCAACGGCTACATCGACCGCCAGGAACGCGATGCCTGGAGCGTGGCGTTTTCGTTGCTCAGCGACCTCACGCCGGATCTGTCGCACACCCTGGCCCTGGAATATCAGGACGAACACGAAAACAGCCCCTACTGGGGCACGCCGGTGCTCAACCCCAAGGCCGGCGAGTTGAAGATCGACAAACACAACCGCTTCAACAACTACAACGTCGAGGACGGGCGCTACGAACAGCGCACGATCTGGGTGCGCTCGATCATCGACTACCGGATCAACGACAGCACCACCCTGCGCAACACGCTGTATCACCTCGACAGTCAGCGCGATTACCGCAACCTCGAAACCTATCAGTACAACGCTGACAACAGCGCGGTGAACCGCTCCACCGCCTATCAAGTTCGGCATCAGGGCGAGCAGAACGGCAACCAGTTCGAACTGCGCCACGACAACACCCTGTTCGGCCTCGACACCACCTGGTCCGGCGGTTTCGAGTACAAGGTCAACCAGACCACCAACTCTCCGCTGAATATCAAAGGCGCGAGCACGGTCGATCCGAACAACTACCGTCCGGGGCATTTCTACGACATTCCCGGCACCAACCCGGCACTGATCAGCGACAAGACCAACGAGGTCACCACCAAAGCGCTGTTCGTGGAAAACCGTCTGGCACTGACCGACAAACTGGCGTTGCTCAGCGGCCTGCGTTACGACGACATCGACCTCGACGTGACCAACCATCGCACCGTGACGGCCGCCAATCCGAAGCACCTCAAACGCAGTTGGGAGCCGGTCACCGGGCGCGTCGGCCTGACTTACCAATTCATCCCGTCGGCCAACGTCTACGTGCAATACAGCACCGCCGCCGAGCAGCCGAACGGTACTCAAGACTTCGATGTTTCAACGGGCAAACAGTGGGAAATCGGCAGCAAGTTCGACTACCTGAATGGCCGTGGTTCGGCGACGGTGGCCGCGTACACCATCGAGCGCAAAGACTTCGCCGTGACCGATCCGCTGGACCCGACCAGCAGCATCCCGGTGGGTCAGCAAACCTCGAAAGGCATCGAGATCGCCAGTTCCCTGCGGATCACCGACAAGCTGTTGGCCGAAGGCAACTTCGCCTGGGTCGATGCGCAGTACGACGACTTCACCGAAAAGAATGCCGCCGGCGTAGTGGTGTCGCGCAAGGGCAACACGCCGACCAACGTTCCGGATCGGGTAGGCAATCTGTGGCTGACCTATGATTTTTCGCCGCAATGGCAAGGTGGGGTCGATGCACGGTATGTGGCGTCGGTGTATGCGGATACGGCGAACACCATGACCGTGCCGTCGTACACGCTGTTCGGCAGTTTCCTCAGCTATAAGGTCGACTCGCACACCACCGTCACCGGTCGGGTGCGTAACCTGACCAATGAGGTGTATGCCGAGTTTGCGCATGTTTCGCCGGCGTACTATCTGGGTACGCCGCGCACCTTTGAATTGGCGGTACAGACGAAGTTTTAAAAACGTAAAAGCTTCGCGAGCAAGCCCGCTCCCACAATTGGAACGCGTCTTCCTGTGGGAGCGGGCTTGCTCGCGAAGAGGCCAGCGGACTCGTCACCTACTTCAGATCAGCCGCCACCTTCTCCGCCACATCCTTCGGCACCCACGCCTGCCACACCTCCGGATGCGCCTTCATGAACGCTTCCGCCGCCTGGCGTGGCGCGGTGTGCTTCTCGCTCATCTCGGCCAGCGCCTTGTTCAGCGGTTCGATAGGTAAATCCACCTTGCTGAAGAAAGCCGCGATCTGCGGATACTCTTTCTGGAACGGTGCAGACACCCCGATCGACAGCTTCGACGCCAGCGAACGGGTCGGTTTCGGATTCGGGTTGTCGGCATCGGTCAACGTCTTCCACGCCTCGGCATCGAACGGTGGCTCCTCCAGCTGCACCAGTTTGAATTTGCCCAGCAGCGGCGTTGGCGACCAGTAATAGAACAGCACCGGTTTGCCCCGACGAATCGATGAGGTGATTTCGGCGTCCAGCGCCGCACCCGATCCGCTGCGGAAATTGGTGTAGTCATCCTGCAGGCCGTAAGCGGTCAGCTTCTGTTTGTTCACCACTTCCGAGGTCCAGCCGATCGGGCTGTTGAGGAAACGCCCTTTGCTCGGGTTCTCGGGATCAGCGAACACGTCCTTGTATTTCTTCAGGTCATTGACACTGCGCAAGTCCGGGGCCATGGGCTTGATGCCCTTGGCCGGATCGCCCTTGATCACGTATTCCGGCACCCACCAGCCTTCAGTGGCACCCTTGACCGTATCCCCCAGGCTGGCGACCTTGCCCTCGGCTTCGGCCTTGACCCACACCGGACTGCGCCCGGCCCACTCTTCGCCAATGACCTGAATGTCATTGTTGGCCAGGGCGGTTTCCAGGGTGATGGTGGTGCCCGGCAGCGTATCGGTCGGCAGGCCATAGCCCTTCTCGACGATGATCCGCAGAACATCGGTGATCAGGCTGCCGCTTTCCCAGTTCATGTCGGCAAAATGGATGGGCGTCTGCGCCGCCGTCACCGGTTGCGCCAATGCCAGCACACCGAACGAGACCACGCTGGCGGCCAGTAACCGTCGAAATCCTTTCATGCTTTTGCACCTCGTGCTGTTCTCAGCAATAGCAGGATGGCCTGGCAGAAGACCGCAAGCCTCTGAATACTCAGTCAACTGACTGTAGCCGAGGTTCCTGCTTTTTCCGGGACCGGTTCCCGACGAGGTTACGTTTCAGACTTTTCCTGCAAGCTTTGCAGCTCGCGTCTGACCATGCTGGCGTATTCCGCAGGCCGCAAGGTGTAGATCTGCGCTGCCACCCAGTTCAGCCACGCGCCCTGCAACTCGGCTTTGGCGTGAAACAGCCGCAAGGCCTCTTCACGCGCGCGATCGAGGTTCTGCGAATGGAAGTCGGCACGACTCACACCACCGCTCACTCGCTGGCCTTGAACGTGATCAGTTCGCCCTTGCGCCACTTCGCCGCTTTACCGGTCACGGCTTTCAGGGTCTTGGTCAGGCCTTCCTGCAATTGCTGATGCGCGGCAAACACCGTCACCACGCTATGGCCTTCCTTGAACAGGATCGCGTGACCGTCCGCGGTATCGACAAAGGCATAGTCGCCCAGGCCATACACCGTCAGTTTGATTTCGCGAAAGCGAATATCCATCTTGCCGCCTTCACGGCTGGGCAGAACGGCAGCGCTGAAATGATCGCCGACCTTGAGCTTGAGCCCCGGTTTGTCATCGACTACCAACGCACTTTCGGTGTCGATCTCGGCCACATAAATGCCTTCGGCGTTCTGTTCGGTGATGTAAACAAAACGCGATTGAAACTGCTTGACCAGCTTTGCACGCAAATCACCCAACACGAACAAAGCATGCATATCGAGGTTACTGACTGCCAAAGAAACATCCCCACATCTGAAAAGTACCCTGCGCCAAAACGCGCACGGCAAAAAAAAACGGCCAGGCCGATGCTGTTACCGAATGACTTCAGTAAACCTGAAACAAGCAGAACGCCCATTCATCGCGAGTTCGCAAGACTACTGGAAAGTCACGCGAGAAACTTGGCTCGACGTTCGCCAGGCCTTGAAGGAAAAGTCCTCACTTAAGCGTAGTGAAGACGGACTACAAACTTTAGGGAAAAAGCTGACGAAAAAAAGCCTTTTTCCGACATATCACCGGTAAAAAATTGCTTTAGATAGACACCTGTCGCCAACAGGCACTGGCGATTCTAGAGCAGCGATGCTCCTTCCGACTACCCAAACCGACCTGTAACCGTCGGCTACCCCATGAAAAGGACTTCATATGTGCACTCTGACTCACTTTGCCCAGCCTTCCAACCCCGGCATCGATCAACCTTTCGTGCTGCAAGGCGCTGACTTACCGGACCTTGCACCCTACGCACAAAGCGCTTACGCGCCGCGATTTCAGGTAGTACCGGCGGGTAACGCGTTCTTTCATATCAAGGAATCGTCTACCGGACGTGTAAGAGGTTTCCGCGAAGACCATAACGAAGCGTGCGCCCTCGCCCGCTCGCTTGAATCACGAATCGAACTCTTGTCCAACGGCTGCCTCAGATAAAGAGCAAGCGACAGCGCCATTCCGGCACACGCAAAAGGAGTACACGATGGAACTGCCAGCATATGATCTGAAAACCCTGTTCGACCAACTGGGCCTGCCATCGGAAGACGGAGCAATCGACGATTTCATCGAAGCGCATCCGCTGGACGCCAACACCAAGTTGATCGATGCTGACTTCTGGACGCCGCAACAGGCGCAGCTTCTGAAGGAATGGCTGCGCGCCGACGGCGAAGAAGCGGTGATGGTCGATGAATTGAACGTACGCCTGCACGACGGCCGTTAATACATGTCAGTGCAGGCTGTCGCCAGGCTCGGCCATCAGTTGCGCGAGCCAGGCAGCCTTGCACTCCTCCGCCTCGTCGCGACTGGCGAACGCGGTGCCACGCCGCTCACCGTTGAGCAACACCACCCAGCAGACGCTGCGGCCCATCGCGCGCAATCCGGCGGGCACACCACTGCCAATCATCACTGCGACATCGACTCTGCACATACTGACCTCTCGACTTCATTAGCTACCTAATTAATAGCAATGGTAGTGACTTCGTTGCAGAGGAAACAGCAACGCCCGTGCACAGATTCATTGCACGAGCGGTAACAATCGATCAGCGCGGACTCTCCGGCTTATATCCCAGGCGCAGACCGCCCCAATGCCGCCCCTTGACCATGATCGGCACCGACAGGTCATGCATCAGCTCCCCGGTATCACGGGTGTAAGTCTGCAGCAACACCGCTTGTTGATGGCTGCCGCAGCGAATCCCGGTGCGATCGGCGAACTTGCGTTTGGTGCGGTTGCCCACCGCGTCCACCTGCGCGTCGCCAGTCAACGGCTGACTGAACGCCAGGTTGTGCGTCGGCACATAACCCTGCTGCGTGCAGGCGATGGCGAACACCAAGCCCTCGTGGCGTGGCAGCAACGGCTCCTGAATCGCCGGCAGCACCTGATCGGTATAGCGATCAAAACGAGTCTGAAACTTCGCCGGTTGCGGGCCGGGAATCGGCTGATACTGACGGTCGAACAGATCATCGAGGCTGATCCGCCCCTGATCGACGTCCGCCTCGAACCGCGCCGCAATCTGACTCGCGCCCTCACGCGCCAGGTCATAGACGCGCTGGTGATAGTCATCCAGACCAACTTCGGCCAGACGCTCGCTGATGGTTTCCGCCTGGCCTTCCATCTGTACGGCGGCCTCGGCCAGGCGCCGGGTCTGTTGATCGCTGATCGCCAGATCACTGCGCATCTGCTCAATGGCCTTGAACAGACTGTCGAGCTGCTCACGGTTGGTTTCTGCGCCACGGGCGATTTCACCGACCTGGGTTTCCACCCCGGCCGCCAGCCGCGCGATGTTTTCCAAATGCTGGCCGGTGTTTTCAACTTGTTCGACACCGGTCTGCAGATCGCTGGACAGCTCGCGGATCTGCTCCACCACTTGCGCCGTGCGTTGCTGAATATCGGCGACCATCTCCCCGACTTCGCCGGTCGCCGAGGCCGTCCGGGCCGCCAGACCACGCACCTCATCCGCCACCACTGCGAAACCACGACCATGCTCGCCAGCCCGCGCCGCTTCGATCGCCGCGTTCAACGCCAGCAGATTGGTCTGGCTGGCGATGGATTGAATCACCAGGGTTACGCGTTGAATGTCATCGCTGCGCAGACTCAGGGCCTCGATCAACTCACGGCTGGCATTGGCGCGTTGACTGAGTTGATGCATACGCGCAATCGAATCCACCAGCTCGGTGCGCCCGGCTGCGCTGCTGTGATGCGCTTCGCTGGCAGCCTCCAGCGCTTCACGGCTGAGCTGTGAGGTGGCGTGTTCGGTGGCGATCATCACTTCGGCGTTGCTGACAATCTGCGCCGCCGCGTCGAGTTGCGATTCCAGTTTGCTCGCCAGTTGCTTGACGGAAAACGCCACGCCGGCGGCTGACAGCGCGTTATGACTGGTGGTGTGGGAAAGATCGCGGGTGAGTTCGGAAATCGCGCTACCGGTCTCGGCAGGCACAACATCGGGAATGGCACGCGAGCGCAGGCGCGGCAGCCAAACAATCAGCATCGCCAGCGGCATGCCGATGTACAGCGACCATCCACCCAGCGTCATGCCGGCGAGCAACAGCATCAGGGCGATGCTTTGCAGGGTCGGAGCGATCCAGCGGTTTTTCGGCAACAGCACTGGTGCGGGCATAGCCCCAACCAGAGATCCATCTCTCGTCATATCAACACCCCACGCTTGTTCTCATTGTTGTGACTGCATTAAACGCCACTAGAACGCCATTATCCATGGTCCGTTAGTCGTGGGGTCTGCAGCAGGTCAAAGGAACGGCGCGCGAAATATCGCAGACGAAAAAATGCAAAGATCGCAGCCCCGTCAGCTCGTGGAGGAGCTGCCGAAGGCTGCGATCTTTTGCAGGCGCCCCCGATTCAGGGGGCAGCCATGGAATCAGGCCTGACGCTGGTGCTTGTCGATCTGCTCGTGACGCTCTTGAGCTTCGATGCAGTACTTGGTGGTCGGGCTGATCAGCAGGCGCTTCAGGCCGATGGCCTCGCCGCTGTCGTCGCACCAGCCAAAACTGTCTTCCTTGATGCGCTCAAGGGCTTGTTCCAGTTGCGGCAGCATGCGCTGGTCGCGATCGATCGCGTTGACCAGCCAGGTGCGCTCTTCTTCAACCGAAGCCGCGTCCGCCGGGTCGGCCGGAGTGTCCAGGCTTTCGATGGCGATACGGTTTTGCTCAATGCGCTCGTGGGTTTCGACTTTCATGTTCTGCAACAGCTCAGTGAAGAAAGCGTGTTGCTCGGCATTCATGTAGTCATCTGCCGGCATCGCCAGCAACTTGTCCTTTGTCATTGATATCTCTATAAAAAAACGTGCATTAAGGCGAAATAGGGAGCGTTCCGGCGAACCGTGTCCGGTCGACGAAAAGGCATCGTTTATTGCAAACGCCACCCGGCACTCAATTTACGAAGGGGCGGCAGTCTAAGGCCCGTTTGAGGCCTCAGCAACTGTAAATACCGGGAATTTGTCCGACAACAGCCGTAAACAGCTCTGACACAGGCTTCGTGGCGGTCATCGGAGTGCGTTTATAGCAAGAAATTCAGTCGAGCGGCTGTATATAGAAGACAAACGGCTAACCGAGCGGCAGTTGGTCGCATTTTTTTCAGCCATGCCGCCCGCGCAGTGCATCGTTTCAGCTGCGCAGGTGCCGAAGATCTCCCCTGCCAACTGTCCGCACCCCGCCTATCATCAGGCACACCGCAAATAACTGTGGCGAGGGAGCTCGTCGAATCGTCGCACCGTCCCGCTGGGGCGCGAAGCGGCCCTTGCTCTTCAACTTTAAAAAGCAGTGGGCCTGCTTCGCAGTCCAGCGGGAGCAAGCTCCCTCGCCACAGTGTGATTTGATCAGCCCGAAGGATAACTTATGCCCCGCCCCGATCTGCCGGCCAACGACGAGCGCCCTCTCGCCAGCCCCCCGATCAATGCCGAGCGTCTGCTGCAACTGATCACCGACGAATACGACACCCTGCCGCGCCAACTCAAGCGCATCGCCACCTACATGAGCCAGCAAAGCGACCGGATCATGGTCGATCGCATCAGCGACATTGCGCGGGAATGCGAAGTGCATCCGTCCGCCATCGTGCGCTTCTCGCAGCGCTTCGGCTTCAGCGGCTTCAGCCAAATGCAGGCGCTGTTCCGCAGCGCCTACACCCATAAAGCCTCGCCAGTGCAGAACTACCAGCAACGCATCCGCAGCATGATCGCCAACCAGTCGCAGCCGGCCAGCGACGGCGACCTCGCCCGCGAATGCATCGACGCCACCCGCTCCGGCATCGAACGCCTGGGCCGCGAACTCGACGACGTCGCGTTCGAGAAAGCCGTCGACCTGATCGTCAACGCCGACAACATCTATGTCGTCGGCGTGCGCCGCTCCTTCGCCGTCGCCGACTACCTCGTTTACAACTTGCAACACACTCACAAACGAATTCACCTGGTTTCCGGGCTGGGCGGCAGCTATCGCGAGCAGATGCGTAGCGTGCGTAGCGGTGATTTGGTCATCGCCATCAGCTTCACCCCCTACGCCAAGGAAACCCAACACTGCCTGCGCTACGCCCGCCAGCAACAGGCCAACACCCTGATCCTCACCGACAGCCAGCTCTCGCCTTTGGCTAAAAACGCCAACAGCCTGTTGCTGGTGAATGAGGGCAGCGCACTAGCGTTCCGTTCGCTGAGTGCGACCTTGTGTTTGTGTCAGGCGCTGTTTGTGGCGGTGGCGTATCGGCTGGAATTGAATGTGGATGAGATTCACGAACAAGCCGGTTTTGACGACTGACATTTACCTCAGGCTCGGCTAGGTTATGCCTTCCCACCGGTTCGACTTGAAGGAACGCGTCATGAAACTGATCGGCATGCTGGACTCCCCTTACGTGCGCCGCGTGGCGATCTCCGCCTCGGCATCGACCTCGAACATGAATCGGTCTCGGTGTTCCGCCATTTCGAGCAATTCCAGCAGATCAACCCGGTAGTCAAGGCGCCCACGCTGATCCTCGATGACGGCGTGGTCCTGATGGACTCCACCCTCATCCTCGACTACCTCGAAGCCGCCAGCGGCAAAAGCCTGCTGCCGACCGACCTCAAACAACGCGCCCACGCCCTGCGCCTGATCGGCCTCAGCCTCGCCGCCTGCGAAAAAGCCGTGCAGCTCTACTACGAACGCAACCTGCGCCCGGCCGACATTCAATACCAACCGTGGGTCGAACGCGTCGAAGGCCAACTCGCCGCCGCCTTCACCGCCCTCGAACAGGAACTGGAAAAAACCGGCCTGCCCACCGACGGCACCCTCACCCAGGCCGGCATCAGCCTCGCCGTCGCCTGGAGCTTCACCGACCTCGTCGTCCCAGACCAAATCGACACCCGCCGCTACCCGCACATCGCCCAATACACCGCCTACGCCGAAACCCTCGAAGCGTTCGTCAGCACCCCGATGACCTGACCATGAGCACCACCGACACCGCTGCCCCGGCGCTAAAGGAAATCTTCAACGCCGAACGCCTGCAACACATCGCCAGCGAAATGAGCGCCGTGTACCCGGCGTTCAAGGCCAAGGCGTTTCTCAAGCACGCCAACCAAGGGCTGGCGGAATTGCCGGTGATGCAACGTATGGCCCGCGTCAGCGAAAGCCTGCACGCCGTGCTGCCGCTGGACTACGAAGATTCCCTCGAAGTCCTGCGCGAACTCGCCCCCCGCCTCAACAGCGGATTCGTCAGCATGTGCCTGCCGCACTACGTCGCCAGCTACGGCGGCCACGCCTTCGATACCTCGATGCAAGCGCTGAAATACTTCACCACCTTCGGCTCCTCCGAATTCGCCATCCGCCACTTCCTGCGCAGCGACCTCGAACGCTCGCTGGAACTCATGCACGACTGGACCCAAGACCAAAACCACCACATCCGCCGCCTCGCCAGCGAAGGCACCCGCCCTCGCCTGCCCTGGTCATTCCGCCTGGAAGCCGTGCAAGCCAACCCGCAACTGACCTCCGGCATCCTCGATCGATTGAAAGCCGACGAGAGTCTGTACGTACGCAAGTCCGTGGCGAACCATTTGAATGACGTGACCAAGGAACATCCGGAATGGGTGCTGGACACGATTGAAGGCTGGCCACTGGAGAACAAACACACGGCGTGGATTGCCAAGCATGCGTTGCGCAGCTTGATCAAACAGGGCGATTTGCGCGCGCTGACGGTAATTGGTGCGGGCGCCAAGGCTGAGGTTGAGTTGCTGGATGTGCGGGTTGAGCCGGCGGTGGTGAGGTTGGGTGAGGCGATTACGTTGTCGTTTACGGTGAAGTCGACAGTGGCGCATGAACAGCGGTTGGTGATTGATTATGCGATTGACTATGTGAAGGCGAATGGCGGGGTTTCGGGGAAGGTTTTCAAGTTGAAGACGCTGGTGTTGGCTGGGTTTGGGGAAGTGGTTGTGGGGAGGCGACAGGTGATTCGGGATTTTACGACGCGGAAGCATTTTTTGGGGCGGCATGGGGTTAGGGTTTTGGTTAATGGGGAGGTTTGGGGGAGTGCTGTGTTTGAGATCGTTGCTGATTGATATCGCTATTGGATTCCGTTGATCTGGCAGAACTCGGACTGATAGGGAATTACGAAGGGGCTGCTTTCGGCCAGAAGCGGACACTGGTCCCGCACTACCACTTACCCAAAGCGGACGCTTGGCGAGATTCGCTTTTGGGCAAAAGTAGTTAGTCGAACCACTGGTTGATTCGTCTCATCATCGACTGCGTACTAATCACTATAGGGGCGCTCCGAAGCCCAATGGCAAATTATGGTTGGCGGTGAAGGGTTTACACAATACACTTTGCAATAAGAAAAGCTTGAAGAGTTGCTATCGCATGAATAACAATCCGGCTTAGCAGTGAAAGGCGGACTGAGCAGATGTTCACACGAGGGATTAAAGATGGCGACACCAAAGGAAGTTAGAATAGATTTTTCTCAAACTACAAAACTCGAAATTTTTAAGAGAGTAAATGGCCGCTGCTCTGTCCCCCGATGTACCAACGTTACGATTGGTCCTTTTCTAGAATTTGAGGGCGCAGTAAATATGGGCGTTGCTTGCCATATTTATAGTGCTGCTGAGGATGGGCCGCGCGGCCGGGGCGAACAGACGGATGCATTCATTAGTAGCGAAAAAAATGGTATTTGGTGCTGCTCTTCTCACGCCTCTTTAATTGATAAGAAAAAAGGAAATGAGTTTCCCGCCGCTGTATTATTTGCATGGAAAGCGTTGGCAGAGGCCCGAATAAGAAAACTACTTGATGACGCGCCTTCTCCACTTGGCTGGGTGGATACGATAGAGTTTTCAGAGTACGGCAATCTAATTACTCCTCCTAGTATCACGCTATCAAGAAATACGTTGATTTTTGGGCCAAACTGTTGCGGAAAGACATCTCTGATGGAAGCAGCTGCATCAGTTAGTGATTCAAAGTATGCCGAGACATTCAGTGACACCCATAGAAATGGCGCTCACCTTAAATACAAAGTGCAAATTAAGTACTCTACTGTCGACACGTTCAATAAGACTTTAGAGCTGGAAATGTGCAATGGTAGCCTTATACGCAAAGAAGGTCGCACAACTTACCTGCTTCCCCCCGGAGATTTGGAAGTCATTTTATGTTCAGAACGGGAGACGCGTCGTAAGCCGCATGAAGATGATGTTGATTTTTTGATGCGCTACCTGAGCATAGATAAAACTGCTTTATTTTACTTGGCCGAGATGGGCGGCGGAGAATTGCTACCTGGAGATATGAGGTTCGAGCAAGCCGTAGACATTGAGTACAATGATTTCGATGAAGAGATATCAAGAAAGAAATACAAGCCAGATGATGAACCCTACATAAATCTTTTGTTTCGGCGGCACGGCGGCCAGCATTGGGTAACTCTAAATCGCTTGGCGACGAGCGAGTATGGCAAGCTACTGGTGAGTTTCGCCGTAACTAAAGCGCGCGAAACATGCAAGCAAAAACTTACGCTATTCTTAGTGGATGGCCTAATCTACAACTTCGACAAATATAACTTTGAACAAGTTTTAAACATATTGTCGAAAAGTGATTTTCAATCAGCATTGATATTACCTCCATATCAGGAAGAAAATATCCTGGAGAAGAGTAAAGGCAATATTGAATTGAAGAGTCTGGACTATCTTAAACAGTGGCAACTGAAACTGCTTGAGCGTTCAGAATATTTCGCCGTCTAATTAGAACCTGTACCGAACTCTAATTAAACGAAATTGTCCGAGGCTCTCTTCCGCTCATGCACGAGGGCATCACAGGCGAGGTAAATTCGTGCAATCCATACAAAGTCACAACAAATATGGCTGAGGGGGTGAGGTGGTGGGGTGGCGTCCGACCACATGCTTCAGGACGGATTAAAAGGCATTATGGATCCCTTTTGGGTGCATAGCCAAATCTAAAAAACTGCAAATCCCAAGTTCCCAGATCCAAAAAACTGCAGGTGAAACCTACGCACAACTCCCACGTACAACCGGCAACAATAAAACCTGAAAACATTGATTTCAGGGACTCCTCTATAGATGGCGGACAGGCATGGGCTCTACAAGTACGTTTTCGACTACCGGCCAAGCACCCCAAACAAATTCAATGTCAGCTCAACATTCCAACACGATAACGCCATAACCACATAAATAACGAACACAACAGCGCACGTAATCCAAAAATTTACTTTAACCGAAAACAAAGAATTATCAACAATTCTCTGAAGTTCGTCTGCCGACATATGCGATCTAACGATGCCTTTCCAATCTGTAAATAATTTTGTAGAGATTAGACTTACAGAAATCGCCCCCCAGAATCTCAAAATCACAGCCACAACTAAATAAATTGAAAACGACTTGAATAGCACTATTGCTTCCGGACTCTTCAGCGCGTCTTCAGCAATAAATCTACGCGACACGACTCCAGCAGTGAGCACAAACGCTAGAGCCAATACATCCGTAAGCAAGCTCCCCGTAAATTGATGACTTGCTGAAACATATTTATCCACTACACCAGACAAATCCTTTTGTATATCAGACAGTTCTTTCGTGTAATCTTTTTTCCTATCCAAAACTACATATTTATACCTAGATCTTGCCTCTGCAAACGCAGCAAAAACAAGACGAACTGCGTCAATTAAAGCCTGATCATCCTTTAAATCAAGAGTCAGCCTATCAACGACAAGTAAAGTTCTAGTTTCTTCATCACTTTCTGCATAGCACCATTCAACACAAGCAATCACCGCATCAATATCCCGCTTCGAAAATTGCTGCAATTTGTTATCACAGACACTTAGCTCAAGTTTTCTACGCCCCTTCAAGACAACTTTATCCCAACCATAAAACTCTTGAACTAATGAGATCATGGAATAAACAACACACGCCTTATTAAAGTAAGTTGCAACGACATTATCAACACCCCCCCAGTTAAATAAAAAACGTTCAGGGGACACCATAACGGCATTTCCGGTAACAAAATGCACTGATTTAAGAAGCTTCTCCAGATTAGGAAGCTTCGTTGACTTCATCCACTCAACAGGCAAAATTTGATCATATTTATTTGTCGGGACTATTGCAATTCTAGGTCCGCCAAACGAATCTTCGAGACCACATACAAATATTTTAAGCGGTCTTTCAGACTGAAGACTCTGGTGTAGATCACCACCTAGTAAACCAGAAACTTCCGGAAGCCAACTTTCTAAGAAATACACCTTATCAAAAAACAACAAACCATCTATATCGACATTAACCGCTAAGGAATCTCGAAGCAAAGCAGCCTTATCGGTTACAGACACAACCCAGTCCAGCATACGCTGGTCAGAAAAATCCACCTCATCCCAAGCTTCATCTTGCCCATCGACCTGCAAGCGTAGGCTCGTTATAGCATGCTCACAAACTAACTGAGACAACTCGTTTAAAACAGCCCGAGAAGTGGCGTTAAGAAGACCAGAGTAGTTAGCTCCGAATGAATTCTCACTATAAGAGATATCAGCCTCCCGCTGTAACCGGACTATAATTCCAGACAACACCCCCAGATCAACAGCCATAACTACTCCCGCTCTTCTACGGTAGTAGCTCTAATGGTAATAATGTATGAACCATCAGCCTGCTTTGCCTTATCCAGAATATTTGGATTTCGTTCTCCTTGCCAAATCACTTTGACCCCTGCATCAGTAATCCACTCACCTTTCCTATCCTTATTAGGAATTGACCCCGGCTTGGGTGAGAACGACACTCCACCAAGTCCAAGCTCATCCATATACGAATCAAAGCTGCTTTTCATACGAGTAACTTGTGCTGGATCAGTATGAATACAGATACGATCTTTAATCTCACTATATGCAAGCTCACCATCTGCAAATGCGTCAAGCATACTGATTACTGAATGCCTAACGTCTGAAGGAGTTCTACCGCCCAAGTCCCCGTCATATGCTCTTGCCCATCGATGGCACGCCACTACCATTTGTTTAGTCAAGGTAGAATCATTTACTCTAAGACGGACACCAAGGAATCGCTTGAAATAATCAGTAATAGCGTCCTCCGTATCCAGCACCGCACCTGTTTTTTTCCGCTCTACTGCCAGTACGTCCCAAGAAAAATCATCTCCAAGCTGAATCAGAGCCTTCTTTTGAACAGCAGCAGCTTGCTCAGATAGAGCCTCAATGATTTCTTCCAACCGAACTCTCGTATTCTGTAATGCATCTCTTTGCTGACGCAGCACGGTGCTATAATCCAGTTTAATTAAAGCAACTAGAGACTGCCTTGAAGTTCCAGAAATTATTGTCACCCTTGCTACGATTAGTACTCCGTCAGCTGTTTGCCCCGCTGAATGCTGCCCCAAAAACAACCTAGCTATTTCCTTAGACTGCTCGACAAACTGAACATCAGGATCATCAACAATTGCATTACATGCCGTCACTAAGTGGGAGTTTTCTTTATCGACGAAGGTGTATTGAGTACCCTGCCCTGTTTCCGATATTATTTTCTTGAAGAATGCTCTTTGTGTATCACTTGAAAGAAGAACCTCATCCAGACATTCGGGCTCGTCCTCGCCAGACTTCAGAATGTGATAAATAAAATTCTCAACGACGAGTTCATTTCGCTGGACTTCAGTCAATACACTGACACGATTTCTCACTATTAAAATTCCCTTTCAAGAGCAACCATCAAGAAATTGATGACACATTGCCTTCACGATAATCAATGAAACATAACGTGTCCACGCCGTCTGCGATTTTTCAATCATCCGTGCCCTAACAAAATACTGTACAAAAACACAGCATGCAGAGCGGGATTTTGCCATAATCAGCCAGCCTAGCTACGCCGAAGCGACGACTGGCGTCGTGAGGGCTCCTAGAGAGGGATCTTGGAGAATGAGACAAGGGAGCCCCCCCAGCCCCATCAACAAATTCCGAAAGTGGCCCATAGCTAGCCTGTCCCGAATGTCTGCTTCTGGCCGAAAGCGCCCATTCGTTGGACGCAGCAATGACTCGACGTAAGGACAGGCAGGAGATGTCTTCTTGCTGCCTCCTACCAACTCCCGTACGGAATGCCGAATTTCTCGATATACCGCTTAGACTTTTCGCTGACGGGATACGCATAGCGCCCTTGGTTCTTACCTTGACTAGGCCCCAGCGGTTCGACCTCTGCCTGTGCTCTGGCGACTTTGACAGGATGGTGGCATGAGTCTCGAACCCAGACTTGCACGCCACCACCGGGCGCCAGGCCCAAGTAGAGAGAAGCGTTATAGCGCCCCTTTTGTTCAGGTGTTTTAGCGCAGCGCTGATTGACGGACTCAAGCATGAGTTGTCTGGCTTCCTCTGGGATATCTACCCAGGCCTTGTACGTTTGCGGTTCAACAATGGACTGCCAACGGACATAGATCCTTTTGGGAAGATCAGCACCTACAACAGCTTTTCCGTTGCTTCCCACGCCGTGCCAACCTTGAGCAGATGCTGTTCCATCCTCTGGCTGCCCGCCTGAGGCCGATCCACCTCCGGTATGCATGAATGCTCTGCCTTTAATGTCTTCGACCGAAGTGTCCTCAACCCAGACTTTCATGTAGTTGGGCTCGGTAAAGCCTAGTTCCCACCAAGGAGATTTGGGGTCGTTTTTGGCTGATAGCGGATCACTTGAATCACAGCCGCTAATCAACAGGGCAAAAAGTATCGTTGAAAATCTTTTCATCGGACGACGGTTACCAACTCCCGTACGGAATGCCGTACTTATCGATATACCGCTTAGCCTTTTCACTCACAGGATAAGCATACTGACCACCGTTCTTGCCCAATTCCGGCCCCAGCGGCTCCAACTCAGCCTGAGCGCGGGCGACTTTAACTGGGCGCCGACAAAGGTCTCTTACCCACACCTGCACCACTCCACCCGGTGCGAGTCCCAAATAGACCGAGGCCATGAAACGTGCCGTTTTCTCGGGAGTCTCCGGGCAACGCTGGTGGGTAGACGTCACCATCACCTGTCTGGCCTCCTCAGGAATATCTACCCAAGCCCGGTAGGTTTTTTGCTCCGGGATTGATTGCCAACGGACGAAGATGCGTTTGGGTAGTCCAGCCCCAATAACCGGTTTGCCTGTACCTCCGACACCAATCCAACCGCGAGCAGACTCCTTGTCATCATTCGGTTCTGCGCCGCTGGCGTTCCCTCCCCCGGCACGTAGAACGACTTTACCGTTGATGTCCTCCACGGAGCTGTCTTCAACCCAAACGTTCATGAAGTTGGGTTTGATAAATGCCAGCTCCCACCAAGGATACTTGAGATCGTTTTCATCAGAGTTGGTGCTTGTGACATGACAACCAGTGACGATCAAACCGCCCAACAGGGTTACGAGCATTCTCATTGTCCAAGCACCCAACTATTCAATTGCCACCACTACCAACTCCCGTACGGAATGCCGTACTTCTCGACATACAGCTTCGCCTTTTCACTCACAGGATAGGCATAGCGACCACCGTTTTTCCCTTGTTGTGCACCCAGCGGCTCAATCTCGCCTTGGCCTCTAGCGACCTTGACAGGATTCCGGCATGAGTCTTTTACCCAAGCCTGTAGAACGCCACCTGGAGCAAGACCTACGTAAAGAGACGCCATGAAACGAGCAGTTTTATCCGGTGTTTCCGGGCAACGTTGATGTGTGGATGTCACCATCAACCGCCGGGCTTCCTCAGGAATATCAATGAATCCGCGATAGGTTTTCTGCTCTGTGATTGACTGCCAGCGAACGGAAATGCGTTTTGGAAGGTCGGCCCCCGTGACAGGCATTCCCGAGCCAGTCACTGCTCCCCAGCCTCGAGCCGATTCGGTCGAGATGTCGGGTTCTCCTGAAGCGGCAGTGCGTTTGCCTGCTTTGAAAAATATTTTGTCATTGACGTCTTGAACGAAGCTGTCCTCCACCCAGACTTTCATGTAATTCGGTTCAACAAACACTAATTCCCACGACGAATACTTAGGGTCGTTTTCACCAGTTTCGGCACCTCCCGATTGGCATCCCACCAACAGTAGAGCACCCAGCAGAGCAATCATCGCTTTCATTACCAAAAATTCCAGTCAGGTACATGAGGGTGTTGTACGCGGACCCCGTCATCCGTCGGGGCATTGATATATACCGCGTCTATGCCACTTCCATCTCTTCTTCCAAGAGGATGATTCCAGTTGGCAGAGGTATGAATGTACCTCAGCTTGAGAAGCTCCTCTTCCTCTGGAGTGGTTGTGTAATCGCCGGCAACGAATCGATCGCATAGCGATTGAAGTTCGTCGGGTACGGAATACTCACCATCGTCGGGCATGTCGATGAAGCGAACACCCTTTTCTTTTGCCAGTCGGTACATGACTCTCAGGTAAACCCTGGAAAGCTTGCCGCTAACTGGCCGCTTGAGCTGGAGGGCAGCAAACACACGCTTCTGTCTGGGGGAGAGCCTGTCCTGATGATCACGCGGGAGTTCAACAGAGGCGGGGGTGACAATTTCCAATAAATGCGCAGGCCATCCATTGGCGACCCATTCACTTTTTGCCCGTGCAGCATCATGGTAGATCGACGTACTTGTGACATCGGTAAAAGTAGACACCGTCAAGGACTGCATCGGGCTCACCAGCACACATTCCTCAACTTCGTCGAGATAGCTGCCACCGATATCAGAATGGACGCCAGGAAAACTGTACTCTGGGTGGGCGGGTTTCACCCGGCTGAGCGCAAAGTTTGCGCGGCATTCATCACGAGCGACCAAGTGGACAACGTCCTTGAAGTACTTGCGATCCAGATACAGCTTCACACCGGGAGCAATGGGACTTTTCACGCGCCCGAAATTCGTGAATCCGGCGATTGAAGGCACGGTGTCGAAGAGCCCGATGAACCCCATGTTGATGCCGCTTCCGTACTGACTATCAAAGGTTCGACTGAAATCTCTGGCGTTGCTGTTTAGTAAATTCCCTAACGGCCCTTGCTTCCCCCTGACAACCTCATTCGAAAAATGCCGTGCTGCAGCAGCTCCGCGACTAAAGCCAAACGTATCAAAAGTCAGAGAAGCAATTTCGCAGTTTGGATTCTCCTTCAATGCTTCTTCAATAATGCTGTTGATCTGTTTGAAAGATGCCTGCACGCGGCCGGCCACACCTGTGTCGCCGCGCCCCATTCCGGAACCCACCACACTGTCTTTTTTATCGCTCTGTGTACCGATACCGTCAATGTAGAGAGCACGCGAAACACGTCTCAAAGAACCTTCACCCTTGGCTTCTTTGATCTCTTCATACAGTGAAAATAATTTATTGACGTTGGTAGGCCCGGCGCCATAGCTGCTGTCCGGATCCCCCATATAGGGCTGACAGCTAGCAGGAATATCCTGCGGCGCAATCGGATGCTGCGCACCACACAGCAACCCTGCCGCCGTGTTGTTCGCATTGTTGCCAGTACCATCAAAGAACACCCCAATCCTCAACGCAATGCCGATTTTCTCGGGCTCGCGCGCAGGCTCTTTCCCATGCTTCTCATACTCCGCCCAACGCTGGGCATGAATGTCGACGGGTTTGGCTTCTTCGTAGCGGTAGTTTTTCGGGGGGTTGGGAACGTAGCCACTCAATCCTTGATTCCTTGTTCTGATCCTTGAAGAACGGGCCGAAGGGTGACAGCCGAGGCCTGGAGGCGCAAGGCGTGGCCCTGTGCCAGCGCAGTTGAGAAAGCCGTCTGTGTCCAAGGCTTCGCTGAGGTAGGTAAGGATGGATTCGGTGACGTACTTCAGATCATTTTTTCGCCTAAGGAAAGTCAGCCCAGCATCCTATTAAGGAGACCCACATTTAACGACCATCCACTGGATTGCAGCGCCATCTCTGCACCTCCGCCTCTAGCAAAGTAAATCTATGCCGATAAAAAGAATCACCGAGTTTACGAAGAACAAAGGAGCACTAACATGGGGTACGATCCGATCATGCAAATGATATTAATTGCATGCATCATCGCAGGAAGCATAGCCCTTCTATACTGCGTTTTTTATTGGTTGCTTATCAGGAAAACCAAGTATCTTCCGACGCGCTTGGATGATATCGGTTGGAAAAAAGCTGATTACTGGTGGATTATAATTGGAGCTTTTGGATTTGTTATCCAATCAATCCAGTCGGGAACTGCGATTAATCAATCCACTATAAATATGGAAGAAAGCATGGGCCGACTCACAAGCCAAAATCTCAACATGGCGGCTGCGAGGCTTAGCGACCCTCCGATTTGTATCCCGCCGTCAGCAAACACTCACGCGACGGCTGTTTCCAAAGAGCTGGCTTCAGCATGCGAGGAATATCGGAAAATCAGACCTGATGAGCCGACAAAAACGCAAGTTGACTTGAAAATCGCCCGCTATTTTACCGACGAGAAAAAAGGAATAATTAGATATAACAATCCTTTGATAAAAGAAAGATTTGACAATCTGATCCAAGAGCACGCCAAACATGTAATACAGAGCAACTCAATTGAAAAAGCAAGATCTAACTTCAGGCACTTCGAAAAAATCTTTGACATAATAAAATACGTAGCGTCAATTTTACTTGGTGCGGCAATCGCGTTGAGGCTTGCAAAAGTCACGGGCGAAATAAGGCTTAAAATAGACTCAACAAGGGATCAGCCTCCACAGATATAGCGTTGAAGCGACCTGAAAAAGCACAAATACAAGTTGATCAACAGCTGAAGGACAAAAACAACCTCTAGTAACCGGCAGCATTCCACTGTGGCGACGCGTGCACCTTCGCCACAGTTGGATAATGCCTATCCCTGTAATTCGACGTTGTCGAGGGCCTGGTTTACGGCGAGTTCGCCGAGCATGACGACCTGGGCGATGCCCAGTGCGGTTTTGCGGTGGGAGGTGTCGAGCATGGCGGCGAAGTTGTTGAGCATTTCGCTGGCGGAGCCGAGGGTTTCGCTGGCGTTGGCGAGCAGGGATTCGGTGTCGCACTTCGGGTTGGCGAGGTACATGGGTTCGGGTTTGTGCGGGCTGGCCATGATTTGGCTGGCCGGGGACAGATAGTGGTCGAGGGCGCGTTCGGCGGCTTCGTGGAGTTTTTTGGAATCGAGGGATTCGTAGGGGGATGCGAGGTCGGTTTCTGGCGGGTTGGGTGTTGGTTTGATCATGGTGAAACTCCTAGTTATTGAAGAGGAGCCTTCACCTTCGCTACCAAACGAAGGGTGGCGGCCACACGCGGGTTGGTAGACCGGTAACTAGGACCCGGCACACCCGAAGGTGTCCTGCGCATGGCCACCATTGAGCAGCGACCTGATGAGGTCTGCGAACGGTGCGCGATGCGACTAGTTATGGCGGGCTACCAAACCCGATCACTGTTTTTCAGTGACCGACAGACGATAGAACCCGCGCTCTAGACGCACAAGCCGGCGGATTCTGGCGTACTCGTAGGCGATGACGCAAGGCGTTGTAGGGCTTGGGTGGTTACGGGAGGCTTCGTTTAAACAATGGTGATTTTTCTGTTTATTTCGGTCTGCGGTTGATGGAGTCGGCGTTTTGGCGAGCAAGCCCACTCCAACCGGCTGGCGATGATTTCTGAATCGCAGCTCACACTGTCTCAATCAATGAGTTTCGAAGGAGTTCCACTGATGGGTATCCAGCGCCAGTGCACAGTAGGGCTCAAACACGTACAGCTCAAGCGCATTTTCGATAGCTATTGCAGCAACCTGAAGTGAGCGTAAATAGGCTTGCGCTTCTGCGAAAGAAGTACCGAATAGTGGATCGTCCATTGCCTTTGCACGAGTGAGCTTGGAGATCGTTCGATCAGGATGTTTTGCCATCGCAATGCGAAAAGCCAAGCTTGCATCAAAGTGTGTCTTGCCGAATACGTGTTGCCGAAGCCGGCTGATCACACTTCGGGAAATACCAACATAAATAGGCGTTCCCTTGTCTATCAGAACGTAACAACCCGAAAAGTCATGTGCCAGGTCGAACTGCTTCAGCAGAGACTTAGCCCCAACACCCTGAATGCCAAACACCTTCATCTCTCGCGGATCTCTAAGGGCGGTCTTCATTCTGTTCATATGCGCAGGCAAGACCGTTGTGGCTAGCTCTTCAAATGTGTGTGGGCATTCGTGTAGTGGCATGAATTTCGCGCTCGCGATAAAGATAAACGCCAACGCTAGCGCGATAAGTTCTACCAGTACAAGTAACGTCATTAGCGTCCATTCCGACGCGGTAACTGAAGCGCCAGATTTGGGAAGTCGTAGTAATAGATAGCCCTCCGTAGCGAAAAAATCTGGTACTCGCTACGGAGAGAGACCGGGTCAGTGGGCGATTTCGACGTTGTCGAGGGCCTGGTTTACGGCGAGTTCGCCGAGCATGACGACTTGAGCGATGCCCAGTGCGGTTTTGCGGTGGGAGGTGTCGAGTGTGGCGGCGAAGTTGTTGAGCATTTCGCTGGCGGAGCCGAGGGTTTCGCTGGCGTTGGCGAGCAGGGATTCGGTGTCGCACTTCGGGTTGGCGAGGTACATGGGTTCGGGTTTGTGCGGGCTGGCCATGATTTGGGTGGCCGGGGTGAGGTAGTGATCGAGGGCGCGTTCGGCGGCTTCGTGGAGTTTTTTGGAATCGAGGGATTCGTAGGGCGATGCGAGGTCGGTTTCTGGCGGGTTGGGTGTTGGTTTGATCATGGTGAAATTCCTGATTGTTCATTAGGAGCTACCGGCATCACTTGCAGATGATGGGTGGCAGCTGTGCGCGGGTCTGCAAGACCGGGAAACCAGGAACCCGGCAGACCTGAAGGTCTCCCGCACAAAGCTGCCATTTTGTGGACACGAACGAGCGTCCATTTGGCATGGCTATGCGACTGGTTTTCCGGCGGGCTTGCAGACCCGATCACTGATGAGCAGTGACAGGAACCAAGGTACGGAGGGCGCGCCAGACGCACAAGCCGGCGGATTCTGGCGTACTCGTAGGCGATGACGCAAGGCGTTGTAGGGCTTGGGTGGTTACGGGAGGCTTCATTTAAACGTGGGTGATTTTTCTGTTTATTTCGGTCAGTGGTTGATGGGGTGATTGGGCAGACGGCTTCGCGAGCAAGCCCGCTCCCACAGAGGATTTGTGGTGGGGTTGGGATTGGTGTTGGTTGGGCGGACGCCATCACTGGCAGGCTAGCCCCCCGCAGGGATTTTTGGCTGGATTGAGATTGGTGAGGGCTGGACTGGCGTCATCGCGAGCAGGCTCACTCCTACAGAGGGAGGTGGTTCGAATCAGCGGGCATCTCGCTGGATTCGGAATACCAGGCTGGGGGCTTTGCCGGGGACATCGTCCAGTTCGCCGAAGCGGCACATGCCTATCTTTTCCAGGACGCGGATTGAGGCGGTGTGGTCAGGCCTGACCAGGCCGAATACCTCGGGCAAGCCGAGATGATTGAAGGCGTGGGTCAGCGCATTTTGCGCGGCCTCTGTCGCATAGCCGTGGCCCCACGCTTCGACGGCGAAGCGATAGCCGAGGTTGATGACCTTTTTGCCCAGGTAGTCGTGGGCGGCGATGCCGGCGAATCCGAAAATGTGCTCAGGGGCTTGTGCGCTGCTGATTGCCCACCATCCGTAGCCGTGGACTTCCCAATGTTGCAGCCAGCGATCCAGCAGTGCTTCGGCTTGTGTGATGTCGGTCATGGGGCCGGCGGGGTTGAACAGGTTGGTTTGTGGGTCGCCGAAAATGCTGAAAACAGTGGGCAGGTCTGCTTGTTGTGGGCGTCGGTAGAGCAGGCGTGTTGTGGTGTCTGGCATGGTCAAAACCTTGGTGATTCCGCGGGTTATGTGGCGGCTGGGCTGACGTCTTCGCTAGCAGGCTAGCTCCCACAGGTTCCGCGCAAGACTTGGCAGCACGTCCGGCCGGACGAACGCCATCGCGGGCGAGCCCGGCTCCCACGGGGACTGGGGGACGATTATTGTCGGTGGCGTGTCATGTTGATCAGCGCCACGCGTCTGCCACCCGGTGCCGCGCGCTCTTCGATGGAGAACGGGGTAAAGCCGAGTTTCGGGTAGAGCAGCAACCCTGCGGTGTTTTCGTTGAAGCACGAAAGCTGCACTTCGCTGGCCTGATACTTTTCAAAGCCGACCGCAGTCATGGTTTCGACGATGTAGCGCGCGACGCCCTGGCCACGGGCGTAAGGCGCGACGATGACGTTGCCGATGCCGATGCAGCAGACGCCCTCGTGCTCAGCGCGGTAGAAGTTGGCGAAGCCGACGAATTCGCCGTTGGCCAGAAATGCCGTGGAGTCGAAGCGCTGGCTGATCGCGGTTTGCATTTGTTCTTCCGTCAGCGGGTACTGCGCTTTCGGGAACATGAAGTACAACTCTTGAACGCCCTGCGGAAAGCCGCACAGGGTTTTGACGTCGTCGGCCGTCACTGGTCGGTGGGTAAAGTTCATGGCTGCCCTGCCCTCACTGTTTGCCTGCGGCCAAATGGTGCGCGACCAGCGCGTTGGCATGGCCGTGGCCCATGCCGTGTTCATCCTTGAGCCACGCCACCAGTTCCATGTGTTTCTTGTCGGTGATGCCGCCGAGCAGGTTCAGCCAGTGATCGATGGGCTGGCCGTACTTCTTTTCGATGGAGGGGAAGTACGACGCCGGGCCTTTTACCTTGTTGTCTTCGCTCATGCTGCAAGCTCCCTTGGGTCACGACGGAGGGTCGGCGGACGCTCCTTGTCGGCATGCCCATAGAGTGGACGCGAGACGCTGTTCCGGCAAGTGGCCCACATAGGCAGTTCGGAATACGCCGCAGCACTTATTTTCTTGATAGCGCTCTGAGTCGTTCCCTCTCGGTCAGCCCGTCTGTTCTGACGCTGGCGATGGTCGCGTGATTCTTCTGCTCTGGCGGCAAAATCGGATCACCGGGAAATCGGTAATCGCTAAAGCCTTGCAAGACCTTTTGGTCGATCACGCTGCTGCCACAGCTTTGCTGCAGCGAGATCACTGGCACTAACGAGCCGGGGGTGTACATCAGCTCCAGGAGCACTGGTTTGCGCTCGGGGGTCGCCAGTTTTTCTTGCGCCAGACGCTCCTCGATCTCTTGCATCTTCTCTCTGACGCCGGACTGCACCTGACGGACGTAAATCTTGTTGTACTGCTGTTGTTGCTCGGTCGTCATTGCCACGCCTTTGGCGCGCAGGCGTTGGAGGTTGTCCCAGGCGTTGGCTTTGAAGTAGAGCTTCAGTGCAGCTTGAAGATCCTGCGGGCCACCTCTGCCGTTTTCCAGGAAATCGGCAACTTTGAGTTCCATTTCGGTATTGCCGGGTTCGGCGATGGAACGCTGATAAAAATCCCGTGCCGCCACCAGATCCACCGGCCCGCCGACACCCGCTGCAGCCATGTCACCAAGTCGGCTATAGACATTCGGCGCTCTTCGGGCCACCGACTCATAGATATCCTTGGCCTTGTCGATGTCCTGCGGCACACCACGGCCCTGTTCGTACATCTCGCCGAGAATCACTTTGCAATTGGCGTTCTGGGTACTGAGATAGCGAATTTCAGCGACCTGCTGTTCACTCATCGACGCTTGTTTGAAGTAGTTGGCGCAACGGAAAGAGGGAAATTCCTGATCCGCAACTTGAAGATGGTTAAGGGATTTGCAGCCTGCGATGAGGGCGGTGAGCGCCAGTAGAGCAACAACCTTGTTCATGAACGGCATCCGTTGAAATCGTGCAGATTTCATCGGCAGGCCGGCGCAAAACCTGAAGTCCGAGCACTCAAACACACAACAAAAACCTGTGGGAGCGAGCCTGCTCGCGAAGGCGTCGTGTCAGCCGGCATCATTGCTGACTGACACACCGCCTTCGCGAGCAAGCCCGCTCCCACAGGGATTGGGGGTTGAAGGAGATCAGGGTTATTCCGTGCGCCCCGGCAACATCCGCACCAGCGTGTTATCCCGCACCCAGTAGTGGTGAAACAGCCCCGCCGCCGCGTGCAGGCCAATCAGCCAGTAGCCCGCGCTGCCCAGCGTTTCATGCCAGTACTTGAGTTGTTTGGCGAAGTCCGGGTCGATCGCCACCGGTGCCGGGACGTGGAAGCCGAAGTATGGGAAGGGTTTGTCGGCAGCGGCGAGCATCAGCCAGGCGAGGATCGGGGTGGCGATCATCAGCACGTACAGTGCCAGGTGCATCAGGTGCGAGATGCCGGTCTGCCAGGCTGGCGGCTTCGGGGTGATTGGCGGGCGTGGGGTCAGGCGGCCGAGCAGGCGCACCCAGACCAAAACGAAGATGCTCGTGCCGAACAAGCCGTGGAAGCCCATCAGCAGGCCGCGCGCTTCGCTGCCCTTGGGCATGAAGCCCTTGATTTCGACGCAGGCGTAGACGCCGACAAACAAGGCCAGCATCAGCCAGTGCAGGGTGATTGAGAGTTTTCCATAACGGGTGACGGCGGTGTCGCGAGTCATAACGTGCCTCGTGATTGTCGTGAGCGAGGGTCTCATCGCAATGGCAGGGCGAACCGATTGCACCACCCTGCCCTCGCAGCCTCAACCCCCCCTGCAGATTGCCCGCTCATTATCGTCACTTCACCTGCAAATTTTGTGAAAAAAAAGCCTCTGATATATCACTCAACCATTGCCTCAGTGGTGCAGCAACGCAGCGGCGGATGAAACCACCAGCAACACCGCCAGAATACGGTTCAGCCACTGCAACTGCACCGGATTGCTCAGCCAGCGCGCCGCCCCACGCCCCAACAACGCCCAGACGCCAAGGCACGGCAACGACACCAGAAAGAACGCCAGACACAGCGCATTCAACCCCTGCCCCTGCGCGGTAAACACGCTGATCACGGCAATCGCCATGAACCACGATTTGGGGTTCACCCACTGCAAGAAGGCTGCGCCGATCAAACCCAGTTCAGTCTTGGTTTCCCCCGCTTCCGGGTCGATGGCGGTAACGGGGGCAGTGAAGATCTGCCACGCCAGCCACAGCATCCAGCCCATCCCCAGCGCACTGATCACCGGGCGCACACCGGGCAGCATCAGCGTACTGGCGCCAGCGCCGGCCACCCAAACCAAAGACGCAGCGCCCGCCCCCGCGCCGAGAATGATCGGCAGGCACGGCCGCCAGCCGCGTCGGGCGCTGGTGCTGAGTACGATGAGGTTGGTCGGCCCCGGGGTGATCGAGGCAACGAAGGCAAAGAGGATGAACGCAAGCATGGCACGGCCCTGTAGTAAGTCAGGGCCCACTGTGATGGTTGAGCAAGGTGACGGTCTTGAACGTTTGTTCAGCGTCGAAAGGTACCAATGGCGCGTTGCTGATAGGCGCCCGGTGTGATGCCGTAGGCACGCACGAACCAGCGGCCGAGATGGCTTTGATCGGCGAATCCGAGGCGGCCGGCGACTTCCACTGGCTGCATGCCGGCGGCAAGCATCTGCCGGCCACGGCTCAGACGCAGTTGGATCAGCCATGCGTGTGGCGCGAGTCCATAGGCTGCCTTGAACGCGCGGGTCAGGCGAAAGCGGTCGGTGCCGCAGACGTCGGCCAGGGTTTGCAGGCTGATGTCCTGTTCGTGGTAGGCCACCAGGTAATCGCGTGCCTGCCGGGCGATCAACGGTGCGCGGTTGGCAGCGCTCGGTTGCGGTCGCCGGTACAGATGAATCGCCAGTCGTTCGAGCAAGGCATCCAGCGCCACCTCGCGCACCATGCGTACGTCCTGCTGATGCAGCGCATTGAACGCAAACAAGGTGGCGCGAGCCAGTTCAGGATCATCGTTGAGCACACTGCCGATCCCCGGCAAGCCGCTGCCATAACTGCCCAGATGCACACCGTCCAGCGCCTGCTCCAGCCATGCCGGTTGCAGGTAGAGCATGCGATAGGTGAAGCCGTCCGGGCTGGGCGCATCACCGTCATGGATGTCGCCGGGTTCCAGCATGAAAACCTTGCCCGGCGTGCTGTCATGCCGCGCCCGACGGCTGTTGAAGCGCTGCACGCCCTGCTCGGTGAAGCCGATCAAATACGTTTCATGCCAGTGCGGATCGTAGGCGTGCGCGTGCCCGGCGAAATGCGCGTGCAGGGTTTCGATGCCGGTTTCCCGGTCGCGGGCAAGGTCGATCCAGTTGCTCATGGCGTGCGTACAGTGGTGGGCTGGGGCCAGTAATCCACAATTGGCGGGTTGAGGCTAGAAGGTTTGTGCATTTCAGATCGAGCGTTGATTGACCCGCGCCATCAGTTGCTCGGCGCTTTCCTTGCGTTCGGAATAGCGATCCACCAGAAATTCCTGGCGGTCGCGCAGCAGCGCGGTGAACTTCACCAGCTCTTCCATCACGTCGACCACGCGATCATAGAACGGCGAAGGTTTCATGCGCCCCGCCTCGTCGAATTCCGTGAACGCCTTGGGCACCGAAGACTGATTGGGGATGGTGAACATGCGCATCCAGCGCCCCAGCACGCGCAGTTGATTGACCACGTTGAACGACTGCGAACCGCCGCAGACCTGCATCACCGCGAGAGTTTTGCCCTGCGTCGGACGTACCGCGCCGAGCTCCAGCGGAATCCAGTCGATCTGCGCCTTGAACACCGCAGACATCGCGCCGTGGCGTTCCGGCGAACACCAGACCTGACCTTCCGACCACAGCACCAGCTCGCGCAGTTCCTGGACTTTGGGATGGTCGACCGGGGCGTCATCCGGCAATGGCAAACCGGACGGATTGAAGATGCGCGTTTCGGCGCCGAAGTGCTCCAGCAAGCGTGCGGCCTCCTCCACCAGCAGACGGCTGAAGGAGCGTTCGCGGGTCGAGCCGTAGAGCAGCAGGATGCGCGGTTGATGTTCGTGCGAAGGTGATGTGATCCGGCCTTCGAACAGGCTGTGATCAAGATTGGGCAGATGCTCTGACATATGTCCTCCGGCTCAGAGGGAGCCAATGCGATCAAGTTCGCGCTGAAGCTCAACGCGGCTGAGTGTTTTGAAAGGAAGACCGAGGAACGTTGCGCAGCGGCGCTCGATGATCGCCACGGTGGCACGGAACGCTTCATCCACTGTCGCCTCATCACCGATCACATCGGATGGATCTTCCAGCCCCCAATGGCATTTGATCGCCGGCCCGAAGTACACCTGGCAGGTTTCGCCCGCCGCCTTGTCGCAGACGGTGATGACGATGTCCGGCGGGTTGCCTTCGAAGGCGTCGTTGCCCTTGCTGTACAAACCGTCGATAGCGATACCAGCCTGTTGCAAAGTCGTCAGGCTGCGTGGCAGCACCTGGCCCTTGGGAAAACTGCCGGCGCTCACAGCCTCGAAACCCTCGCGTGCCAGATGATTGAACACGGCCTCGGAAAGGATGCTGCGGCAACTGTTGGCCGTGCACATGAACAGGACACGCATGGATAGCTCCGGGAATATTTGAAGTTCAGCAGCACGCGGTTTCGCGGGCAGGACGACCATCCATGTTGTGCAGGCGACAGGCATTGTCCTTGAGCCAATCGGTGTTGGCCGTGGCCGTGACCTTGAGGATCTGCCGAACCCAATCCGGCAGATCCGGGTTGAGCCGGTAATAGACCCACTGGCCCTGACGGCGATCAAGCAACAACCCATTGCTGCGCAGTTGCGCGAGGTGGCGGCTGATTTTCGGCTGGCTGTCGTCGAGGGCGTACATCAGCTCGCAGACACACAGCTCACCCTGCTCGGCAATCAGCAAGGTTGCGCGGACACGGGTTTCATCGGCCAGGCTTTTGAACAGTTCGGTGGGGGTGAGCATGGGGGTGGGCTCGTACATATGGAAAACCGAATATACGGATATCCATATATTATTCAACCCCGGATTTAAGCCACATCGCAGAACCCCTGTGGGAGCGGGCTTGCTCGCGAAGGCGTAGTGTCAGTCGATATCGATGTCACAGACATACCGCTTTCGCGAGCAACCCGCTCCCACAGGGGGGATTTGTGTGGGCTGGACTATCCGCGCAACAGCCCCTGCTCCGCTTCGCACAACCCCACCACATAATCCCAGACTACCCGCAGCCTCACCGATTTGTGCAGCTCGCGCCGGGTACTGATCCAGTAACTTCGCTCGATGCTGCCATCCGGCAACAACCGCAGCCCCCTGTGGGAGCGGGCTTGCTCGCGAAGGCGTAGTGTCAGTCGATACCTATGTCACAGACATACCGCTTTCGCGAGCAAGCCCGCTCCCACAGGGGGGATTTGTGTGGGCTGGACTATCCGCGCAGCAGGCCCTGCTCCGCTTCGCAAAGGCCGACGACATAATCCCAGACCACCCGCAGCCTTACCGACTTGTGCAACTCGCGTCGGGTGCTGATCCAGTAGCTGCGCTCGATGCTGTCATCCGGCAGCAACGGCACCAGATCCGGATCCGACGCCGCCATGTAGCAAGGCAACACCGCAATGCCCAATCCCGAGCGCGCCGCTTCCTGCTGGGCGATGACGCTGGTGCTATGGAACACCACGCGCGGGCTGCGGCAGAAGCTGTTGAGGAACATCAGTTCCTGACTGAACAGCAGATCATCGACATAACCGATCCACGCATGCCGCCCGAGGTCTTCGCGGCTGCGCAACGGCGGCGCGTTGTCGAGGTAGCGTTGGCTGGCGTAGAGCGCCAACCGATAGTCGGTGAGCTTGCGCGTGACCAGCATGTCTGCCGCCGGGCGCTCCAGATGAATGCTGATTTCCGCCTCGCGGTTGAGGATGCTGACGAAGCGCGGCACGGCGACCAGTTCCACCTCCAGCCCCGGATAGCGTTCGAACAGGCCGATCATGCGGCTGGCGAGAAACTTGATGCCCAGCCCCTCAGTGACGCCGACGCGGATCTTGCCCAGCGGCGCGGTGGACTGGGTGATTTCTTCCTGAGCCAGCAGCGCAACGTTTTCCATGGCTTCGGCGTGCTTGAGCAGCGCCTCGCCTGCCGGGGTCATTTCGTAGCCTTGGGCGTGCTGAACGAACAGCGCGGTGCCGAGGCTCTTTTCGATGGCCTCGATATGACGGGCCACGGTGGCGTGAGTGGTGTTCAGACGCCGGGCAGCGGTGAGCAGGCGGCCGCTGCGTTGCAACTCCAGAAAGAACCGCAGGTCGTTCCAGTCGAACATGGGGTGTCCTTGTCAGCTATCGTCAATCCAGGCTGTTTGAAAACGCACAGCGGCTGCGCAAAAACTAACATTCTTTTGACGAAAGCTAACAACTAGAGTGTCCGACAATAAAAACAAAAAGCGAGGTCAGGGAATGCAGACTTCCCTTGAAGAATACGACTACATCGTGGTCGGCGCCGGCCCTGCCGGGTGCTTGCTGGCCAATCGACTGTCGGCAGACAAGCAGCAGCGGGTGTTGCTGCTCGAAGCCGGCGGACGCGACAACTATGCGTGGATTCACATCCCCGTGGGTTACCTGTTCTGCATCGGCAACCCGCGCACTGACTGGTGCTTCAAGACCGAAGCGCAACCCGGCCTGCAAGGTCGCAGCCTGAGCTACCCACGCGGCAAAGTGCTCGGTGGCTGCTCCTCGATCAACGGCATGATCTACATGCGCGGCCAGGCCGGTGACTACGACGGCTGGGCGGCCGAAGGCAATTCGGGCTGGGCCTGGAACGACGTGCTGCCGCTGTTCAAACAAAGCGAAAATCACTTTGCCGGCGCCGCTGAATTTCACGGCGCCAAGGGTGAATGGCGGGTCGAGCAACAGCGCCTGTCGTGGCCGATTCTCGACGCGTTTCGCAGCGCCGCCGAGCAGAGCGGCATCGCCAGCATCGACGACTTCAATCAGGGCGATAACGAGGGTTGCGGCTACTTTCAGGTCAACCAGAAGGCCGGGGTGCGCTGGAACGCGGCCAAGGCCTTTCTCAAACCGATTCGCGAGCGGGCCAATCTGACGGTGCTGACCGGGGTTGAGGTTGATCGCGTGCTATTGGAAAACGGGCGGGCATCGAAGGTCAGCGCACGTCACGAAGGGCACACGAAAAGCTTCAAGGCACGCAAGGAGATCATCCTCTGCGCTGGCTCCGTCGGGTCACCGAGCATTCTGCAGCGCTCCGGAATCGGCCCGCGTCCGCTGCTCGAGCGCCTCGGCATTGGCGTGACTCATGAGCTGCCGGGGGTCGGCGGCAATCTGCAGGATCACCTGCAACTGCGCCTGATCTACAAACTGCAAAACGCCCGCACCCTGAATCAGATCGCCGGCAGCGTGTGGGGCAAGATGGGCATGGGCCTGCGTTATCTGTATGACCGCAGCGGGCCGCTGTCGATGGCGCCGAGTCAGTTGGGCGCGTTTGCCCGCTCAGGGCCAGAGCAGACTTCTGCCAACCTTGAATACCACGTGCAGCCGCTGTCGCTGGAGCGTTTTGGCGAGCCGCTGCACAGCTTTCCGGCGTTCACCGCGTCGGTGTGTGATTTGCGTCCGCAGAGCCGGGGTCGCATTGAAATCCGCTCGACGGATCCGCAGGAAGCACCGCTGATTCAACCCAATTACCTGAGTCATCCCGAAGATTTGCGCGTCGCCGCGGATGCGATCCGCCTGACCCGCCGCATCGTCAGCGCCCCGGCCCTGCAAGCGTTCAAACCGGTGGAATATCTGCCCGGCGACAGCCTGCAAAGCGAGGAGCAACTGCACGAAGCGGCGGCGCGCATCGGTACGACGATTTTCCATCCGGTCGGCACCTGTCGCATGGGCAATGACGCTGACGCGGTGGTCGATGCGCAATTGCGCGTGCATGGCGTGCCCGGCCTGCGCGTCGCCGACGCCTCGATCATGCCGCGTATCACCTCGGGCAACACCTGTTCGCCTACGCTGATGATTGCCGAGAAGGCGGCACAGCTGATCCTTTCAGGACCTGTTCACAGCCCCAGTGTGGGAGCGGGCTTGCTCGCGAAAGCGGAGTGTCATTCACCCATGATTTGACTGACACGGCCCCTTCGGGAGCAAGCCCCCTCCCACAGGAATCAACAGCAGATTCAAGACATCGCGCTTCACCCGGACACGCAACACCAGTGGAACAACAAAAACAATCACTGTGAGGGATTTCGATATGTCAGAACACGCTCAGCCGCTGGACGCCGCGAGCGGCGCCAGCACCAGCAATGCCACGCAGAAAGTCATCTTCGCCTCGTCCCTGGGGACGGTCTTCGAGTGGTATGACTTCTTCCTCTACGGCGCCCTCGCGGCGGTGATCAGCAAGCAGTTTTTCGCCGGAGTCAACGACACCACGGCGTTCATCTTCGCGCTGATGGCCTTCGCCGCAGGGTTTATCGTGCGGCCGTTCGGGGCGCTGGTGTTCGGTCGGTTGGGGGACATGATCGGACGCAAATACACCTTCCTCGCCACCATCATCCTGATGGGTATCGCCACATTCTGCGTCGGCCTGCTGCCGACCTACGCCAGCATCGGCATTGCCGCACCGATCATTCTGGTGGTGCTGCGCATGCTCCAGGGTCTGGCCCTGGGCGGTGAATACGGCGGTGCGGCGACCTATGTGGCGGAACACGCGCCAATCGGCAAACGCGGCTTCCACACCAGCTGGATTCAGTCCACTGCAACCCTCGGCCTGCTGCTGTCGCTGCTGGTGGTGCTCGGGTGCCGCTACTTCACTGGCGATCAGTTTGAAGTCTGGGGTTGGCGTATTCCGTTCCTGCTGTCGATCGTGCTGCTGGGCATTTCCACCTGGATCCGCCTGAGCCTCCACGAGTCGCCGGCGTATCTGAAAATGAAAGAGGAAGGCAAGGCATCGAAAGCACCGATCCGCGAATCCTTCGGTAAATGGGAAAACCTCAAAGTGGTGCTGATCGCCTTGTTCAGCATCAACGCCGGGCAAGCGGTGACCTTCTACGCCGCGCAGTTCTACGTGCTGTTCTTCCTCACCCAGTTTCTGAAAATGGACCCGGCGGTGGCCAACACCCTGCTGATCATCAGCGTGGTGATCGGCGCGCCGTTCTTCATCATTTTCGGCTGGCTGTCGGACAAGGTCGGACGCAAACCGGTGCTGATGCTCGGCCTGCTGCTGGCGACGGCGCTGTACTTTCCGATTTTCAAATCCCTGGCGCACTATGCCAACCCGGCAATCGATCAAGCCAGCCGTCAGGCACCGATCACCGTGCTGGCCGATCCGGCCACCTGCACCTTCCAGTTCGACCCGGTGGGCAAGGCCAAATTCGACAGCCCGTGCGACAAGGTCAAGACCTTCCTGGTCAAGCAAGGCCTGCCCTACTCCAGCGCCGCCGCCCCGGCCGGCAGTGGCGTGCAGGTCAGCGTCGGTGACGTGAAGATCGACGGCTACGACGAATCCGCCCTGCGTGGCGCGGTGACCCTCGCCGGCTACCCGCAACAGGCCGACCTGCAACAGATCAACAAACCGATGATCGTGGCGCTGATCGTCGCGCTGATCATCATCTCGGCCATGTGCTACGGCCCGCTCGCGGCGCTGATGGTCGAACTGTTCCCGACCCGCATCCGCTACACCTCGATGTCCCTGCCGTATCACATCGGCAATGGCTGGTTTGGTGGATTCCTGCCCACCGTGTCATTCGCGCTGGTGGTGTACACCGGGGATATTTTCTATGGGCTGTGGTACCCGGTGCTGATTACCGGGGTGAGCCTGGTGGTGGGGATGATCTGTTTGCGTGAGACCAAGAATATCGATCTGGACAAGAACTGATTCTGAACCTGCACACATGATCCTTTGGTGAAAAAAACCTGTGGCGAGGGGATTTATCCCCGATGGGGTGCGTAGCGCCCCCCGTGAAAAATGGGACTACTACTTAGTCCATCGGGGATAAATCCCCTCGCCACAATTAAATCTCTTCATCCAGGAACTAAGCGTCAGCCTTGATCACTTCAAACTTCACCTGATCCGGATAAAACGCCACATAGTTCTTGATCTGCTCCACCGAGATTTTCGGTTTCTCGTACGTCCACACCGCGTTCGCCCCCTCATGCCCCGGCACCTGCAGGCTGAAGTAATTGGCATCGCCCTTGTACGGGCAATAACTGGTGTGGTCAGTGCGGGCGAAGTATTTCTCGTCGATGTCCTCGCGGGGCACGTAGTACACCGCCGGGTAGTTGGCCTCATGGAGAACCAGCACATGAGAGGACGCCGCGACCTGGATGCCGTGGAATTTCACCAGCAGGCAACCGGAGAGTTCTTCGAGGGTGATGACGGGGTTGAGGCCGGTGGTGCTCATGGGGGTTTCTCCAGGGACAAATGAACTGTGGCGAGGGAGCTTGCTCCCGCTGGGCTGCGTAGCAGACCCAAATCCGGAAATCGCGCTGCATCAGGTATAACGCGATTTCAGGTTTTGCGACGGCTTCGCCGCCGAGCGGGAGCCAGCTCCCTCGCCACAGGACAACACTTGCCCTGCATCGGTGTCAGTCAGGATCAGCTCAAACCACGATATCAGTCGCCAGCGCCTGCCCCACCACACCAACGGCAAAGTCGATCTGCCCCTGCCCGGTCAGATCAACCAGCAGCGTGGTCTGACCGCCCTGCGCGTAGTAAGTCAGGATCGCATCGCCCGCATGGCCGGTGAAAGCATTGACGAAGTTCAACGTGGCCGCGCCCGTGGCGAAACCGGCGATACCCGAGATGTCGATCTTGTCCACGCCGCTTTTGAAATCCATGATCCAGTCCGGCTGGTTGTTGGTCGAGTCACTGGCCGCACCGAACACGAAAGTGTCCGCACCCTCGCCGCCCCACAACACATCGGCGCCGCCACCGCCGTAAAGGATGTCGTTGCCGGCTCCGCCGAACAGATGGTTTACGGCCGAGTTGCCGATCAGCAGGTCATTGCCCGAACCGCCAACCGCATTTTCCACGGTCACGCCATAGGCAATCGATACGTTGCCGACCAGCCCGCCAACGTCGGAGAACGAACCTTCATTGAGGTTGATCTTCTGGTTCTGGGTGAAGCCGGAGAAGTTCAGCGTATCGTTACCGCCACCGTCCCACACTGAGAACACAACTTTCGACGCCGCCGACGTAGCGCTGTAGAAATCGCGGCCGGCGTTGGAGCCGAAACCGTAGGTGGTGTCATCGGCGCGGGTTGCGTAGTTGGCACCGTAGAGTTTCTGCACCGCCACGATATCGTCCAGCAACGGCGCGGAGGCGTAGGCGCCGCTGCCGTCCTTGCTGAAGTTCTGGTCGGTATTGGCTTCGCTCCAGTAGCTCATCAGGCTGTAGCCACGGGTGTCTTCGGCGTACTTTGCGTCGTTGTAGGTCGGGTTGCCATTGCCAGCGTTGTAGGCGCCCGGGTGCGACAGGCCGAGGGTGTGGCCGATTTCGTGAGTCAGGGTCTGACGCCCGTAGTTGTTGGTGTCCGGGGTCTTGTTGACCTGATACTGGTTGTTGATCAGGTACCACGACTGGCCATCGTAGCTGCCGCCGCTCGGCAGGTAGGCGAACGCCGCGCCGCCGGTGCTGACATCGTAGTTGCCGAAGGTCATGTGGCCGTCGCCGCCCGTGCCTTCAGTGAATGTCACCTTGGCCACATCGGCCCACGATTGCATCGCCAGTATGGCTTGAGCCTTTTGCTGCGCGCTGAACTGGCTGAAATTGCCGAGGTTCGGGTTGTAGTTCGCCGGTTTCTCGGTGAGGAAGGTGTAGGTCAGGGAGATTTTGCCGTCGCCGTTCTTGTCGTGCCACGACAGGTTTTTGCGCAGGATTTCGTCGGCTGCCTGGTCGGCGGTAAAAGACGGTTTGCCGTTCACCAGGCCGACGCCACGGTCGTACAGGTGGCTGAAGGCATTCACTTCGTCATAGGCGCTGCTGGTTTTCGCTTTGGCTTGGGCCATGGTGGGACTTCCTTGTTTCAGAGTGGTCAGTGCGTTCGGACCGTGGCGATCTTCTGGCGAGATCGTCCTGTCACTCGCGTTTCTTAAAGGCCCGACGAACCTGCCATGCCCGGCAAGCGCGGTGCCATTCGATTTCTCGATAGTCGCCCGCGCCGTCCCGGTAATACCGGTCATTCCCGGCAACGTTTTTATCTGTATATCCATACAGATAAAAGTTGCCCCAGGCGCGAACTCCGGCCATTCTGTGCACCTCCAGTGAACTGATTGACGACGGTGGTTATGCGGCTGTACCTCTGTGAAAAACCTTCCCAGGCCAAAGACATTGCGGCCGTGCTCGGTGCAAAGCGCCGGGGCGACGGCTGCTGGCTGGGAACGGACGTCACGGTGACCTGGTGCATCGGCCACCTGCTGGAAACTGCCCCGCCGGATGCCTACGACGCGCGCTACAAGCGCTGGGTGCTGGCGGATCTGCCGATCATTCCGGACAAGTGGAAAATGACCGTAAAGCCGCGCACCGCCAGCCAGTACAAGGCGGTCAAGCGCCTGTTGGACGAGGCCAGCGAACTGATCATCGCCACCGACGCCGACCGTGAGGGCGAGATGATTGCCCGGGAACTGGTCGAGCACTGCCGCTATCGCGGGCCGATCCGTCGCCTGTGGCTGTCGGCGCTGGATGAAGCGTCGATCCGCAAGGCCCTGGCCGCACTGAAGCCGGGGGCGGAAACCTTCAGCCTGTATCACTCGGCGCTGGGGCGCTCCCGCGCGGACTGGCTGATTGGTATGAACATGAGTCGCCTGTTCACGTTATTGGGCCGGCAGTCCGGCTATCAGGGCGTGCTGCCCGTCGGCCGGGTGCAGACGCCGACACTGCGGCTGGTGGTGGATCGCGACCGCAGCATCGCCGATTTCGTGCCGGTGCCGTATTGGGCGATCGATGTGCAACTGCTGCACGACGGCACGCCGTTCACTGCACAATGGCGTGCGCCCTCCGACGTTTGCGACGATCAGGATCGCTGCCTGAATCAGGCGTTGGCGCAGCAAGCGGCGACTGCGATCAGCAATGCGGCCAGCGCACGGGTGGTGAAATTGCGCACCGAGCGCATGCGTGAAGTGGCACCGCTGCCCTTCGATCTGGGCACCCTGCAGGAAGTCTGCTCGAAGAAACTCGGTCTCGGCGCCCAGGAAACCCTCGACATCGCCCAGGCGCTGTACGAAACCTACAAGGTCATCACCTACCCGCGCAGTGATTGCGGCTTCCTGCCGCTGAGCCAGCACAGCGAGGCGCCGGGGATACTCGCTGCACTGCGTCAGGCCGACTCAAGCCTCGATGCGCTGAACGGTCACCTCGACCCGCAACGCCGCTCACGGGCGTGGAACGACGCCAAGGTCAGCGCCCACCACGGCATCATCCCCACAGCGGCGGCGAAAAATCTCGAGCGTTTGAGCGGTAAGCACCGGGCGGTCTACACGCTGATTCGCGCGCGCTATCTGGCGCAATTTCTGCCCAACCACGAATACGATCGCACCCAGGCCGATTTCGATTGCGCCGGTGAAGCATTGCGCGCCGTCGGCAAGCAGATTATCGAACCGGGCTGGAAACGCGCCTTGCCCGAAGCCCTCGCCCCGGCCAAGGGCCGTGAAGCGCCAGCCCCGCAAACCCTGCCGGCGCTGAGCCAGGGTATCGATTGCGCCGTGGCCGGCGTGAACCTCAAGGATCTCTGGACTCAGCCGCCCAAACCCTACACCGAGGGCGATCTGATCAAGGCGATGAAGAACGTCGCCAAACTGGTGGAAGATCCGCTGCTCAAACAGAAACTCAAGGACACCACCGGCATCGGTACCGAAGCCACTCGAGCCTCGATCATTCAGGGCCTGCTGGACCGCGGTTATCTGCTGAAAAACGGCAAGGCGCTGGCCGCGACGCCTGCAGCCTTCAGCCTGATCGACGCCGTGCCACGGGCAATTGCCGACCCCGGCACTACCGCCATCTGGGAACAGGCGCTGGACATGGTGCAGAGCGGCGAGATGAGTCTGGAAGAGTTCGTCACCAAACAGGCGGCGTGGATGAGCAAGCAGGTCAGCCGCTGTTCGGCGCTGAGCCTGACCATCAGCGGCCCGCCACCTGCCGGCAAGGCTGCGGCGCCGTGGAAGAAGAAACGCAAATCGACGCGCAGCAAAACCGCCAGTGCAACCAAGCGTACCGCCAAATAACTCAAACCTGCTGAGCTCCTGTGGCGAGGGAGCTTGCTCCCGCTCGGCTGCGCAGCAGTCGCAAAACCTGCAACTATGGTCTATCTGAAACATCGCGATTGCAGGCTTTAGGGCCGCTTCGCAACCCAGCGGGAGCAAGCTCCCTCGCCACAGGGTGTTGAGTCGACAATACTGAAGTCGCAATCTTCAGGAATTCCCCCCAATGCCCACCATCGAACTGCTAGCCGCCCACCGCGACGAACTGCAAACCATCGAAAACCTCATGCAGTTCTACATGTACGACTTCAGCCAATGGCTACCACTTAAGCTCGGCGAACATGGCTTCTTCAGCATTCAGCAGAAGGACGATTACTGGCGCAATCCAGCTACCCAACCGTTCCTGATCTGCGTCGACGGTGAGTTGGCCGGTTTCGTGACCGTGGATGATGAAACCCACATCGACGGCGCCGAACATAACATCGGCTACTTTTTCCTCACCCGACGCTTTCGTGGCCAAGGCGTCGCGCAGTTTGTCGTCTCTGCCCTCTTGAGCCGTCTGCCAGGTCGATGGCAGATTTTTCATATCGACGCCAACCTGCCTGCACAGCGCTTCTGGGCCGGGCTGATCCCGCAATTGAGCGGTGGCGAGTTCACCCGCCAGCAGCGCTCGGTAGACGGTTACCCCTGCACCTTCTACGTCCTGAACGTCCCCGCTTCAGTTGCCTGAACGAAACTTTTCTCATTCCAAAACAGCTTTGTCCGACAATATGTAGTGAACAAAAATAATCACTACAAAACCGTTGACGGCACCGTTTTGCTTTTGCATGATGAAGACGTTCCCCGATCGGGAACATCAGTAACACGCTTGAGCAAACTCGTCTGACCGCCGAGTTGTTTTTTCCGGATACACGCTGCCCACAAGGCAGATTGAAGAAGCTGACCTGGCCTGAACGTCCAGTACAAGGACGAGAAGCGCTGGCGAAAATTCTCAAGACGCTTGTGGCCGACCCTGAAAACGTCGTCAAGGAGCCTCCCGGTTTTCGCTGCTTCTCCTCGTTGTGACGCTATTGCGTAGCAGTTATTCAACACGACTACATGCAACAGACGCATGACCCCGTACTTCTCACGGGCGACCGCTGACGTCCTGGTTTCGGTGCCAGGGATCAACTAACCGATGGGCTACCTGTATTAGCGAATCAACTTTGAAAGATCACCAGACTGGTCAAGGGGCAAACATCATGAATCTGAACAATCAACCTACTATCGAAGAACTGGCTCGTATGTTCGCTGCGCAAAAAGACAGCCACGACAGCCACATTCTCTGGATCAGCAAGTCGGGTCAGGTGCATATCGACTGCCTGTCGCCCCACGCTGGTGAAGAAGAATTCGATCGCAGCAACCAGAACCTGCTGGCCCGCCTGAAGATGTACCGCCGCGGCCACGGTTATGTCGGCAAAAAAGCTGCGGCCGACAAGGACTTCATCGGCAATGTGCTGCAGACGCTGAAACAGGCGTGGGATTCGATGCAGAACAAGAATGAAGTTCGGGTGATTGACCGGTTCTACTGAGTTAAAACTTCAATAAATAAAAAGGGCCTGCTTCCAAAAGAAGCAGGCCCTTTTTACATCTGCGAGTCACCATATAACCCTGTGGGAGCGGGCTTGCTCGCGAATGGGCCGTGTCAGTCACCATCATCTCAACTGAGACACCGCTTTCGCGAGCAAGCCCGCTCCCACAGGGGGGGACTGTATCGTTGGTTAGATTTTCGTTTCCAGTACCAGATTCATAAACGCCACTGCCGCCGCACTGTGGTAATTATTGCGCCGCCGCAACAACGCCGCCCCGCGCTGCGGCGCTTCGTTCTCGACCCGCAGCCGACGCAACGCACGGTCTTCGGTGGCAATCGCCTCCGGCAACATCGTCGCCATTGGCGAATGGCGCACTACCTCGAGCAATGTGCTCACCGAGTTCACCTCGATCCGCACCTTCGGCGTAATCCCCTGCTGACGAAAATACTCATCAATCGATAACCGGGTAATGAAGTCTGATGCCAGCAAGGCGAAATCCAGCTGCGCAAGGTCACTCGCCGTCAGCACCGATGTGCTCTGGTACAACGGATGCTCGCGGCCGATCATGATCCCCAGGGTTTCGGTAAACGCCGGAATGCACTCGATGTCCGGGTGGCGCACCGGGGTAAAGGCAATCGCGATGTCCAGCGAGTCATCCGCCAGCCCAGCCTCGATGTCGTCCATCGACAGTTCGAAAATCTGCAAATGAATACCCGGATAGCGCGCCGCGAAATCGCGCACCAACGGCCCGACCAGATAGGCCATGAAGGTCGGGGTCATGGCCAGACGCAAGCTGCCACGGGACAGATCCTTCACGTCATGCAACGCCCGCTTGCCCGCCTCCAGTTCCACCAGCACCCGCCGCGCGCATTCGATGTAGGCCTCACCGGCATCGGTGGGCTTGACCGTGCGCGAGGTGCGATCAAACAGGTTCACCCCGAGGCTTTCTTCCAGTTGGCGGATCTGTTGCGACAAGGTCGGCTGCGACACATGCAACGCCTCCGCCGCCCGGGTGAAGCCGCCGTGGTCGGCCACGGCCAGCAGATAACGCAAATGTCGCAACAACATGGGATCACCATCTATAGGCAGGGCTTATGCATTGTATTGTATATCGGTCTTGGACGCTATGGATCAATCGGCAGAAGATTGCTCCCACACAGCAAGCCAACCCTGAAAGGAGTGACACCATGCAACAGTCCCACGCCTACAACGACGCCAGCCTGGCCCTGACCACCCGCATTCTCGACATCAAGGCACGCAAAGGCCTGTCGTGGCAGGATCTGGCCGACGACACCGGCCTGAGCCTGGCCTACGTCACCGCTGCCCTGCTCGGCCAGCACCCACTGCCACAAACCGCCGCGCAAGTGGTTGGTGACAAACTTGAACTGGACGCCGACGCCGTTGCCGCCCTGCAGATCATCCCGCTGCGTGGCAGCCTCAGCGGCGTGCCGACCGACCCGACCATCTACCGCTTCCACGAGATGATCCAGATCTACGGCACCACCCTCAAAGCCCTGGTCCACGAGCAGTTCGGCGACGGCATCATCAGCGCCATCAACTTCAAGCTCGACATCAAGAAAGTCGAAGACCCGGAAGGCGGCTCTCGCGCCGTGGTCACCCTCGACGGCAAGTTCCTGCCCCTGCGTCCGTTCTGATCCGCCTGGCCCGCCCCGAGGGGCGGCCCCCCCCAACACTTTCATTGCAACCGTTCCCCAATACGTCTGGAGGCTGCCCCATGCAAAAAATTCTGCTGGCCCTTGCCCTGCTTGCCGGCCTGTCCACTCAGGTTCATGCCGATGAAGATGCCGTGGCCTACCACTACGGCATGCACCTGGACATCGCCGAAGTCGTGAGCATTACCCCGGTTGCCGACGTCTGTGGCGTGGTGCCGGTGGAGATGACGTATCTGGACAGCAATGGCGACAAACACATTCTTCAATACAGCGAATTCGGCAACGGTTGCTCGAACTAAGAGGACTACACCATGAAAAGCCTGATCGACGGTTTCCTGAAGTTCCAGAACGAAGCCTTCCCGCAACGCACCGAACTGTTCAAACACCTGGCGACCACCCAGCAACCCGGAACCTTGTTCATCACCTGTTCCGACAGCCGCGTGGTGCCGGAACTGCTGACCCAGCAAGAACCCGGCGAGCTGTTCGTGATCCGTAACGCAGGCAATATCGTGCCGTCCTACAGCCCGCATCCGGGCGGGGTTTCGGCAACGGTGGAATACGCGGTGGCGGTGCTTGGGGTGACTGACATCGTGATCTGCGGCCACTCCGATTGCGGCGCGATGACCGCGATTGCCCAGTGCAAATGCATGGATCATCTGCCCGCCGTCAGCGGCTGGCTGCAACATGCCGAGTCGGCGAAAGTGGTGAACGAGGCGCGGCCGCACGCCAATGACGCGGCGAAATTGAGTTCGATGGTGCGGGAAAATGTGATCGCGCAACTGGCGAATATTCAGACCCACCCGAGCGTGCGCCTGGCCCAGGAGAAAGGCCTGCTGAATCTGCATGGCTGGGTGTATGACATCGAGACCGGCTCGATCGATGCGCTGGCGGCTGACCGCCGTACGTTTGTGCCGCTGGCCGAGCAGCCAGCGACTTGTGCCATTCAGGCAAACACCAGCGCAGCTGCCTGATACTCATACTGTGTAGGAGCTGCCGAAGGCTGCGATCTTTTGATTTTGCTTTTAAGAACAAGATCAAAAGATCGCAGCCTTCGGCAGCTCCTACAGAGACAGGTGGCTACTTCAGGATCAGCGTCAGCGTTTTACGGTGAGGTCGATCTGAGTCATACGACTCCGCACCGTAAACACCCCATCCCCCGAAAGAATCGCACTGCGCGCAAACAAGCGCCCGCTCTCCCAGTTCGAAAGACCCAGTTCCGGCTTGTTCAACGCGTACTGCCCATCGACCCAGCGGGTAATCCCATTGCCCACAAACGGAGCGTTCACCGCGTTGTAAAAGCGTTCCTGGGCGCCAGCATCCTCACTGATCAGCGACACCGTGAACTGCGGGCTGTAGCGGTTGAACAACGTGATCGCCTGATCCAGATCGTCGACGATCATCAGGCTGACTTCCGGGGTTTCTTCCCATTCCCACTCGCGGCCCAGCTCTGATTCCGCCAGCGCTTCGGCCAGGGCTTCGGTCTGATAACCCTCGGCGCGATAGACCTCGACCGTCGCGTTCTGCCACTCGGCCGGCAGGTAACTTTCGCTGCCTGTGACGATGTGCAATTTGCAGCCCTGCCCGCGTGCATTGCCGGCCTGCTTCAGCGCATCGAGAAACAGCGGCACCAGTTCGGCAGCACGCTCGCGGTGAATCAGGCAGACGTTCAGGGTGTTGCAGACTTTGCGATCCAGCGAATTGCGTACCACGGCGGCAAAACGTGTGGCATCGGCATCACGATCAGCAACCAACCATGCGCCGCCGGTGCCATGCAGGCTGACCGCCGTGCCCGCCTGCTGGGCGATGCTGCCCAACTGGCTGACCGCACGCCCCGAACCCCGGGCCACCGCCAGCGACAGACGTCGGTCGGCGAACATCGCCCACCCGGCCGCGTGATTGACACTTTCCACCAGCGACACCGCACCCGCCGGCAAACCAGCATCGGCCAGCGCCGGGTTCAGCGCGTGAGTGACGATCGCTTGCGCGGTGCCCAACGCGTCGCTGCCAATGCGCAGCACTGCGGTGTTGCCAGTGCGCAGTACGCCGGCGGCATCGGCGAACACATTCGGTCGTCCTTCGAACACGAAGGCGACGATGCCCAGCGGCGACACCACTTGCTCGACCTTCCAGCCGTCGTGTTCCACGCAGCTGATGACTTTGCCGCGCGTGGCCGGCGCATCACGCCAGGCGCGCAGACCGGCGATCATGTCGCGGCGCATGCGTTCGTCGGCAAGCAGTCGGGTGGTCGAGCGACCACGGGCCTTGGCTCGCTCGATGTCGGCCAGGTTCGCGGCTTCGATCAAGGTCCAGCATTCCGGGGTTTCCAGGCGTTGCGCGAACAGGTCGAAGAAGCGACTGATGGCTTCGTCGGACACTGCCGACAATGCAGTGAATGCCGCTTCAGCACGCTCGATCGCCACTGCAGCCGCTTGTTGATCGACCACCGGAATCAGCAACAGCTCGCCACTCACCTGCTCGACCAGCAGGTGGTCACCGGGCTGAAACCGCGCCGCCAGTTCGGGGCTGACCACGGTCACGCGGTTACCAGCGAAAGGGATCGGCGTGCCAGCGACTAGACGTTCGAGCGCAAGAGACATGAAGCGGATTCACCATAAGAGGGGCGGCCGGAAAATGTAGCGGATTCTGCGCTGAAACACACCTTCTACAAACACCACCGAACCTGTGGGAGCGGGCTTGCTCGCGAAGGCGTCGGCACCATCAACATGGATATTGAATGTGCTGGCCTCTTCGCGAGCAAGCCCGCTCCCACAGGTTTCGTGGTGTTTGGAAGATCAGGTCAGAACACCGACCAGCCAATCCGCGAACTGAGCATCTCCAGCGCCGCCATCCCCGCCAGCGAGTTGCCGGCGGCGTTGAGTTCCGGCGACCACACGCACACCGTGAACTGCCCGGGCACCACCGCGACGATCCCGCCGCCGACCCCGCTCTTGCCCGGCAGACCGACGCGGTAGGCGAAGTTGCCGGCCTCGTCGTACAGGCCGCTGGTGGCCATGATCGAGTTGACCTGCTGGGTCTGGCGCCGGGTCAGGATCTGTTCGCCGCTGTGCTTGCAGAAACCGTCGTTGGCGAGGAAGCAGAACGCCCGGGCCAGATCGATGCAGTTCATGCGCAACGCGCAGTGGCTGAAGTAGCTGCGCAGCACCGCTTCGACATCGTTGTGGAAGTTGCCGAACGATTGCATCAGGTACGCCATGGCCGCATTGCGGGCGCGATGCTGGTATTCGGATTCGGCGACCTTGCCGTCGACGATCACCTGCGGATTGCCCGACAGGCGCCGCACGAAGTCACGCATCGACAAGGCCGGCGCGGCGAATCGCGACTGATTGATGTCGCAGATCACCAGCGCCCCGGCATTGATGAACGGATTGCGCGGACGCCCGCGTTCGAACTCCAGTTGCACCAGCGAGTTGAACGGCTGGCCGGACGGCTCGTGCCCCAGGCGCTCCCAGATCGCCTCGCCGGAATGCTCGATTGCCTGCACCAGGCTGAACACCTTGGAAATACTCTGTACCGAGAACGGCGTCTCGGCGTCGCCGGCGCAATACATTTCGCCGTCGTTGCCATACACCGCAATGCCCAACTGATTGGCCGGCACGGTGCCGAGGGCGGGAATGTAGTCAGCCACTTTGCCCTGCCCGATCAGGGGCCGGACAGCGTCAAGAATCTCGTTCAACAGCGCTTGCATGCCGGGTTCCGAAGTCTCGCCCCATGGGATTGCGGGGACACTGGGGCTAGACGCTGCGGACCGGTGCCGAATCACACTGACCGACACACTGAAAATCCAAATGTGGGCGTGGGCTTGCTCACGAAGGAGCCCGTTCATTCAGCATTGATGGCGGCTGACTTGACGCCTTCGCGAGCAAGCCCGCTCCCACCGGGGATTGTCGGTGGGTCAGGGATTGTCGGCTGGCCGCGATCAAGGGTGGGAGTGGGCTTGCTCACGAAGGAGCCCGTTCATTCAGCATTGATGGCGGTTGACTTGACGCCTTCGCGAGCAAGCCCGCTCCCACCGGGGATTGTCGGTGGGTCAGGGATTGTCGGCTGGCCGCGATCAAGGGTGGGAGTGGGCTTGCTCACGAAGGGGTCGGTACATTCAGCATTGATGTCGGCTGACTTGACGCTATCGCGAGCAGGCTCACTCCTACAGGGTTGTGTGGATGACAGGGGATCAGTGTGCCCGATCCAGCCCCGCCAACAGCGCTTCATCACGGCTGTAGATATCCGGCGCATAACGTACCTGCCCATCCTTGCCGACCTGTGCCGTCCAGTAAGTCATCAGGATCGGTACCGGTGCCGACAGGCGGAATTCGTGGGTGCTGCCGGTGGCGAGCAAGGTGTCGGTGCGCGTGCGTTCCGCCGGGGTCAGCAACAAGTCACGCAGTTGCATCGGGTGCTCGACCCGCACACAGCCCGAGCTGAAGGCGCGCGGACCTTTGTCGAACAGGGCCTTGCTCGGCGTGTCGTGCAGGTACACCGCGAACGGGTTGGGGAAGCGGATCACCAGTTGCCCCAGCGGATTTCGCGGCCCGGCGTCCTGGCGCAGCATGATGTTGCCGGGATTGTCCCAGTCGATATCCGCTGCGGCCAACGGCTGACCATGGGCGTCGAGCACTTGCAGGTTCTGGCGGCTGAGAAAGGTCTGATCCTTGCGGATCGCCGGCAGCTTGTCTTCCTTCCAGATGGTCGGCGGCACGGTCCAGGTCGGGTTCAGGGTCAGACGCGTGACCCGGGATTTGAGCAGCGGGGTCTGCCGTTCGGCACGCCCGACCTGGGTGCGGGTCTGCCAGACCGGCACTCCCCCCTCATACAGCGTCAGCTCGGCGGCAGCGACGTTGACCAGCAAACCGTTGGGCTCCATGTCCTGGGCCAGCCAGCGAAAGCGTTCGAGGTTGACCCGCAATTGTTCACGGCGCGTCAGCGGAGTGATGTTGAGTTCGGCAATCGTCCCGGGCCCGACCACGCCGTCAGCCTGCAGCGAATGGTTGGCCTGGAAGCTCTTCACCGCCTCTACCAGCACACCGTCATAGGCGTTGCCGGGCGTACCGATGGCGTGGGTCAGATAGCCTTCGCTGTACAACCGTCGGGCCAGTTCCGGAACGCGCTTGTCTTCCATCGCCGGACGCAATAACGGGCCGTTGCCCACCGACTGCCAGTGCGGCAAGGCTTGCAGCCGTTGACTGGCGTAGAGATGGCGCAGGCTTTGGTATTGCGCCAGATGCGGACGGGCCAGATCGAAAGCGGCCTTGATGTCATGCAGGCCGGGTACGGCGATCGCGAGTAATTCGGCCTGCCGATCACGCGGGGCCTCATCGGCATGCCACAGCGGCTCGAAATGTGACTGCAGCAGACGACCGTAATGCAGGTCCTGCAGTGCTTGCAGGTAAGAACGACTGATGTCGATATCGGCACACAATTCGCCATCCTGCGGCGGGTTGGCCGCTACCGGATAGCGCTTTGGATCGAGCCCATCATCGGCCAACAGCTGCAACTGCGCGCGCAAGACCGGCAAACGCCCTGTCTCGCTGGCCCACACCGGCAGCCAGTCCTGCTGCTGGTAGAACGCCTGCAGTTGCGACAGCGCCGCGCCGTTCAGATGCGCGGCAATCGCCGGGCACGCCTGCGGCAAACCGATCAGCACCGCTTGCAGCGGACTCTGCGGCTCAACCGGCATTGGCGCCGGTGGCGTCGGCAGGGTCTGCAACGGCGGCAGCGGCTCCTCGGCACAAGCGACAAACGGCGCAGCGAGCAAACAAATGCTCAAGTAGCATGCGTACTTTTTGAACAACTGCTTTACTCCAATCCGTGGCCGCCTCAATGACGGTCAACCTTACATCAGGTGCGCTGAACAGTCAGGTCCGAATCAGGGATCTGTGGGTATGACTGGGAGTCAGGAGCCAAAGTGCCAAATTAAGTAGCAAGTGAGGACACTTTATAAATGTTGACGTTTTTGCGCCGACTTCTGCTGACCACTGCGACTCTCGTCGTCGTGAGCAGCCCAGCTTTCGCCGCCGGCAAACCATCGCCGGTTCTCTTGACCAGCCTCGCGCACGCCGCGCCGGAACTCAATCCCCAGGCGCTGAAAGGTGCCTTGAACGCTATGCAATGTGCGATCAACAACGGCGCGAGACCTTCCCGCCACCTGGCGATCATCGACTATTCGCAGCCCTCCACCGCCCGCCGGCTGTGGATCTTCGATTTGAGCAGACAGAAGCTGGTGCTGCGTGACCTGGTCGCCCACGGGTCCAATTCCGGGGAAAACTTCGCTACCCAATTCTCCAACCGCGAAGGCAGTTACCAGTCCAGCCTCGGCCTGTTCCGCACGCAGGAAAGCTACAAGGGCACCCACGGTTATTCGCTGCGTATGGACGGTCTGGAGCCGGGTTTCAATGACATGGCCCGCGACCGCGCCATCGTGATCCACGCCGCCGACTACGTGAACCCGTTATGGAGTAAACGTCAGGGCCGTATCGGTCGCAGTCAGGGTTGCCCGGCGGTACGCCCGCAAGTGGCAAGGCAGGTGATCGACAAACTCAAGGACGGCCAGTTCATGTTCTCCTGGTACCCGGACCAGCACTGGCTGAAGTCCTCGCCGTACCTCAACTGCCAGCCACAGCAGGTGGCGAGTATCTTGAGTACCCACGCCAGTTGACGATAAGGGCCATGATCATCAGCGCGGCTGCAACACCAAACGTGCTGTGCAAGCCGCGGCCGATCACCTCGGCCGGGGCTTGCGTCGGGTCTCCCGTGGCCAGCGCAAACACCGCCCCCATGACTGCCGCGCCGGTGATCAAGCCCAGATTGCGCGAAAGCCCGAGCAAGGCTGAGACCACGCCGCGCTGATCCTGACTGACCGTCGCCATCAACCCGGTATTGTTCGCTGCCTGGAACAACGCGTAACTGCTGGCGATCAGCGCCATCGGCAGCAGATACGCCGGCAGACCGAAACTCATCGGCAACAGCGCCAACAAACTGCAACCGCCAACCATCCCGAGCAACGCCCCCGGCACCACCCGCCGCGCGCCGAAGCGATCCACCAGACGCCCGGCCGGCACCCCGCCGCACGCCGCCAGCAGCGGCCCGACGGACAACGCCAGACCGACCACGGTGCTGCCCAGTCCCAGTCCACGGCTCAGGTAAAACGGCCCGACCACCAGCGTGGTCATCATCACCGTCGTCACCAGCAACGTCAGCGCGAGGCTGCTGCCCAGTCGCGAGTCGGCGAACAACGACAGACGAATCAGCGGCGCCTTGGCTTTCATTTCGACCGCGATAAACAGGCCTGCGCCGCACAGGCTGAGCAGCAGCAATATCAGGGTGAAACCCTCCAGTGTCATCGCCAGCGCGTAGACCGCCAGGGTCAAAACCAACACCGCAGTGCCGAGATAATCAAACGCCACCCTCGACCGCGTCGGCCGATCCGCCGGCAGATAGCGATAAACCAGCCACGCATTGAGCAAGCCCAACGGCACGTTGAGGACAAAGATCGACGGCCAGCCGACATGCGCGATCAGCAGTCCACCCAGCGACGGCCCGAGGCTGGTGCCGGTGGCCGACATGGTGGCGAGCAAACCCATCGCACTGCCCGCCCTTGTCTTGGGTACCGCATCCGCCACCAGCGCCACGGTCAAGGCAAACATGATCGCCGCGCCAAGGCCCTGCACCGCCCGTGCGCCAATCAACCAGCCCAACCCCGGCGCCAGCGCACAGCACAGCGAAGCACTGGTAAAAATGCCGATGCCAATCAGCAACAGGCGTCGCCGCCCGAACACATCGCCCAGGCGCCCGACACTGACGATCAATGTGGTGACCGCCAGCAGGTACGCCAGCACGATCCACTGCACCTGTTGAAACGTCGCATCGAACGCTGCCGCCAGAGTCGGTAATCCGGCGTTGGCGATGCTGGTGTCCAGCGACGGCATCAACATCGACAGCGCCAGACTGGTCAGCGCCCAGCGGGTTTGAGTGTTCAAGGGAGTTCGGGGCATCGGGCGCTCCAGCTGATGGTCAGACGGCATAGCCTGAGTCTCGACAAGGCAAGGCGCAAGACGCATGCTTTGCACTTGATACCTGCATGGAACGCCATGTCATGAGTGCACCGGATCTGAACCTGTTGATCACCCTCGACGTGTTGTTGCGCGAAGGCAGCGTCGCGCGTGCCGCGCAAATTCTGCGGTTGAGCCCGTCAGCGATGAGCCGCGCCCTGGCCCGATTGCGCGAGACCACCGGCGATCCGTTGCTGGTGCGCGCCGGCCGAGGCCTCGTGCCGACCCCACGGGCGCTGGAGTTGCGCGAACGGGTCAGCGCTCTGGTGCAGGAAGCAGAGGCGGTGTTGCGCCCTGCCGAAGTGCTCGACCCCGGCCAGTTGCAGCGCACCTTCACCTTGCGCAACACCGACGGTTTTGTCGAAACCTTTGCCGCCGCGCTGCTCGCGCGCATTGCTGAAGAGGCCCCCGGCGTGCGCCTGCGCTTTGTGCAGAAAGCCGACAAGGACAGCACACCGCTGCGCGAAGGCCGGGTCGATCTGGAGACCGGTGTGGTCGACGACAGCACTGACCCGGCGCTGCACAGCCGCATCCTGTTTGAGGATCAGTGGATCGGTGTGGTGCGCGAAGGCCATCCATTGAGTTCGGGCAAGATCAGCAGCAAACGCTTTGCCGGCGGCCAGCACATTCTCATCTCACGACGCGGGCGCAGCAGCGGCCCGGTCGACGAGGCGCTGCTCGCCGCAGGGCTGACGCGGGACATCGTCACTTCATTCGGCGGTTTTTCGGCGGCGCTGACACTGGTCCGCGAATCGGACCTGATCGCCACCGTCCCGGAGCGTCACACCAGCAAGCTGCGCATGGGCCTGCACAGTTTTGCCCTGCCCTTCAGGATGCCGCCGATCAGCGTTTCGATGCTCTGGCACCCGCGCATGGACGCCGACCCCGCGCACCGCTGGCTGCGCAATTGTGTACGGGAAGTCTGCGTCTAGCGCGCATCACCACCGGCCGGTTTATAGAAGAGGAATTTGCCGACTTCGGCGGTCTTTTTGTATTCCTTGGCCCAGCCGGGATGCACGTTGCGATCATGAAAGTACAGCGCACCATGGGTGCGATCCGGCAGTTGGCGGTTGAGCGCCTTGCCGGCGATATCCTTGGCCAGGGTGTATTCAGCGTCTTCCTTGACCTGATCCGCCTTGCCATCGCACCACCAGGAAAACTGGCAGCTCTTGGTTTCCGAACCTTGTTTGACCACTTCGCACACGGTGCCTGGAAAGCCATCGTGCCCCAGGCGATTCATCACCACATTGGCCACCGCCTCCATTTCCGGGGTGGCGCGACCCTTGGCTTCCCAGTAGATACTGCGTGCCAGGCAGGTGATCGGATCGTCCAGCGGCGCGGTGCCGGCGGGGTCCACGGCTTGTACTTCAGTGGGGGTGATCGCTTCGGATTTGGGTGCCGGTGCGGCGCTGACTTTATCGGCGGCTTTTTCTTCCAGCACCTGGGCTTTCTCTTCGGCCTTGGCCTTGATCGGGGTCTGATCGGTGGCGTTCACAACGCCGGCCATAAGGGTTAATGCGAAACAGCCAGCCAACCATTTCAATCCCATGTCAGTTCTTCCGGCAGCGCCCGTTCCGGGCGGGGTATTTCGTGGGGGAGACGCCCGGTTCCCGGGGCCTTCGGAGAGTGTAGACGGCAAATACCGCAGTAACGTTCCGCAGAAAAATCCGCGCGGTAAAGAAAAAGACATTGCATTCCCCCGGGCCATTTCGCGCATCATGAGCGCACTCAGCTCAAGGGAGATTTCCATGCGCTTCATGCCATCCGTCTTGCGTTTTGCCACGCTGTCCGTGGGTCTGGTCGTGGCCGCCTCGGCCATGGCTGCCGACGAGTCGCAACTGATCGAGTCGATCAACAACTATCGCAGTCAGCCGCAGCGCTGCGGCAGCCAGGCGTCCAACGAGTTGCCACCGCTGTCGGCCGACCCACGGCTGAGACTGCCGGCCAGCGGTGCGGTCGATCTGCAACAGGCCATGGCCAGCGCCAGTTACCCGATGGTCAATGTGCAGGCGATTACGCTCAACGGCCCACGGGATGCGGCATCGGCGATGAAGGCGATTGAGGAAAGTTTCTGTCAGGTGGTGCTGGACCCGCAGTTCGTCGATGTCGGGGTCAGCCGCGCCGATCGCGACTGGCGAATCGTGCTGGCGCGACCGTTGCTCTCGGCGAAGCTCGGTGATGCGCAGGCTGAAGGCCAGAAGTTACTCGAGCAGGTCAACGTGGCCCGCGCCCAGCCACGCCAATGCGGCGGGCAAGCCTTTGCTGCTGCCGGGCCATTGGCCTGGAACGCGAGCCTGGGCACGATCTCACAGGATCACAGCCGCGACATGGCCAACAACAACTACTTCGACCACAAGGACCGCGACGGCCGCACCCCGGGCGACCGCGCCGAACTGGCCGGCTACGGCGGGCAACTGGTCGGCGAGAACATCGCCGCCGGCCAAGACACCGTGCGCAAGGTCGTCGACGGCTGGCTCGCCAGCCCCGGCCACTGCGCCAACCTGATGAACCCGCAATACAAAGAACTCGGCGCCGCCTACGCGACCGATCCAAAGAGCAGCGCCGGGATTTACTGGACGGCGATGTTTGGTGCGCAATAGCCCCCTTCAGAAAACACCAAAGATCCAATGTGGGAGTGGGCTTGCTCACGAAGAGGCCAGCACATTCAGCATCAATGTCGACTGACCTGACGCCTTCGCGAGCAAGCCCGCTCCCACAGGGATCGCATTTATTCTGAAGTAATGCGGTGTATGCACATCCTGAGTTCAAACCCAGATCGCATCCCATAACGGATAGTCACCGAATTTTTTTACCAGTCCGGCCCGCAGTGGATTAGCCACTACATAGCGGGCCAGTTTCACCAGGTCCTCCTCTCGACGTAATGCATGATCATGAAAACCGTGTTGCCAAAGGCTCCCGGTTCTACCGACCGCTGTGTTCACTGAACGAGTACTCAGGGATTTGACCTGGCACATCAATTGTCCAAGTGTTCCCTTTTGCAACTGGATCAGCCAATGAAAATGATCCGGCATGACAACCCATGCCAATGTCTCGGCAAACCCCTCCTCCTGCGCCTGCCTGAACTGATGCACAACCAACCGGCCGAGCCTGTAATCCGTGAACACCCGCTCACGCCCCAAGGTATTGGCGGTTAGTAGGTAGATCTGATTTTCTTCGCAATGACGGCCGGTTCGCAGGCGATGTGATGAGTAACGCTTGGGCATTCCTTTGCCTTGTCCATGGTTGAATTCAGAAAAAGGCTAGATCAGCCATCACAGTGCGCCGAACATGTTTGTTGGCAGGATGTGTCTGCGCACCGGATCAACTGTGGGAGTGGGCTTGCTCACGAAGGGGCCGGCACATTCAGCATCAATGTCGACTGACCTGACGCCTTCGCGAGCGAGCCCGCTCCCACTGGGGATCGTCGGTGATGAAGGGTTTGCGGCTGGCCGCTATCAAGTGTGGGAGTGGGCTTGCTCACGAAGAGGCCGGCACATTCAGCATCAATGTCGACTGACCTGACGCCTTCGCGAGCAAGCCCGCTCCCACTGGGGATCGTCGGTGAATGAAGGATTTGCGGCTGGCCGCGATCAAGGGTGGGAGTGGGCTTGCTCACGAAGAGGCCAGCACATTCAGCATCAATATCGACTGACCTGACGCCTTCGCGAGCAAGCCCGCTCCCACTGGGGGCATCAGTGATGTTCAGAATTGCGGGCACAAAAAAACCGGAGCCATGGCTCCGGTTTTTCAGGGTCAGTGGGTTCTCATTCCCGCTGCATACATTGCCAGTTTCAGCAGACTCGCCACCACGGCGAGTGACACTACGCTGCCCAGCCAAATCAGCAACAACCAGCCCAGGCGCTTGTACCAGCGGCTGGATCTGACCTCATGCGAATCAATGGTAGCCATCGCCAATCCTCACTTTGCCGCGGAATACGTAGTAGCTCCAGAAGGTGTACATCAGGATCACCGGCAGGATGAACAGTGCGCCGATCAGGGCGAACAACTGGCTCGATGGCGGTGACGCCGCAGCCCACAAACTCACCGACGGCGGGATGATGTTCGGCCAGATGCTCAGCGCCAGGCCGATGTAGCCGAGCAGCATCAGCACCAGAGTGAACACGAACGGCCAGTGGGTGTGACGCTGACGCAAGGTGCGCAGCAGCCCGAATAATGCCAGCAGCGCCAACCCCACCAACCCGGCGAACACCATCAAGTGCCCATGACTGGACCAGCGCGTAGCCAGTTCCGGGTGCAACTGCAGGGTCCAGACGCCAATCACCACGACCATCGCCAGCAGCAACCACGCCAATGGCCGGGTGAACAGACGCATCCGCGACTCGAGCATGCCTTCGGTCTTGACCAACAACCAGGTGCTGCCCAGCAGCGCATAAGCCACCACCAGACCGACGCCGCACACCAGCGGGAACGGCGCCAGCCAGTCCAGACCGCCACCGGCAAACTGCCGATCCACCACGGGAATGCCCGACACGTACGCGCCGATCACCACCCCCTGGGAGAACGTCGCCAATAGCGAACCACCGATGAACGCCTTGTCCCACCAGTGACGCTTTTGCGGCGACGACTTGAAGCGAAACTCGAACGCCACACCACGGAAAATCAGCCCGCAGAGCATCAGGATCAGTGGCAAGTACAACGCCTCCAGAATCACTCCGTAGGCCAGCGGAAACGCGCCATACAGCGCCGCGCCACCAAGCACCAGCCAGGTTTCGTTGCCGTCCCACACCGGGGCGACGGTGTTCATCATCACGTCGCGCTCCTGCTCATCCGGGATCAGCGGGAACAGGATCCCCAAGCCCAGATCGAAGCCGTCCATGATCACGTACATCATCACCCCGAAGGCGATGATCACACCCCAGATCAACGAGAGATCGATACCTTGAATTCCCATGACTCAATGCTCCTTCATCGGGGCGGTAGCCGCCGAAATGGGTCGGCGCGGAGTCTGCAACTGATCGCCCTCCGCTGGATGTTCGTGATGTGGCTGCGGACCTTTGCGCACCAGTTTCATCATGTAGCCGATGCCCACGCTGAACACCGAGCAGTAGATCACCACGAACAGCAGCAGCGAGGTGCTCATCTGCGCCACCGAGTGGTGCGACGCGGCATCATGGGTGCGCATCAAGCCGTAAACCACCCACGGCTGACGCCCGACTTCGGTGGTGATCCAGCCAGCCAGCAACGCGATCAACCCGCTCGGTCCCATCAGCAACACCAGACGCTGAAAACCACGATGCTGATAGAGCTTGCCGCCACGGCGCAGCGCCAGCCCCAGCAGACCGACGAGGATCATCAACATGCCCAGCCCGGCCATGACACGGAAGCTCCAGAAGATGACGGTCGAGTTCGGCCGATCCTCTTTCGGGAAGCTCTTGAGCGCCGGGATCTGCTTGTCGAGGCTGTGGGTCAGGATCAGGCTGCCGAGGTACGGAATCTCCAGCGCATATTTTGTCTTCTCCGCCTGCATGTCGGGGATACCGAACAGCACCAGCGGCGTCGGGCCGCTGTCGGCGTTTTCCCAGTGGCCTTCGATGGCGGCGATTTTCGCCGGTTGATGTTCCAGGGTGTTCAAGCCATGGGCGTCACCGACCACGGCCTGAATTGGCGCCACGATCAGTGCCATCCACAACGCCATGGAAAACATCTTGCGCACCGGCGCGGTGTTGTTGCCGCGCAGCAAATGCCAGGCCGCCGACGCACCGACGAAGAACGACGTTGCGACAAACGCGGCAATCGCCATGTGCGCCAGTCGGAACGGGAACGACGGGTTGAACACGATCGCCAGCCAGTCCAGCGGCATCACCCGCCCGTCGACGATTTCAAAGCCCTGCGGCGTCTGCATCCAGCTGTTGGAAGCAAGAATCCAGAACGTTGAAATCAGCGTGCCGATGGCGACCATCACCGTGGCAAAGAAGTGCAAGCCACGGCCGACGCGGTTCCAGCCGAACAGCATGACCCCGAGGAAACCGGCTTCAAGGAAAAATGCGGTCAGCACTTCGTAGGTCAGCAACGGCCCGGTGATGCTCCCGGCAAAGTCGGAAAAGCCGCTCCAGTTGGTACCGAACTGGTAGGCCATGACCAGCCCCGAGACCACGCCCATGCCGAAGTTGACGGCAAAGATCTTCGACCAGAAATGGTAGAGATCACGGTAGGTGTCGTTACGGGTTTTCAGCCACAGGCCTTCGAGTACCGCGAGGAAACTCGCCAGGCCGATGGTGATCGCCGGGAAGATAATGTGGAACGAAACCGTGAACGCGAATTGAATTCGCGCCAGGTCCAGTGCCTCCATGTTGAGCATGATGATGTCCTCATCCAGGCTGAAAAGCGGCAGCACGAACCCGGGCCACCGCCAGGCGCGAACGCCTGCAGCCAGTCAAATTGCCAGTGTTTCTATCGGTAGCGGGTTACGCCACCGATGACGGGATCAGGTTGCTGACCTTGGCCGCTTCGAGGCGAATCGCGACGAATTTCGAGGTCGGCGTGTAGGTCCGGTCGCCGTAGCTTTCCAGCGGCACCAGCGGATTGGTTTCCGGGTAGTACGCCGCGGCCTGACCGGGCGGAATGTCGTAGGCGATCAGGGTGAACCCGCTGACCCGACGCTCGCGCTCGTCATCCCACAGCGCCACCAGATCGACCTTCTGCCCCGGTTCGAAACCGAGGCGCTGGATGTCCTGTTCGTTGGCGAAGATCACGTCGCGCATGCCGTAAACCCCGCGATAACGATCGTCGAGGCCGTACAGCGTGGTGTTGTACTGATCGTGGGAACGCATGGTCTGCAGGATCAGATCCGGTTTGACCGCCAGGTTGCGCACGCCTTCGCTGATTAGGTGCTCCGGCAGCACGCACGGGGTGAACTGGGCTTTGCCGGACTCGGTGTTCCAGACACGGTCCGAGGCATCGTTGCCGAGGTGGAAACCACCCGGGATCAACAGTTTCTCGTTGAAGTTCTCGAAGCCCGGAATCACGTCGGCGATCAGGTTGCGGATGCGCCCGTAGTCGCCCACCGCCCATTCCCAGTCGATCGGGTGTTTGCCCAATGTCGCGGCGGCGATTCCGGCAATGATCGCCGGCTCGGATTTCAAATGCGCCGACTTCGGTTTCAACTGACCGAACGACAAATGCACCATGCTGAAGGTGTCCTCCACCGTCACGCCTTGCGGGCCTTCGGCCTGGATGTCGATGTCGGTACGGCCGAGGCACGGCAGGATCAACGCGTCGCGACCGGTGACCAGATGGCTGCGGTTGAGCTTGGTCGAGATGTGCACGGTCAGGTCGAGTTTGCGCATCGCTTCGTGGGTGCGCGGGGTGTCCGGCGTGGCTTGGACGAAGTTGCCGCCCAGACCGATAAACACCTTGGCTTCGCCACGTTCCATGGCACCGATCGCCATCACCGTGTTGTGCCCGTGCATGCGCGGCACTTTGAAGTTGAAGCGTTTTTCCAGCGCATCCATCAGTTCCTTCGGCGCCAGTTCGTTGATGCCCATGGTGCGGTCGCCCTGCACGTTACTATGACCGCGCACCGGCGACAGGCCGGCGCCCGGACGGCCAACGTTGCCGCGCAACAGTTGCAGGTTGATGACCTCCTGCAGGGTCGGCACCGAGTGCACGTGTTGGGTCAGGCCCATGGCCCAGCACATGATCACGCTCTTGGCGCGGCCATACATGCGCGCGGCCAGTTCGATGTCGTGCAACGGCACGCCGGACTGCTCGAGGATGTGCTCCCAGGTCGTGGCGTCGACTTCTGCCAGGTAGCTGTCCAGACCCGAGGTGTGTTCGGCAATAAAGGCGTGATCGAACACCGGCTCGCCGCCCGAGGCCTGGGCTTCACGCTCCCACTGCAGGAGGAATTTGACCATGCCGCGGATCATCGCCATGTCGCCACCCAGCGCCGGGCGGAAGTACGCGGTGTTCGTCGCTTCCCAGCCGTTGCTGAGCATCTCGAGCGGGTTCTGCGGGTTCTGGAAACGTTCCAGGCCACGCTCTTTCAGCGGGTTGATGCAGACCACTTGCGCGCCACGTTTCACCGCTTCGCGCAGCGGTTCGAGCATGCGCGGGTGGTTGGTGCCGGGGTTCTGGCCGATGACGAAAATCGCGTCGGCGTGGTGCAGATCCTCATAGACCACAGTGCCCTTACCCACGCCCAGCGTCTCGCCCATGCTCACCGCACTGGCTTCGTGGCACATGTTCGAGCAGTCCGGGAAATTGTTGGTGCCGTAGGCACGGACGAACAACTGATAGAGAAACGCCGCTTCGTTGCTGGCCCGGCCCGAGGTGTAGAACTCGGCCTCGTGCGGCGATTTCAGGCCCTTGAGGTGTTCGGCGATCAGCGCGAACGCGTCTTCCCAACTGATTTCCACGTAGCGATCGACCCGCGCGTCGTAGCGCATCGGGTGGGTCAGACGCCCCTGATATTCCAGCCAGTAGTCGCTCTGTTCGGCCAGGCTCGACACCGTGTATTTGTTGAAGAACGCCGGGGCGACCAAACGCCCGGTAGCCTCCCAGTTCACCGCTTTGGCGCCGTTCTCGCAGAACTTGAGCATGCTCGCACCGGGCGCCTCACCCCAGGCACAGCCCGGGCAGTCGAAGCCGCCGTTCTGGTTGGTCTTGAGCATGGCGCGGATGTTTTTCAGGGCGTTTTCACTGCCCAGCCAGCTCTTGGTCAGGCTGATCACAGCCCCCCAACCGGCAGCGGCACCCTTGTAAGGTTTGTAACGGTCGACTTGTGACATGGGACATCTCCATGACGATGCACACAGGCGTGAACCTGATCTCGGTTAAATATCCGACCGTATTTCAACAGTAAAAAGCGGTCGTTTCATTTGCCGGGGCAAGGATATGAACCGATACAAAATATTGTCTAATCGCTATTTATGACCACATTATCGAAACCCTCTATCACGTTGAAAAACCCTTTATTTACCGTGACTTGCGAAACTAAAGCGGCAACTTTCAAGAAAGAACAATTGATCATCGACGCGCTCAATCAAGCGTTCATAAACAGTGATTGGACGTCCTGTGAAGTTGCCCATAACCTGCGTCAACCTGGTCCGTTAATGCGGACTTCTCACTCCTGCGAGGCTGTCATGTCAGAGCGTGTCTTGATCGATGGTTACAACCGCCGCGTCGACTATCTGCGCATGTCGGTCACCGACCGCTGCGACTTCCGCTGCGTGTATTGCATGGCCGAGGACATGCAGTTTCTGCCACGCCAGCAAGTGCTGACGCTGGAGGAGATCTATCAACTGGCGCAGAGCTTCGTGGCGCTGGGCACGCGCAAGATTCGCCTGACCGGCGGCGAGCCGCTGATCCGCCCGGGCGTGGTCAAGCTGTGCGAGCAGATCGCCGCCCTGCCCGGCCTGCGTGAACTGTGCATGACCACCAATGGCTCGCAGCTGGGCAAACTCGCCGCGCCGCTGTTCGACGCCGGGGTCAAGCGCCTGAACATCAGCCTCGACAGCCTCGACCCCGAGCGCTTCAGACAGATGACCCGCACCGGTGATCTGGCGCAGGTGATCAGCGGCATCGATGCGGCGTGCAAGGCCGGTTTCACCCGCACTAAACTCAACGTGGTGGTGATGCAGGGGCGCAACGATCAGGAGATCAACGATCTGGTGAGCTTCGCCATCGACCGCCAGCTAGACGTCTCCTTCATCGAGGAAATGCCGCTGGGGGTCATCAGCGAACACAGCCGCGCGGAGTCGTTTTTCTCCAGCGCCCAGGTGCGCGCGAAGATCGCCGAGCGCTACACCCTGATCGACTCCGCCGAGTCGACCCAGGGCCCGTCGCGCTACTGGCGGCTGGCCGAAGCACCGGACATTCGTCTGGGTTTCATCTCACCGCACAGCCACAATTTTTGCGGCACCTGCAACCGGGTGCGGCTGACCGTCGAAGGGCGCCTGCTACTGTGTCTGGGTAACGAGCATGCGGTGGATCTGAAAGCCGTGCTGCGCGCTCATCCGGGGCAACCGCAGCGGCTGGAGAAAGCCATTATCGAGGCAATGAAACTCAAGCCGTACAGGCACAATTTCGAAGTGAACGACGACATGCAGGTCGTGCGCTTCATGAACATGACCGGCGGTTGAAACCGCCCTCACCCTGCGTAATCGGGATCGCCCAGCATGATCATCAGACCCAAGGTCAACCAATTCGCCATCCTCTTCACCCTCAAGGGTTCGATTGCCAAACGTATCGCCCTGCGCACCTTGATGGTCACCCTGCTGGCTTCGGCCATCGTCCTGATTGAAATCCTCCACCCGAGCAACTTCACCAAGGTCAACGCCACGCCGTTCACCTTGCTCGGGCTGTCGCTGTCGATCTTCATGAATTTTCGCAACAACGCCTGCTATGACCGTTGGTACGAAGCGCGCAAGGCCTGGGGCGATGTGCTGGTGCACATCCGTTCGGTGATTCGCGAGACCCATGTCATCCATGAGTCGGTACAACGCAAGCCGTTGCTGCTCAACCTCTGCGGTTTTGCCCACTCGCTGAATGCGCGATTGCGCCGGGAAAGCGAAGCGGCAGCCAGCCGTGCGTGGATCACCCCGCAACACGATCCGCAGGTGCCGGACTACAGCGGGCGGATTCTGCAGCAGGTCGGCCAGCAGTGTTCCGACCTGCATCAAAGCGGTGAACTGAGCGAGTGGCGCTACATGCTGCTGGCCAATCACCTGACCAGCCTGACCCAGGCGCAAGCGGTGTGCGAGCGGATCAAGAACACCCCGCTGCCCTTCCCCTACACCTTGCTGCTGCATCGCACGATCTACCTGTTCTGCATCCTGCTGCCCTTCGCCATGGCCGAACCACTGGGCTGGCTGACCCCATTGTTCACGGCGATCGTGAGCTACACGTTCTTTGGCCTGGATGCGATTGCCGATGAATTGGAAGACCCGTTCGGCCGCGATGAAAACGACCTGGCGACCGACTCGCTGGTACGCACCATCGAGCGCGACATCCTCAGCGAACTGGGCGTGACCGACCTGCCACCGATGCTGCTGCCGGTGGACTATGTGCTGAGCTGAGCTCGTTCCCTCTGTAGGAGTGAGCCTGCTCGCGATAGCGGTCGACCGGTCAGTGAAGATATTGACTGTGCCGCCGTCATCGCGAGCAGGCTCACTCCTACAGGTTTGAGGTACACCCGCAGAATGGATGAACATCACACATCCAAATGTGGGAGCGAGCCTGCTCGCGAAGAGTGCCTGTCAGTCAACATTGATGTTGTATGACACGCCGCCTTCGCGAGCAGGCTCGCTCCCACAGTTCTGATTCGTGTTGGGGTCAGAACAGTTCACTGAAGGGAATGAAGCGCAGCTCATCGCCAATGCCGTGAGTACTGTTTTCCGGCACTTCCACCAACCCGTCAGCCCAGGTCGCACCGAGCAAAACACCGGAACTCTGGTTCGGATACAACACCGCGCGCCCCGCCTCCAGCCGCACACGCAGATATTCTCGACGGCTGCCAGCTTTACTCCATTCAAATCCGGCATTCACCGTAAAGCGCAACGGCATGACCTCTTCCACGCCCTGAATGCGCAGCAGATACGGCCGCGCCAGCAGGCCGAAGGTCACCAGCGCCGAGGTCGGATTGCCCGGCAGGCCTATCACCGGCACCGTACCGAAATGCCCCACGGTCAGCGGTTTGCCAGGCTTGATCGCGAGTTTCCACAGCAGCGGCTTGCCGTTGTCGCGCAGCACCTGACCAAGGCAATCGGCATCGCCGGCAGATACGCCACCCGTGGTCAGGATCAGGTCGGCCGCCACTTGCAGTTGCTCAAGTTTGAGCCGCGTCTGTGCCGGACGATCCGGCAGAATCCCGGCGTCGATCACCTCGCAGCCCAGTTCCTTCAGCCAGTGGCCGAGCAACACGCGGTTGCTGTTGTAGATGCTGCCGGGACGCAGCGGCAGGCCCGGCTCGACCAGTTCGTCACCGGTGGACAGCAGCGCCACACGCGGGCGACGCACCAGGTGCAACTGCGCCAGCCCCTGCCCGGCGGCGACCGCCAGTTCGAACGGCCCGAGGCGTTTGCCGGCACGCAGCAGGATGTCGCCGACGCGATTTTCCTGACCTTGCGCGCGAATGTTCTGCCCCGCTTTCAGCGCCTGCAGGAAGCGCACGCGACCGTCTTCGAGCACTTCGACGTTCTCCTGCATTTCGACGCAGGTGGCGCCGGGTGGCAGCGGTGCGCCGGTAAAGATCCGCGCGCAGGTACCGGGCAATAGCGCGTCCGGCGCCTGGCCGGCGTAGACCTTTTGCGAGACCTTCAACGGCTGGCGATGCAGATCGGCCAGGTTCAACGCATAACCGTCCATGGCACTGTTCGGCCACGGCGGCAGGTCGAGTGTCGCCACCAGGTCACTGGCCAACACTCGGCCACGCGCCTCGTCGAGCGGCAGAATTTCGCTGTCGGCCAGACGTTGCTCATTGGCCATGCCGAGCAACTGATCGAGGGCGTCCTCGACCGGCATCAACGCTGCCTTGCTCATCCGCGCGGCCCACAGGCGGCTACTGATTTGAGGTGCGGCACGAAGTTGCACGGGCGATGGCGGTTATCCAGTTGTTCGGCGAGGATGCCTTCCCACGCTGTGCGACAGGCACCGGTCGAACCCGGCAGGCAGCACACCAGCGTGCCGTTGGACAAGCCGGCCAGCGCACGGCTTTGCACGGTGGAGGTGCCGATGTCGAGAATCGAAATCGCGCGGAACAACTCGCCAAACCCATCGATCTGCTTGTCGAGCAGACAGGCCACCGCTTCCGGCGTGCTGTCGCGCCCGGTGAAGCCAGTGCCGCCGGTGATCAGCACCACCTGAATGCTGTCGTCGGCAATCCAGTGCGCGACCTGGGCGCGGATCTTGTACAGGTCATCCTTGAGCAGGTTGCGTTCGCTCAAGGTATGACCGGCCTCCAGCAATCGGCTGACCAGCAATTGGCCGGACGTGTCGCTCGCATAATCGCGAGTATCGCTGACGGTCAGTACGGCAATGTTCAGGGGGACAAACAGGGCATCCGCTTTCGCGCTCATGGGACTCTCCGGCAGTAGTCAATCAGATTGCCGAGCAGCCTAAGTGCCACTTATGAGTACTGTCTAATCACTCTGACCAACCACATTATCGACCTGCTCTATCGGTGCCGTTGACCTCGGCCAAAGCCTTTGAAACCATGGGCGATAGAGCTGATCGATAGCCTTTTCAATGCTTCCGATTGGACGCAAACACAGGCAAATGAGATCGTCGCACCTCGCGTTTTCCGTGCGCTGCGCGCATCTGCGTCAATACTCCATTCAATTTCTCAACGAGCAGGTGCCTTCGTGGACATCAAACAACTCAAGTTCCTGATCGCACTGGACGAAACCCGACACTTCGGCCAGGCCGCCGCACGCTGCCACATCACCCAGCCGACCCTGTCGATGCGTCTGCGCAATCTGGAAGACGAGCTGGATCTGGTGCTGGTCAATCGCGGTCAGCGCTTTGAAGGTTTCACTCAGGCCGGCGAGCGAGTGCTGGCCTGGGCGCGCACGCTGCTGGCCGCGCATGACGGTCTGTTCGCCGAAGCGGCGGCGTGCCGCGGGCAACTGGTCGGCAGCCTGCGCCTGGGGCTGGTGCCGCTGAGCAACTTCAATCCGGTCAATTACATTCAGGGCTTGTCCGGGACCTATCCCGAGCTGAAATTCAGTCTGTCGTCGGGCAGTTCCGACGAGATCATCGCCGGCCTTGGCAACAATCAACTGGACCTGGGCGTGTGCTACCTCGACCACGTCAACCCGAACTATTTCGATTTTTTCGAGATCGGTGAAACCCGCGTCGGGCTGCTTTACGACAACCGTCACTTCCATTTCGAAGGCTCGGAAATGAGCTGGGAAGACGCCGCCGAACTGCCATTGGGGATGATCACCACCGGCATGCATTACCGTAAATCCATCGACCTGAGTTTCCGCAGTCGCGGGCTGAATCCGCAGCCGATCATGGAAAGTGATTCGACCTATCAGCTGCTGCAGGCAATCCACCAAGGATTCTGCTGCTCGATCATGCCGCTGGACAGCGGGCTGGAAGAGCCGATCGAACACCTGTCGTTCATGCAACTGCCGGATGCCAGCGTGCTGGCGCCGCTGGGTCTGGTGATGCGCAAGACCGAGCCGCGTTCGGCGATTGCCGAAAAGTGCTTTGCCGAGGCGCGGAAAATGTTTGGGGGTGAGGCAATTTAAACCAGACACAAAACCCTGTAGGAGCTGCCGAAGGCTGCGATCTTTTGATCTTGATCTTAAAAACCAAAATCAAGATCAAAAGATCGCAGCCTTCGGCAGCTCCTACAGGGTGGGTGTTGGCCATGACAGTGGTGATAGATCAGCCCGATCACCGCATCAGAACAAGCGATTGGACGCACTTTTGACTCCCCCGTAGCCTGAACTCACTTCAGCGCTTCGGGACTTTTCAAGATGCAGTGCCAAGTTGCAACAACCGCCGAACCGGGGGATGGCAATGCCCCCGCACCGCAACCGTCACAGGTGGCGTTTCGCGAATACCTGCAAGACGCCCCGCTCTCGCACGCCGCCCTGGCCGCGGAAATTGCTCTGGCGATCACCTTCAATGGCCTGAGTCAGGCGGTGATGATGGTCTCGCCCGGCAACCTCGAAGACTTCATCCGTGGCTTCAGCCTGAGCAACGCGATCATCGACAGCGTCGACGAGATCTACGATATCCATCTGACGCATTTCGATCAGGCCTGCCAGGCCGACGTGCAGATTTCCAGTCGTGCCTTCTGGGCGCTGAAAGATCATCGTCGGCAGATGACCGGCACCAGCGGTTGCGGCATTTGTGGCGTCGAAGCGCTGGAGCAGGCGCTGCCGCAACTGCAGATCCTGCAACCCTGCGCACTGCCGCTGGCCGCGCATTTCGATGGCATCCGCCAGCGTATCGAACAGGCTCAGCAACTGGCCCGCAGCAGCGGCGCCCTGCACGCGGCGCTGTACTTCGATGCCCGTGGTGAGGCGCTGCTGTGCCGCGAAGACATCGGCCGGCACAACGCCCTCGACAAGCTGATCGGCGCCATGCACAGCGCCGAGGTCGATGCGCGCAAGGGCTTTGTGGTGGTCACCAGCCGTTGCAGCCTCGAACTGATCCACAAAGCCGTGCGCGCCCGCCTCGGCACCCTCGTCAGCCTGTCCGCCCCCACCGCATTGACCGTGCGCTGGGCGCTCAAGCATCACCTGAATCTGATCCACGTTCCGCACCGTAACGCCCCCCGAATCTACAGCCCGATCCAGGAGCTTTCGCCATGAGCAACACCCTCACCCACCTCGACGATCAGGGCCGCGCCAACATGGTCGATGTCAGCGACAAAGCCGCGACTCGCCGCGAAGCGATGGCGCAAGCCTGGGTGCAGATGCGCCCGGAAACGCTGCAGATGATCCAGGCCAACGGGCACCCCAAGGGCGACGTTTTCGCCGTGGCACGCATCGCCGGAATTCAGGCAGCCAAGCGCACCCACGAGCTGATCCCGCTGTGCCATGCGCTGCTGCTCAGCTCGATTCATGTCGAACTCAAGGCCTGCGAGCCGGACCGCGTACAGATCACCAGCACCTGCCGCCTCACCGGCCAGACCGGCGTCGAACTCGAAGCGCTGACCGCCGCCAGCGTCGCCGCATTGACGATCTATGACATGTGCAAAGCGGTGGACCGGGCGATGGTCATCGGCGACATCCGCCTGCTGAGCAAACAGGGCGGACGCTCCGGGCATTTTCAATGGGAGGACGCGCAATGATCCTGATCAACTACTTCGCCAGCTACCGTGATCGCCTCAATCTGGGCGGTGAAAAAATCCCTTTGAGCGACAACCTGACCTGCATCGAAGACGTGCGGCAATTGCTCATGGCCCGCGGCGAGGAATGGCGCGAAGTGCTCGGCGCCGGCAACCTGATGTGCGCGTTGAATCAGGAACTGTGCCAGCCGAGTGCGGCCATTGAGGACTTCGACGAGATCGCGTTTTTCCCACCAGTCACCGGGGGCTGAGCATGACGGTTCGAGTTCAGTACAAAAGTTTCGACGTCGGCCAGTTGACCGCCGACCTGCATGCGCGCAATCCACGGGTCGGCGCGGTGGTGAATTTCATTGGCTATGTGCGCGATCTGAACATTGGCCAGAGCGTGAACGAGCTGTTCCTCGAGCACTATCCGGGCATGACCGAAAAAGCCCTCGAACAGATCGCCGACGAGGCTCGCGAGCGCTGGCCGCTGCTGGGAGTGGAGATTGTGCATCGGGTCGGCGCGCTGGCGGTCAGCGAACCGATCGTGTTTGTCGGCGTCAGCAGCAAGCACCGGCACATGGCGTTCGAAGCCTGCGCGTTCATCATGGACGTGCTCAAGACCCGCGCGCCGTTCTGGAAGCGCGAGACCACGGCGCAGGGTTCGCATTGGGTCGAGGCGCGGGAGAGCGACCAGAATGCGGCGCTGCGCTGGAGTCTGGCGCATGCCTGAAGATCAAGAGCCCCTCACCCTAGCCCTCTCCCCGAGGGAGAGGGGACTGATTGGGGGATATTGAAGAAATTCACCGAATTGAAAGATTGGTTCTGAATCCATAATCGACTCGATCTTTCAGGTCGATGGATAACGCCAGACACCTCGGTCGGCCCCTTCACGCGCAGGCGTATGGCTGAAGATCAAATTCATAATCGACTCGATCTCTCAGGTCGATGGATGACGCCAGACACCTCGGTCGGCCCCCTCTCCCTCTGGGAGAGGGCTGGGGTGAGGGTTGAAAGTCTGATTAGATAGCCACTCCGCCAGGATTAAACTCCGGAGTCTCGTTTGAGCACAGCACCCAACAACCTGCCCCGCCCCGCTCCCGTCACCCTGCGCCAGGCTTGGCACTTCTGGCTCAAGCTCGGCTGCATCGGTTTCGGCGGCCCGGCCGGGCAGATCGCGATCATGCATCAGGAACTGGTCGAGCGCCGGCGCTGGATTTCCGAACGGCGGTTCCTGCATGCGCTCAACTACTGCATGTTGCTGCCTGGCCCCGAGGCCCAGCAACTGGCGACCTACATTGGCTGGCTGTTGCATCGCACCTGGGGCGGAGTGATTGCCGGGGCGCTGTTCGTGCTGCCGTCGCTGTTCATCCTGATTGCTCTGTCGTGGCTGTACATCGCGTTCGGTGACGTGCCGGTGGTGGCCGGGATCTTTTACGGAATCAAACCGGCGGTGACTGCGATTGTGCTGCACGCGGCGCATCGCATCGGTTCGCGGGCGCTGAAAAACAGTTGGCTGTGGGCAATCGCCGGGGCGTCGTTCGTGGCGATCTTTGCCTTCAACCTGCCGTTCCCGCTGATCGTCCTCAGTGCGGCGTTGCTCGGCTATTTCGGCGGGCGACTGGCGCCACAACGGTTCGACAATGGCAGCCAGCGCGGCAGTGCCCAATCCTTCGGCCCGGCGTTGATCGATGACGACACGCCAACGCCCGAACATGCCCGATTCAGCCTGCCGAAGCTGTGGCGTCTGCTGTTGGTCGGCGCGGTGCTGTGGTGTTTGCCGATGGCGCTGCTGACCGCACTGTTCGGCTGGGACGGCACCTTCACGCAAATGGGCTGGTTCTTTACCAAAGCCGCGCTGCTGACCTTTGGCGGCGCTTACGCGGTGTTGCCCTATGTCTATCAGGGCGCAGTCGGGCACTACGGCTGGCTGACGCCAACGCAGATGATCGACGGCCTCGCCCTTGGCGAAAGTACGCCCGGGCCGCTGATCATGGTGGTGGCGTTTGTCGGCTTCATCGGCGGTTACGTACAACCGGCGTTCGGCGCGGAACATGCGTTCGCCGCTGGCGCGCTGGCGGCGACACTGGTGACCTGGTTCACCTTCCTGCCCTCGTTCCTGTTCATCCTCGCCGGCGGACCGCTGGTGGAATCGACCCACAATGAATTGAAATTCACCGCACCGTTGACCGCTATCACCGCGGCGGTGGTCGGGGTGATTCTGAACCTGGCATGTTTCTTCGCCTATCACGTGTTCTGGCCCAACGGTTTTGCCGGGCACACAGACCTGTTTTCCATCGGGCTGGCGCTGCTGGCCGCACTGGCGCTGTTCATTTTCAAGCGCGGTGTGATTGCAGTGTTGATCGTTTGCGCCCTCGCCGGGCTGGGCTTTCATCTGCTGCGCTGAGCAGCGGCCAAAGAAGCAGGGGCACAATCATCGGTTTACAGGCCCGCGGATTGCCCCTTACTATCCGGGCACACCGGTCGGCGGGGCCATCCCGCCACCGACGTTTTCCGCCAACGGAAACACGCGTTATGAGTACGTCACCACAACAACCAGAAACGTTGAACGTCTCTCGCTTGCGCGCCCTCTCCCACAGGGGCGGCGTATGAATCGTATCGTCAATCTCCCCATGGCCCTGCGCCGTTCCAAGCTGCGTCACTCCGCACGCCCGCCGGATATCGCCTGCTGATTTCTGTCAGTCAGTAAAGATCCATTGTGGTGAGGGGATTCATCCCCGATGGACTGCGCAGCAGTCCCTATCTTTTTGGCCCGCTACGCGCGCCGTCGGGGATAAATCCCCTCACCACAGGTTCAGTGTCACTTCCGACTGCCGGGCATTAGCGAAATACTTTTTTCTTTTTGATTTCCCTGCCAGGACACCCACGCCCATTTACCGCGTCGTGTCCGGCCCGATTCTGCGCGCCTGTGCGGCGCCATCGTGAGTGATTGACCATGAAATTCGCAGCCATCGAAGACGCACGCCTGTTCCTTGAACAGAACCCCGATATCGACATGATCGAGCTGTTCATCCTCGACGCCAACGGTGTACCGCGCGGCAAGTTGTTGCACCGCGAGGAGCTGCTGGCGGTCTACGAAAGCGGTCGCCCGCTGCCCAGCACCATCCTCGGTCTGACCGTACAGGGCGAGGACGTGGAAAACTCAGGTCTGGTGTGGGACGTCGGCGACATCGACTGCCGCGCCTACCCGCTCGAAGGCAGTCTGGTGCGCCTGCCATGGCGGCAGATTCCAACTGCGGCGGTGCAGGTCAGCATGCACCCGACCGAGGGCATGCCGGCGAGCATCGCCGACCCGCGTCATCTACTGATCAAGGTGATCGACGGCCTCAAGGCCGAGGGTTTTCACCCGGTGATGGCGTGCGAGCTGGAGTTCTATCTGCTCGACGCCAAACGCGATCACAACGGTCGCCCGCAACCGGCGCTGGACGCCGACGGTGGCCGACCGCGACACACCCAGGTTTACGGTTTGCGTGAACTGGAGCAGATCGAACCGTTCCTCGCCGACCTCTACAGCGCCTGCAAACTGCACGGCATTCCGGCGCGTACAGCGATCTCCGAATACGCCCCGGGCCAGGTGGAAATCACCCTCGAACATGGTGACGCCTTGCTCGCGATGGATCAGGCGGTGCGCTACAAACGCCTGGTCAAAGCGGTGGCGCACAAGCACGGCATGCGGGCGACGTTCATGGCCAAGCCGTTCGATGATCTGGCCGGTACTGGCATGCACATGCACGTCAGCCTCGCCGATGCCGAAGGGCGCAATCTGTTTGCTTCCGAGGACCCGGCCGGTACCCCGCTGCTGCGCACCGCGATTGGCGGCATGCTCGCCTCGCTGCTCGATTCGCTGCTGCTGTTCTGCCCCAATGCCAACTCCTACCGGCGCTTCCAGGCCAACAGCTATGCGCCATTGGCGCCGACCTGGGGCGTCGACAACCGCACCGTCAGCCTGCGCGTACCGGGCGGCCCGGCCAACACCCGGCACATCGAACACCGCATCTGCGGCGCCGACGCCAACCCGTATCTGGCGGCGGCCGCGATCCTCGCCGGGATCCATCGTGGCATCCGCGAAAATCTTGATCCGGGGGCGCCGGTCGAGGGCAACGGCTATGCGCAAGCCAAGGAATTGCTGCCGACCGACTGGCTGACTTCGCTGCAGGCGCTGGAGAATTCCGCGTGGGCACGGGATGCCCTGGGCCAGGAATTTCTCGGCGTGTACCTGGCGGTGAAACGCGCCGAGTACCGGCAGTTCATGGCCGAGGTGGGTGAACAGGATTGGCGTTGGTACCTGACCGAAGCCTGAGCCACAGCATCAATCCCCCCTGTAGGAGCGGGCTTGCTCGCGAAGGCGTCGTCACATTCAATATTTCAGTGACTGACCCACCGCATTCGCGAGCAAGCCCGCTCCCACAGGGGATTGCACTCCGAATTCCGAATTTTGTGTGGACACTGACATGACCCAACGCTGCAATTCCTACTACACCGCCACCCTCAACCAGGACACCGACTACCCGACCCTGCAGGGCCGGCACCAGGTGGATGTGGTGATCATCGGCGGCGGTTTCACCGGCGTTGCCACCGCCGTCGAACTCGCCGAAAAAGGCCTGAAAGTCGCCATCGTCGAGAGCCACAAGATCGGCTGGGGCGCCACCGGGCGCAATGGCGGGCAAGTCACCGGCAGCCTCTCCGGCGACGGCGCGATGCGCAAACAGATGCGCCCGAAACTCGGTGATGAGGTCGACGATTTCATCTGGCACCTGCGCTGGCGCGGGCATGAAATCATCCAGCAGCGCGTGGCGAAATATGGCATTCAGTGCGACCTCAAACACGGCCATTTGCACGCTGCCTACAAGCCCAGTCACATGACTGATTTGCGCAACGATTACGAAGAAGCCGTGCGTCGCGGCCTGGGTGATCAAGTCAGCCTGCTCGACCGCAGCCAGGTGCGCGACCTGCTGCAAAGCGACCTCTACCACGGCGCAATCAAGAACACCCGCAACATGCACCTGCACCCGCTCAACCTGTGCATCGGCGAAGCGCGGGCGGCGGAGAGTCTTGGTGCATTGATCTTCGAGAACAGTGAAGTGTTGGAGATCATTCACGGCAAAACCCCAGGGGTGCGCACCGCCCATGGCCAGATCGACGCGAATCAGGTGATGCTCGCCGGCGACGTCTATCACAAGCTCGAACCGGGTCAGCTCAAGGGCAAGATTTTCCCGGCCATGGGCGGCATCGTCACCACCGCGCCGCTGGGTGATCTGGCGCGGCAGATCAACCCCGAAGACCTGGCGGTGTACGACTGCCGTTTCGTCCTCGACTACTACCGCCTCACGGCCGACGGGCGCCTGCTGTTCGGTGGCGGCGCCAATTACAGTGGCAAGGATTCACGGGACATCGCCGCCGAGCTGCGCCCGTGCATCGAGCAGACGTTCCCGGCGCTCAAAGGGGTGCAGATCGACTACCAGTGGAGCTGCGCGATGGGCATCGTGATCAACCGCATCCCACAACTGGGCAAGCTCTCGGACAACGTCTGGTATTGCCAGGGTTATTCCGGACACGGCATCGCGACGACGCACATCATGGGTGAAATCATGAGCCGCGCGATCACCGGGCAGATGGAACAGTTCGACACCTTTGCGCAGTGCCAGCACATTCGGGTGCCGATGGGGGATTTGCTGGGCAATCCGTTGTTGGCGGCGGGGATGTGGTATTACCAGATGCTTGAAAAACTGCGTTGATCGCACTGGCCCTTTCGCGAGCAAGCCCGCTCCCACAGGTTGATTGCATTCCAAATGTGGGAGCGAGCCTGCTCGCGAAGAGGCCAGCAGCCTCACTACAAACCTCAGTCCGGCAACTGCTCCCACATTGAAATGCATTCCAAATGTGGGAGCGGGCTTGCTCGCGAAGAGGCCAGCAGCCTCAGCACAAAACCTCAGTCCGGCAACTGCTCCACCACAATCCCCAACCGCCGATAATCCTCGATACTCCCCGACGCCACATGCCGCTCGGTAATCAGCGTATGCAGGCGCGTACACGAAGCCACCACAAACGGCTCCACCGCGCCCAATTTATCCGCGGTGGTCACCGCAATCACCCGCGCCGCGCTGTCGAGCAGCGCCTGCTTCACCGGCACTTCATCAAAATGCAGCGAGGTGATGCCCACCTCCGGATGAATCGCGCAGACGCCGGTAAACGCCAGATCGGCCTTGATCCCGGCCAACAACCGCACCGCCTCATGCCCGCCGGCCGACATCGTGCGCGGGTTCAATTGCCCACCGGCCAGAATCACTTTCACGCCCTTGTATTCGGACAGGGCAATCGCCGTCATCGGCGCGGCGGTCACCGCGGTGATCTGGATATCCGCCCGCAGCGAGCGCGCCACCTGCAACGTGGTTGAGCCGGAATCGAACAGCACGATCTGCCCGTCCTCGACTTTCTGCGCCGCCCATTGCGCCAACCGCACTTTCACCTCGTCAGTCTCATCCAGTCGGGTGAAGAAATCCTTACCGGAGTCCTTGGGCCTTGGCAGCGCCCCGCCATGGACGCGCTGCACCAGGCCGGCGTTGTCCAGTTCGGCGAGGTCACGGCGGATGGTGTCTTCGGACACGGCGAAGTGCTGGCTCAACTCGGACGCCATGACCTTGCCGTCGCGTTCGAGGATCAGGAGGATTTTCTGCCGGCGCAGGGAGGGCAGTTCGGTGACCGAATGATCGTGCATGGTTATGCCTGTTTATGCTTGTAGTTGCAGGTTTTGCCGAGATTAGCGAAAGCCTCGGGCAAACACAAACCAGCTGCTATCAATTGTTTCGATCATTGGAATCAACATGCCGAATTTTTTCTTTGCCGTGCGTCTGTTCAGAATGGCCCCACTCGAAAAAGACTCAGGATGAACAGCTGATGAATCTCAATTTTGCGTTTGCGTGCATGATCGTGGTGTCTTTTGCGATTGCCCTGGGCCACGCCTGACCCACTACACCGACGCCGCCAGGTGCTCTCGCAACCATTTGTGTGCCGGATCGCGGTGCGCGCGCTCGCCCCAGAACATCGCCATTTCGTAGCCCGGCACCTGCAGGGGTGCGTCGACAACTTGCAACGCCGGGTTGCCGCGCACCAGCCGTGACGGCAGCATCGCCACCAGATCGGTACTCGCCAGCACCGACATCACCATCAGAAAGTGCGGCACCGACAGCACCACTTTCCGCGCCAGACCGACCTCGGCCAGCGCCTTGTCGGTCACCCCGAAAAAGCCCCCGCCTTCACGCGACACCATTACATGTTCCAGCGCGCAGAACTGTTCGCGGTTCGGTTTACGCGTCAACCCCGGATGCCCGACGCGACCGGCCAACACGTAATGCTCGGTGAACAGCACCCGCTGATGCAGATCCAGCGGCGCCTCTTCGGTGATGTGCAGCGCCAGGTCAAACACGCCCTGCTCCGCCTGCTTGACCAATTGCGCCGGCACCAGATCGAGCACCGCCAGCCGCGTGCCCGGCGCCTGAGTGCGCAAACCGCGGAGGGCCGGCAGCACCACCGTCGATTCGCCGTAATCGGTCGCCGCGACTTTCCAGATGTGGCGGGCCTGCGCCGGATCGAAGGCACTGGCCGGCGCCACCGCTCGCTCCAATGCCTCCAGCGCTTCACGCAACGGCTCACGCAACTCATCGGCCCGCGCCGTCGGCCGCATCCCGCGTGGCCCGGGCAGCAACAGCGGGTCGCCGAAGATCTCGCGCAGCTTGGCCAGGTGTACGCTCACTGACGGCTGCGACAGGCTCAGCCGCTCTGCGGCGCGGGTTACGTTGTGTTCTGCCAATAACACGTCTAGGGTCAACAGCAAGTTGATATCCAGACGTCGTAAATTATTCATGGCTATACCTGACATATCAGACATTCATTTCCAATATACCGATCAAGGATTGATCCTGCCTGCATTCAACCAAGGAGCTGCAACATGAATGTGCTACTGGTCTACGCCCACCCTGAACCCACCTCGCTCAATGGCTCGCTCAAGGATTTCACCGTCCAGCGCCTGCAAGCCGCCGGCCACACCGTGCAGGTCTCCGATCTCTACGCGATGAACTGGAAGACCACCCTCGACGCCGACGACGCCCCTGAACGCGACCGCAGCCGCCCGTTTGACGCCTCAGGCGATTCGAAACTGGCCTACGCCCAGGGCACCCAGGCCGCCGATATCGCCGCCGAGCAAGCAAAACTGCTCTGGGCCGACGCACTGATCCTGCAATTCCCACTGTGGTGGTTTTCCATGCCGGCGATTCTCAAGGGCTGGGTCGAGCGCGTGTACGCCTGCGGTTTTGCCTACGGCGTTGGCGAACACTCCGATTCGCGTTGGGGCGAGCGCTATGGCGAAGGGAAAATGAAAGGCAAGCGGGCGATGTTGATGGTCACCACCGGCGGCTGGGACTCGCACTACAGTCCGCGCGGGATCAACGGGCCGATTGATGACGTGCTGTTCCCGATCAATCATGGAATCCTCTACTACCCCGGTTTTGAGGTGGTGCCGCCGTTCGTGGCCTATCGCGTCGGTCGAATGGACGAGGCGACATTTGCCGCGACTTGCGAGGAACTGGGCACGCGGCTGGATGAATTGTGGAGCACGCGGCCGATTGCGTATCGACAGCAGAACGGCGGGGATTACGAGATTCCGGCGTTGACGCTGAAGGAAGGTATTGCACCAGGGCTTGAGGGCTTTGCCGCCCACATTCGGTAAACATAACTGAACCTTTGTGGGGAGGGAGCTTGCTCTCTCCCCACAGGGGGGTGTGCTTCAGACTTCCTCCCGCGCCCGCCGCGCCTGCACCAGCAACGCCGGCGCAAAGTGCAGCAGCACCATCCGCGCCAGGTGGTGCGTGAGGATAAACACTACATTCAGGCCACCGGCAAACGCGACAATCGCAATCGTCTCGATCGCCCCCGGCATGTACGCCAGCCACAGCGACAGCGGATCACTGCCCAGCCACCGCGCCGCCACTTCGGCGAAAACCGCCGCCACCACGATCATCAGGCCGACCGACACCAACGCCGTCCGCCCGTGCCGCCCCAATTCCGCAAGGCCGAGCCCCTGAAAGCGCGAACCGATCCGCACGCCAAGAATCAGCGCCGCCAGATTCAGGCTCCAGTCCGGCATGTGGAAGCCGTGCAGCCATCCCGATTTCACAAACACCGCAGTGAGCAGAATCGCCGTCAACATGAACGGCGCCGGCACGCCGATCACCAACAGCAAGCGCCCGATGACGATGCTCAAGCCGATCAGCGCCAGCACCGTCAACGCCATGCCCGTGCTCAATGGAGCGCTTTCCATCACGGCCACCGAGGCCTGCCCGGGAATCAAGAAGCTCACCAACACGGTGATCAACAGCAAGCGCATCAGGTGGACGATGATGACTTTGCTCGAAGCCTTTTCCGATTCGAGCAAATCAAACACCGCCGCCAGTGCGCCGGGGTACACCGCCAACAGCGCATCGGTGCGATTCCATCCTGCGCCACGGGTCAGCCACCATCCGGCGAGGGCAATCTGCACGGTCAGGCATATCAGCAGAACGCCGAGACTCGGCAACATCGCCGAAGCCGTCGCACTGTCCCACGCCTCGAACATCAGCCCGGTAGCGATACCCAGCGTGACCTGGATGTAGCCCAGGCCATAAGGCGTCGCGGGGGCAAACCCGAACCTGGTGGCGACCAATGCGGTAACAAGAATCGCCCCCAGCAACAAGCCATGAGGGACACCGCTGACCTGCAACGCAGCGCCAACGGCGGCCGCGATCAACAAACACAGAATCGATTTCATATTTTGGCCTTCCTGGCTATTTCCCTGAGGTATTCCACTCCCCTGTAGGAGCTGCCGCAGGCTGCGATCTTTTGACTTTGATTTTTAGAAGCAAGATCAAAAGATCGCAGCCTTCGGCAGCTCCTACAGGGGGGTATCCCTTCTTACGCGCGCAACCGTCCAATCGCCCGCCGATACTTTTCGACCCGCTCCAGATCCTCCCAACTCGGCGAGGCAATCCGCGACAGGTCGCTGTTCTCTTCCAGATCCGCCAGTTTCACCACCCGGCCAATCGGGTTCTGCGCAGCACGCTCGACGAAATCCTCGTAGGATTCGCCGGGCACTTTGGTCACTGATTCAATCGCCGTCAGCACCTCTTCGCTGAAACCTTCCTTGCGCAAGTCATCGAGGCTGACGCCGCAATCCTCGACCACATCGTGCAACACGGCGACGATGCGTTCTTCCAGCGAGTTCATGCGCAACATGACTTTCAGCGGATGCAGAATGTACGGCGCACCGCCCTTGTCCACCTGCCCGGTGTGGGCGGTGGCGGCGATGGCGATAGCGCGTTCGAGGGTTTGAGTCATGCGAGTCTCCGTGGTTTAAACGCCGTAACGGCCGCCGACATGAATGTTGCGTTTGAGCCAGTTGCCGATTGTTTTCAAGCGCCCCACTGGCTGGGAATGTTGTTCAAGAATCACGGAAACCAATATCGCCTGATCCGCCCCCGGATGCGCATCGATCACCTGCGCCACCCACGCACAATCGGCTTTCTGCAGATGCTCACGCCACTCGCCGGGCCACGCGTCCAGCTCATCCAGCGCCAACCACCGCGCCCCGCCCTGATTGGCATGCCCGCCGCCAATCGATTGCTCGAAACAGAACGGCGTCGCCGGTCGGGACAAGTCAATGCTGAAGATGTAGATGTCTTGAGTGGGGTGCTGCGGCGTGGGGGCGTTGTTGCGGCTGCCGATTTCGATCATGCGCGGTTCCGTCCGTGGGTGAGGCGTTACAACTTGTTTCGCAGTCTACGACGTGGTGTCGATGGGGGGAACCTTTGGCGATGAACCGGGTTGTGGCAAGTGAAAAGTTTGACTGGGCAGTCCGGGAATTGCGTTTCAGTCGCCCAGAAAAAAGGGACACCGCTGGGTGTCCCTTTTTGCGTATGGAGGGAAGCGGATCAATCAGCGCTTCATCGCTTCACACTGATTGCGCAGGTCGGAATCATGGATGCTCGAACACGTGCTGCCCTTCTTCGCCTCACAAAATGCACGCTGATCGCTGTCATGGATGCTGGAGCAGGTACTGCCTTTCTCAGCCTCACACATTGCGCGCAAATCCGAATCATGAATGCTCGAACACGTGCTGCCCTTTTTCGCCTCGCAGTAAGCACGCTGGTCGCTGTCGTGAATGCTCGAACAGGTACTGCCCTTCTCGGCTTCACAGGACGCACGCAAATCACTATCCCGGATCGAGGAGCAGGTACTGCCTTCCTGCGTGGCCTGGCAATAGTTGCGTTGATCGCTGTCACTGATGCTGGAACAACTGGCAAACGTGTAACCGCTGAACATCAACAACATCGCAAAAATCAGTTTCATCTCACACTTCCCTGGGTTGCCAGGAATCAGCCTGGCACTGCTTGATCCATTCTCAATGAGCGTCACGACACGCCATCAAATTGACATCGCTTTTTAGGAAAGTTCAAACAGGCAAATGAGATCCGCGCAGATTTTTAAGTCTGAAAAACGCGTAGGAAAACACCACCTGTGGCGAGGGAGCTTGCTCCCGCTGGACTGCGAAGCAGACCCAACAGCGGCCAGTCCTTTTCTCCAGGTCCACCGCATACGCCGGAATACGCCGACTGCGTCGCCGAGCGGGAGCAAGCTCCCTCGCCACAGGGTTGGGTTGGCGTCCTACAGGTCGGTTGTTGTGGCTGAAATGGATGACTAGAGTGGTGTCGTCGCTGACTTTTCAGAGACAGGGTTTCGCAGCCCCGACGATACGTGTAGTAACCTAGCGCCCCCAAAAAACGGTGGCGGTCGCATCAGCGTCCGAAAATCCGTTCAATGGTGGCTGTGTGTGGGAGACCTTCGGGTCTGCCGGGTTCCTCGTATCCTCGGTCTGCGAACCCGCACATAGCTACCACCCTTCGACTCGCAGCGAATGGCAGTAGCTTCTCTCCCAGATACGAGGAAGTTCTACTTATGCCGATGGATAAACCGCTCCACCACTACGCAAAAATGTCGTACCTCGCAACCGACCACCCCGTCCTCTTCATCGACGCTAACGCCCCACTACGCGACCTGCACGCCTGCCCCGGCGAACGCCTCAATGCTGTCCTCAAATACCTCGACCTCATCGCCTGCACCCGCCTCCCCGACTACGCCGAACACGACATCAACACAGTTACCACCATCGCCAGAATTTTAATTCAGGACGTAAGTGATATGTTTCGAGTTATAGAGCAACGAGGATTTAATGTCGCAGGCTAGAAAATTGAAGGTGACAGACACACATAAATAGATCTGTCACCTTCTCTGCTGGAGGGGACTCATTCCCGATGGACTGCAAAACGCCCCAAAAACCGCATAATTCATTTTCCCAGCCACTGCGCGCAACCAGATTTACGCCGATTAAGCCGTTTATACCGGTGAGCGGGTGTCGAATGACCAAGCAGCAATGCCCTTTTAAACAACCAAAAATAAAAAAGGTATAAACCGCCAATTACGCACGGCCTCCAGAAAGCCTGCAACTATTTCGCATATACTCTATTGCCAAATCGTTTAAAAAACTGTCAACACTGACAGGTGCATCATTGATACGCACCGTGGATCATCACGACACCTGACGCAACAATTGGATATTTTCTTAGATATTACTCAACCCTCAAACACCAAAGGTTCGTAAACGCTATCACCTTCTTGATTTCGCTTCGAGATCTCGCAAATAACCAAGACAAACTGAGGATTAAAAAATGGAATTCAACATTAGACTAAAATCGCAACCCTCAGCACCATTCATGACCAACGAGGGTTATCAACTGTACATTGCGACTCGCCTTGAACCAGAAAAATTTGTCGCCACCTTAAACAACCCAAACATTACGTATACCCTTAACTGCAAAGCCGGGGATGTACTATTACTAAAAGAATTTAGGAATAACAAATCATCAAACTTAACTTCAGAAGTCATTCTTGAAGCAAAAAACAGTGAAATTCGAAGCTGTGCTAGCTTTTGCTTAACGCATTGGATTGGACGTTTCCCCATGTACCATTCATTCGCCATTGAGGACGTATCCGAAGATTATCAGAATGATGTGAGAAACCGATGGGAGTCAAAAGAGGAAAAATCTATCGAAATCGATTTGGAAACCCCTCAATCCGCTAACTTTCAACACGAAATAAATTTCCCTGACGGAGAGATCGGAAACTTCGCAGACAACACATGGGGATCATGCAACTTAAAATTCAATCCAGACTTTCACACTTATATCTACTGGAACAGCAAATAGTTCACATATTAAACCACTTAAAGCGCACCTCCCCAAAAAAAACGGGTCATGAATCTCCAGGGAAACATCACCCGTTTCTACATTAGTTATCAATATCGGCAATGACAACTTGGCAGAATTCTATCATTAGAAATTCGCCGGCGTATTCGCACTAATGATTTCCGCCTCATCCGCCCCGATATTCCGGAATTTATGCGGCAACGTCGTAGGGAAGTAATACCCATCCCCCGCATTTAACACGCTCACCTGCCCATCCACGGTCAACTCCACCGTGCCCCGCGTCACCAACCCACACTCCTCGCCTTCCGAGTGAACAATCGGCTCTTCGCCGGAACTCGCACCCGGGGCGTATTGCTCGCGCAGCAGGCGCATCTGGCGGCTTGGGACGGAGGCGCCGATCAGGAGCAGGCGCAGGCCGTGGCGGCCGAGGTCGGGTTGTTCGTTGGCGCGGAACACGTATTGGTGTTCGCGCGGGGGCTGGTCGAAGGTGAAGAAGTCGGCCAGGGACATGGGGATGCCTTCGAGCAGCTTTTTCAGGGAGCTGACGGAGGGGCTGACGCGATTCTGTTCGATCAGGGAGATGGTGGCATTGGTCACGCCGCTACGCCGGGCCAGCTCGCGCTGGGAGAGTTTGTAGCTTTCGCGTACTAGTTTGAGTCGAGAACCCGTATCCATGACAGCCTTATGTGAGTAGTACTTAAGGGCAATGGGGGTGGGTGGCGGGTGCCGCGCAAGGCGCGCGGATCACGTTGCTCCCGTGTCCCGGAACCGTGAAAGGCGGCTATTAAATCACGTTTGCCGGTGTTGCTCAGCAGGTTCGATGGACGGTGGGATAAAAGTCCTTCTGGCCTTGGTAATACAGTCACTGTGGGAGCGAGCCTGCTCGCGAAAGCGCTGTGTCAGACGACATGTGCGTTGGCTGAACTGGCCCCTTCGCGAGCAAGCCCGCTCCCACAGTTGGATCTGTTTTGTGTCATTTGGCTGGGTAGCGGTCGTCAGGCCGCCATCGGCGGTGTTGCTACAGCATTAAAAAACCGGCGGGGTCTTGGGGGCCGCCGCCGGGGAGGTAACTAGATGCCGAAGCGGTCGCGCAGCGAGTAGTAGACGGCGCCGAGGGCGGTCAATGGGGCGGAGAAGGTGCGGCCGCCGATCATTGGCATGTGCGGCAGCGAGGCGAACGCGTCGAAGCGTTCGGCGTCGCCGCGGATCATCTCCGAGATCAGTTTGCCGGCCAGGTGCGAGCAGGTGACGCCGTGGCCGCTGTAGCCCTGCATGTAGTAGGCGTTTTTCTCGATGCGGCCGAATTGCGGCATGCGCGACATGGTCAGCAGGAAGTTGCCGGTCCAGCGGTAATCGATTTTCACATCCTTGAGCTGCGGGAAGGTCTTGAGGATCTTCGGGCGGATCAACTGTTCGATGTCATCCGGTTCGCGCGCGCCGTAGACCACACCGCCGCCGTACAGCAGACGGTTGTCGGCCGTGAGGCGGTAGTAATCCAGCAGGTAGTTGCAGTCTTCGACGCAGTAGTTGTTGGTGATCAGGCTGCGCGCCTGCTTCTCGGTCAGTGGCTCGGTGACGACGATCTGCGAGCCGCACGGCATGCTTTTCGCGGTCACGCGGTTGTCCAGACCTTGCGGCAGGTAGGCGTTGCCGGCGATCAGCAGGTACTTGGCACGCACCTGGCCTTTGGCGGTACGCACGACGTTCGGCTCGCCGTATTTGATCTCCACGGCAGCCGATTGCTCGTAGATCTTGCCGCCCAGGCGCACGATGGCCGCGGCTTCACCGAGGGCCAGGTTCAGCGGATGCACGTGACCGCCCTGCATGTCCAGCAGGCCGCCAACATAGGCGTCGGAGCCGACTTCGCGACGGATGTCAGCGGCGTCGAGCATCTTCAGGTTCTTGTTGCCGTAACGTTCCCAGCTGCGCTTCTGCTCGGCCAGACCGTTGAGTTGTTTCTTGTTCATCGCTGCGAAAATGCCGCCCGGGCGGTAGTCGCATTTGATGTCGTATTCCTTGATGCGCGAACGGATGATGTCGGCGCCTTCGAAGATCATGCTGCCGAGGATTTCTGCCGTCTTGTCGCCATAGCGTTCTTCGATCACATCGACGTCGCGGCTGTAAGAGTTGACCAGTTGCCCGCCGTTGCGACCGCTGGCGCCATAGCCGACTTTCGCCGCTTCCAGCACCGTCACTTTGTAGCCGGCCTCGGTGAGGAACAGCGCCGAGGACAGGCCGGTGTAGCCGGCGCCGATGATGCAGACATCGCACTCGACCGACTCTTCAAGGGTCGGGAAGTCGATGACTTCGTTGCGGGTGGCGGCGTAGTAGCTGTTGACGTGTTGTTGCTTCATTTTATTGTTCTCCGAGGGTCGCCCGTAGGAGCGACCACCGTTGTAAAAGAGTTAGAGCTTGATCCAGGTCGCTTTCAGCTCGGTGTACTTGTCGAACGCGTGCAGCGATTTGTCGCGACCGTTGCCCGACTGTTTGAAGCCACCGAACGGCGCGGTCATGTCGCCGCCGTCGTACTGATTGATCCACACGCTGCCGGCGCGCAGGCCACGGGCGAAGGTGTGCGCCTTGCTCAGGTTGCTGGTCCAGACGCCGGCGGCGAGACCGAAGATGCTGTCGTTGGCGATCTGCAGCGCTTCTTCAACGCTGTCGAAGGTAATCAGCGACAGCACCGGGCCGAAGATTTCTTCGCGGGCGATGGTCATCGCATTGGTCACGCCATCGAAGATCGCCGGTTGCACGTAGAGGCCGCCGGTTTCTTCGAGGGTGCGCTGGCCGCCGGCGATCAACTCGGCGCCCTGCTCGCGACCGATGCTGATGTAGCGCAGCACGTTGTCCAGTTGACGCTGATCAACCACCGCGCCGACGGTGGTCGCAGGATCCAGTGCGTGCCCCGGTTTCCACGCTTGCAGCGCTTCCACCAGCAGCGGAATGAATTGCTCGCGGATCGAACGTTCGACCAGCAGACGCGAACCGGCGGTGCACACTTCGCCCTGGTTGAAAGCGATGGCGCCGGCCGCAGCCTGGGCTGCCGCGCGCAAGTCCGGGGCGTCGGCGAACACCACGTTCGGGCTCTTGCCACCGGCTTCGAGCCAGACGCGTTTCATGTTGCTTTGCCCGGCATAAATCATCAGCTGCTTGGCAATCGCCGTGGAGCCGGTGAAGGCCAGCACGTCGACGTCCATGTGCAGCGCCAGCGCCTTGCCGACGGTGTGGCCGAAGCCCGGCAGCACGTTGAACACGCCTTTCGGGATGCCCGCCTCCAGCGCAAGTTGCGCGATGCGGATTGCGGTCAGTGGCGACTTTTCCGAAGGTTTGAGGATGAACGAGTTGCCGGCGGCCAGGGCCGGGGCGAATTTCCAGCTGGCCATGATCAGCGGGAAGTTCCACGGCACGATGGCGGCGACTACGCCGGATGGCTCGCGGGTCACTAGACCGAGTTGATCGTGCGGCGTGGCGGCAACTTCATCGTAGATCTTGTCGATCGCTTCGGCGCTCCAGCGGATCGCGTTGGCGGTCGCCGGGATATCGATGCTCATCGAGTCGCTGATCGGTTTGCCCATGTCGAGGGTTTCCAGCAACGCCAGTTCTTCCTGGTGTTGCAGGATCAGATCGGCGAAGCGTATCAGGATGCGCTTGCGCTCGGCCGGAGCTTTGTTGGCCCACACGCCGGAGTTGAACGATTGGCGCGCGACTTCGACGGCGAGGTTGGCGTCGGCTTCATCGGTGCTGGCCACGGAGGCGAGGAAACGGCCGTCGACGGGGCTCAGGCATTCGAAGGTGGCGCCGCTGATTGCCGGGCGGTATTCACCGTTGATGAACGCGCGGGATTCGATGGTCAGGGACTGGAAGCGTTGTTCCCAGTCGTTGCGGGTCATGGTCATGGGGGTGACTCACACAGGAGAATTGGTGACCGATATCCCTGTGGGAGCGAGCTTGCTCGCGAATACGGTGGGTCAGTCACCTTCAATGTTGAAGGTGATGGCCTCTTCGCGGGCAAGCCCGCTCCCACAGGGTTTTGCGGTGTTAACGGGATCGCGCTTGAGCGTCAGACCGTATGCAGATACCAGTTGTACTCAAGGTCAGAGATCGAGTTCTCGAACTCGGCCAGCTCGCTTTCCTTGCACGCGACGAACACGTCGATGTACATCGGGTCGATGTAGCGGGCCATGACTTCGCTGTCGTCCAGCTCACGCAACGCGTCGCGCAGGTTGTTCGGCAGGCTCTGTTCGTTCTGCTCGTAGCTGTTGCCTTCAACGGGCGCGCCTGGCTCGATCTGGTTGGTCAGGCCGTGGTGGATACCGGCCAGCACCGAGGCCATCAGCAGGTACGGGTTGGCGTCGGCGCCGGCAACACGATGCTCGATGCGCACGGCGTCGGCCGAACCGGTTGGCACACGGACTGCAACGGTGCGGTTGTCGATGCCCCAGCTCGGCGAGTTCGGCACGTAGAACTGCGCGCCAAAGCGGCGGTAAGAGTTGACGTTCGGGCAAAGGAAGGCCATTTGCGCAGGCAGGGTCTCCAGCACACCGCCGATCGCGTGTCGCAGTGCGGCGTTCTGCTCGGGATCCTCGCTGGCGAAGATGTTGTTGCCTTCTTTGTCCAGGATCGAAATGTGCACGTGCAGACCGTTGCCCGCCTGGCCCGGATACGGCTTGGCCATGAAGGTGGTGTCCATCTCGTGGTCGTAGGCGATGTTCTTCACCAGACGCTTGAGCAACACCGCGTAGTCGCAGGCCTTGATCGGGTCGGAGACGTGATGCAGGTTGACTTCGAATTGCGCCGGGGCGCTTTCCTTGACGATGGCGTCAGCCGGAATGCCCTGCTCTTTCGCGCCTTCGAGGATGTCTTGCAGGCAGTCGACGTATTCGTCGAGATCGTCGATCAGATACACCTGAGTCGACACCGGGCGCTTGCCGGAGACCGGCGAACGTGGCGACTGCGGACGGCCGTTCACGTTGTCCTGGTCGATCAGGTAGAACTCCAGTTCGAACGCGGCGCAAATGGTCAGGCCCAGTTCATCGAACTTGCGCACGACGTTGGCCAGCACTTCACGCGGATCGGCGAAGAACGGCTCGCCTTCGATCTCGTGCATGGTCATCAGCAGTTGTGCGGTTGGACGCTTCTGCCACGGCTCGATGCTCAGGGTGCCCGGGATCGGGTAGCAGATGCGGTCGGCGTCGCCGATGTCCAGACCCAGGCCGGTGCTTTCCACCGTGGAGCCATTGATATCCAGAGCAAAAAGAGAGGCCGGCAGGTTGATGCCTTTCTCGTAAACCTTGTGGAGGCTGGTGCGTTCGATGCGCTTGCCGCGCACCACACCGTTCATATCCGCAATCAGAAGGTCGACGTACAAAACCTCAGGATATTTCTTAAGGAATGCGTTTGCTTCGTTGAGTTGAACGGTACGCAGAGGGACCGACATGATGCACCTATTTAGCTGTTAATTATTATGTTCACTGCTGTTTCGCCGAGCCAGTCAATCCGAAAGGCAAAGTGAAGTCAATAGCGAACACCTGGCCGCTCAGCGTTTATTTTTCGGGCTTTTTTTAACACTCACGTGCCAATGCAGGCGCCACAAGGCCGGGAATCATGAAGATTTGATGAACGGCGTTTAGAATTTTTTACATGGCAGTTGTTAATTAAAATCAACGAGGCTAAGCTCCGGAAAAGCTCGTTCAAGTGTCAAACTTCGAGGTGAATAAAAATGGCATTCAAGCCATTGATCGGCGTTACTGCGTGCGTCAAACAGATTGGCCTGCACCCCTATCACATCAGCGGCGACAAATACGTTCGCGCTGTCAGCGTTGCGGCGCTGGGGTTGCCGGTGGTCATTCCTTCCCTTGGCAAACTGACTGAAATCGAAGACCTGCTCGGTCAACTCGACGGTCTGTTGCTGACCGGCTCGCCCTCGAACGTGGAACCCTTCCACTATCAAGGCCCGGCCAGCGAACCCGGCACGGATCACGATCCGGCGCGGGACGCCACCACCCTTCCTCTATTGCGTGCAGCCATTGCGGCGGGCGTTCCGGTACTCGGCATCTGCCGTGGCTTCCAGGAAATGAACGTGGCCTTCGGCGGCAGCCTGCACCAGAAAGTGCATGAGCTGCCGGGCATGCTCGATCACCGCGAAGCCGACAGCCCGGGCGTGGCAGTGCAGTACGCACCGGCGCATGCCGTGAGCGTGCTCGCTGGCGGTGTGTTCGAGGCGCTGGAGTTGCCCCGCGAGTTCCAGGTCAACTCGATTCACAGTCAGGGCATCGACCGCCTCGCGCCCGGCCTGCGTGCCGAAGCGGTGGCGCCGGATGGCCTGATCGAGGCGATCTCGGTCGAGCACAGCCCGACCTTCGCCCTCGGCGTGCAGTGGCACCCGGAATGGCAGGTGCTGGACAACCCGAACTACCTGCGGATTTTCCAGGCGTTCGGCGAGGCTTGCCGGCAACGGGCGGCGCGACGCAACCAGCGCTGACTCAACCCAGGATTTCAAAACTGTTTACTGCCCCCACGGGGTCGGCGGTTGCGCGTGTGCGCATCCGTCATCCGTGAAAACAACAAACCGTAATAACAACAAGTACGACCCAGGCAGCCAGGACGGCGGCGCCGACCAAGCCGGATCGTAGGAGCAGTGCCCGTCAGGACAACGCAAAACCCTGTGGGAGCGTGCTTGCTCGCGAAAGCGCTGTGTCAGGTAACAACGATGTCGACTGACACGACGTCTTCGCGAGCAAGCCCGCTCCCACAGGGGAATGTGATCCGACAGGAAATGCGCTTACAGGCTTGCAATCCACTTAAGCCCGGCCACGTTGGCCGAGCGAACGAAACCTGTTGGGAGTTTCACATGGCAAACGCCTCCAGCACTTACCGGAAGGCACTTGAAGGCCACCAGCAACCGAAAAAGGTTCTGGTGAAAGTCGATCGTGTCACCAAGAAGTTCGACGAAACCACGGCAGTGGACGATGTGTCCCTGGAGATCCATCAGGGCGAAATCTTTGCCCTGCTCGGTGGCTCCGGTTCGGGCAAATCGACCCTGCTGCGCATGCTCGCCGGTTTCGAGCGCCCGACCGAAGGGCGGATTCTGCTCGACGGTGTGGACATCACCGACATGCCGCCGTACGAGCGGCCGATCAATATGATGTTCCAGTCATACGCGCTGTTCCCGCACATGACCGTGGCGCAGAACATTGCCTTCGGCCTCAAGCAGGACCGTTTGCCGGCAAGCGAAATCGACGCCCGCGTCGAAGAGATGCTGCGCCTGGTGCACATGACCCAATACGCCAAACGCAAACCCCATCAGCTGTCCGGCGGCCAGCGCCAGCGCGTTGCCCTCGCCCGCTCGTTGGCCAAGCGTCCGAAGCTGTTGCTGCTCGACGAGCCGATGGGTGCACTGGATAAAAAACTGCGTTCGCAGATGCAGCTGGAACTGGTGCAAATCATCGAGCGCGTCGGCGTGACCTGCGTGATGGTGACCCACGACCAGGAAGAGGCCATGACCATGGCCGAGCGCATCGCGATCATGCACCTCGGCTGGATCGCTCAGATCGGCAGCCCGGTCGACATCTATGAAGCGCCGGTCAGCAGAATGGTCTGCGAATTCATCGGTAACGTGAACGCCTTCGACGGCACCGTGGTGGAAGACCTTGAAGGTCACGCGATCATCCACAGCCCGGACCTGCAACAGAAGATCTACGTCGGCCACGGCGTCAGCACCTCGGTGCAGGACAAGTCGATCACCTACGCGATCCGTCCGGAAAAAATGCTCGTCAGCACCATCAAACCCGAAGTCCGCTACAACTGGTCCGAAGGCAAGGTGCATGACATCGCCTACCTCGGCGGCCACTCGGTGTTCTACGTCGAGCTGCCGGGCGGCAAGATCGTCCAGTCGTTCATGGCCAACGCCGAACGCCGTGGCGCGCGTCCGACCTGGGACGACAAGGTCTACGTGTGGTGGGAAGACGACAGCGGCGTGGTACTGCGCTCATGAGAACCTTCAATCAGCAATTCCTGCGCCTGGTGCCCAGCGGGCGAAAGTTCGTCATCGGTATCCCGTTCATCTGGCTGTTCCTGTTCTTCATGTTGCCGTTTTTCCTGGTGATGAAGATCAGCTTCTCGGAAGCCGCGCTGTCGATCCCGCCGTACTCGGAGATCTACACCTACGCCGAACAGAAATTTCAGCTGATGCTGAACATCGGCAACTACACCATGCTCGGCGAAGACGAGCTGTACCTGTCGGCCTACCTCGGTTCGCTGAAAGTCGCGGCGCTGAGCACGATGATGTGCCTGGTGATCGGTTTCCCGATGGCCTATGCGATCACCAAGGCGAGCAAGGAAGCGCAAAACGTCCTGCTGCTGTTGATCATGATGCCGACCTGGACCGCGATCCTGATCCGCGTTTACGCGTGGATGGGCATCCTCAGCAACAACGGTCTGCTCAACGCGTTTCTGATGTGGACCGGGCTGACCGATCACCCGATCGAGATCCTCAACACCAACACCGCGGTGTATATCGGCGTGGTGTATGCGTACCTGCCATTCATGGTGCTGCCGCTGTACGCCAACCTGGTGAAGCACGATGGCAGTCTGTTGGAAGCCGCGTCGGATCTGGGTTCGAGCAACTTCAACAACTTCTGGAAAATCACCGTGCCGCTGGCCAAGAACGGGATTATTGCCGGCTGCATGCTGGTGTTCATTCCGGTGGTCGGTGAGTTCGTGATCCCGGAACTGCTGGGTGGCCCGGAGACGCTGATGATCGGTCGCGTGCTGTGGCAAGAGTTCTTCAATAACCGCGACTGGCCGGTGGCGTCTGCCCTGGCGGTGGTGATGCTGTTGATCCTGATTGTGCCGATTCTGCTGTTCAACCGCAGCCAGGCCAAAGAGATGGAGGCACGGGGATGAAACGCTTCGGTTTTTCCAAGTTCATGTTGATCTTCGGCTTGATGTTCATCTATCTGCCGATGCTGATTCTGGTGATCTACTCGTTCAACGCCTCGAAACTGGTGACGGTATGGGGAGGCTGGTCAGTGAAGTGGTACGTCGGCCTGCTCGACAACACGCAACTGATGGGCTCGGTGGTGCGCTCGCTGGAAATCGCCTGCTACACCGCGATTGCCGCCGTCGCACTGGGCACCCTCGCCGCCTTCGTCCTGACGCGAGTGACGCGCTTCAAGGGTCGCACGCTGTTTGGCGGTCTGGTGACGGCGCCACTGGTGATGCCTGAGGTGATCACCGGTCTGTCGCTGTTGCTGCTGTTCGTGGCGATGGCGCAGTTGATCGGCTGGCCGCAGGAGCGTGGCATCGTCACGATCTGGATCGCCCACACCACGTTTTGTGCCGCCTATGTAGCGGTGGTAGTCTCCGCCCGCCTGCGTGAACTGGATCTGTCGATCGAAGAAGCCGCGATGGATCTGGGGGCCAAGCCGTTCAAGGTGTTTTTCCTGATCACCATTCCAATGATCGCGCCGTCGCTGGCAGCGGGCGGGATGATGTCGTTCGCCCTGTCGCTGGACGATCTGGTGCTGGCAAGCTTCGTCTCCGGCCCGGGCTCGACCACGCTGCCGATGGAAGTGTTCTCGGCGGTGCGCCTGGGCGTGAAGCCTGAGATCAACGCGGTGGCGAGCCTGATTCTGCTGGCGGTGTCGCTGGTGACCTTCCTGGTCTGGTACTTCGGCCGCAAGGCAGAAGCCAACCGCAAGAAGGCGATTCAGGAAGCGATGGATCAGACAGCGAATGAGTCGTGGCAGCAGCCGCAACGCGCCGCCACTGCCTAAGCAGCACCGATGAACAACTGTGGCGAGGGAGCTTGCTCCCGCTGGGCTGCGCAGCAGACCCAAAAGCTTGTGAGCGCTGCGCACTCAAGCGGGAGCAAGCTCCCTCGCCACAGGCTTTATATACACCCGATGTGTGTTTTTGAATAAAAAGAATGGAGTTGTACCGATGAAAATGTTTGGCAGGACTCTGCTGACACTGTCCTTAATGGGCGCAATCGCCACGGGCGTCCAGGCCAACGACAAGGTGCTGCGTGTTTACAACTGGTCCGATTACATCGCGCCGGACACCGTCAAGAAGTTTGAAGACGAGACCGGTATCCAGGTGACCTACGACGTGTTCGACAGCAACGAAACCCTTGAGGCGCGTTTGCTGGCGGGCAAATCCGGCTACGACATCGTCGTGCCGTCCAACAGCTTCCTGGCCAAGCAGATCAAGGCCGGGGTCTACCAGCCGCTCGACAAATCGAAACTGTCGAACTGGAAAAATCTCAACCCGGTGCTGCTTAAAAACGCTGCCGCCAGTGATCCGGACAACGCCCACGCGTTCCCGTACATGTGGGGCTCTATCGGCATCGGTTTCAACCCGGCCAAGGTCAAGGAAGTGCTTGGCGCCAATGCCCCGACCAACTCCTGGGACTTGCTGTTCAAACCGGAAAATGCAGAGAAACTGAAGGCGTGCGGCATCAGCTTCCTCGACTCGCCGACCGAGATGATCCCGGCCGCCCTGCACTACCTGGGCTACCCGGTGAACGACAAGGACAAGGCGCACATCCTCGAAGCCGAAGCACTGTTCATGAAGATCCGCCCGTACGTGGCGTACTTCCATTCCTCGAAGTACATCTCGGACCTGGCCAACGGCAATATCTGCGTGGCGGTCGGTTACTCCGGTGACGTGCTGCAGGCCAAGGCCCGCGCGGTGGAAGCCGGCAACAAGGTGCAGATCGACTACAGCATTCCGAAGGAAGGCGCCGGCAGTTTCTACGACATGGTCGCGATCCCGCGCGATGCAGCGAACGTCGACAATGCCTACCTGTTCATGAACTTCCTGATGCGCCCGGACATCATCGCCGAGATCACCAACAGCAACGGCTACAGCAACGCCAACTCGGCGGCGACGCCGCTGGTGGACGAAGCGATCCGCAACGACCCGGGTTCGTATCCGTCGCAGGCGGTGATGGCGACGTTGTATGCGGTGCCGGATCAGCCGATTGCCACCCAGCGAATCATGACTCGCGGCTGGACCCGGGTGAAGCTCGGTAAATAGGCCAAGCGCAGATCCAAATGTGGGAGCGAGCTTGCTCGCGAAAGCGGTGGATCAAGCCATACAGATGTTGAATGAGCCGACGCCTTCGCGAGCAAGCTCGCTCCCACAGGGTCGGTGTTCACTCGCAGAATCATTGATTTCCCGTTCACGCAGCGCCTTACCACCGCTGCACCCTGCAATGAACGGCCTCACCTGGCTCCCTCGGCTCAGGTGAATTTCAGGCGCCCTCGGGCGCCTTTTTTTGTGGCTCAGATCAGCGGCCAATCCTGCAGAATCCGGTAGCGGCCCTTGTGCGATTCGAACAGGGCAAATCGCTCGGCACGCAGGAAAAATTCCGGCGGCGTTAGGGATTCCGGCGCCGGCGCGCGAAAATCCCGAGCCAATGTCATGTGGGGCCTATACTCGCGATTCGCCTCTTCAAAGCCGAACGGCAACATGGCCTGCTCCAGCGCATAGACCAACCGCAACAACGCTTGCGGAGCCTGTTCAGGCGCCAGCGACAACACCCCCGCCTTGTGCCAGACCTGCAGCCGATCCAGCGCAATCCGTAGCGCTTCGCCTGGAGTGCGCACTTTGTCTGCGGCCTCACACACCTCACCTATCTGCGCCAACGGCACCGCCCCGAGAAACAGCAGCGTCAGGTGGAAGTTGTCCGCAGGCACCGCTTTGCCGGTGCGCAACCCCAGATCGGCGCGCCACTGAGCGATGGCCATGCGTTGTGGCGGCGGGCAGTCGAGGGCGAAAAACAGTCGCTTGAACGGTTCATCCCTGCGCGCATCATCGGTCATGGCCCTGCTCCTTCGCTCGTCGATCGGCCGATTCTACACAGCCTTCTCTGACGACTGGCGACACCCGGCTATAGTTCAAGGATTGCCATCGAACCGGAGGTCGCCATGCGCGAGATCCTCAGCAAAGAACCGTGGTGGGCCAGGCCACCCTCCCCCGGGCAGGATGAAAGCGAGCTCGAGTGGGGCTGGCTGGTGCATTACAGCGAGGGTGAACCGCGTTTCGAATTCGTCCACGAGCGGCCAACGGAAGAGCAAATCCGCAACCGCAAAAGCTGCCGGATCACCCCCTCCCCAGAGTGATCACCCTCCCATGTGGGAGCGAGCCTGCTCCCACACTGGATTTGTGGCGTGCCCATGATCGTCGCCATCCGCAAAACCCTGTGGGAGCGTGGCTTGCCCGCGAAGAGGCCGGCACATTTTGCAAACCCGCTGACTGACACACCGCCATCGCGAGCAGGCTCACTCCTGCACGGAATCTGGTGAGTTTCAGGATTCAAGAATGTTCTTGAAGCCACCAAAGATCATGCGCTGGCCATCAAACCCCATCGGGTTGACGTCCGGTTGCATGCGCGGATCTTCCATCATTTTTGCCATGCCGGCATCGCGGGTGGCTTTGTCTGGCCAGATCAGCCAGCCGGACGACACCGTCTCGCCTTCCTTGAGTTTCACCGCCATCGGGAATGACGTGACTTTGCCCTCCGGCACGTCATCGCCCCAGCACTGAACCACCTCCTTCGCTCCGTATTCCTTGAACAGTTTCGCGGCGATCTCACAGTGTTTTTTGTACTGTTCGCGATTGGCAGTCGGCACGGGTGCTACAAAAATATCGATGTAAGCCATGATCACTCTCCTTGCACGTTGGGTTCGATCTGCTGGGTAGTCGATTCCGGCGGCCGCCATTCGACACGGTTGATGCCCAGTCCGACCGACGGTTGCTCTGCCCCGCCGAGGCTGCCTTCGACCTGCCCGGCGATATGCAGCGTACCGGCCATGACCCCGGTGGTCGGGTTCTGCAGCAGTTTCAGCCAAGCCTTGTCGAACGTGCTGCCCAGACTGCTGCGAATCAGCGCTTCGCTGTCGGGCCGGTCACTGGCCTGGATGATCGCGCGGATGCCCGCCACACCGATCGAGATCACCCCGCCGACCAGCTTGCCCGCCGCAGCCGCCACGGCACTGGCCGCCCCGCGCGGGGCCATCTCCGCTTCCATCCGCTGGCTGGCACGCTTGGCGACCGGCGCCATGCCGGCGTCGGTTCCAGCGATGCCCTTGCTGCCGCCCTCGGTGTGAATCTTGTCGATCAGTGCGGCATACGCCGGCAGCGTGTTCAGCGGTTCGGTGCTGACGATCTGATACAGCGAAGCATCCCGTGCGGGCGGCGGCCCCAGGGCAATGGCCGGGACTTTCTGCAGGTGCCCGTAGAGCTGGGCCACCGGCACACCGTAACGCTGGGCGATGAGTGGCATTTGCTTGGCCATCAACTGCGCATAAAACGCCGTAGCCTGACCGAGGATCGCGTCCGGATCGATCTCTACCGCCACCGGCGCCAGCACTCTTTTCTGATATTGCTCAAGCAGATAGGTCGCCAGGCGCTTGGTCGACGCATCCTGCTCGCCGCTGGCGCTGATGGTGTACCAACTGACTTTCATCGACAGCCATTCCTGGGTCCAGTAGCTGCTGAACCACGGAATGAAATTTTCTTCAGTTTGCTCATAGACGCGAATACGCCAATGTTCCATCGAACCTTGGGCAAACACCCTGACCTGCTCGGTGGACTGCTGCGAGGCGCTGACAATGTCGCGGTCGATTTGCTGCCAGGTGGCGGGTGAAACCACCACGGCAGGCGGCGTCACCGGGACCCGCGCCGAGGAGGCGCAGCCCGCCAGCAGCAACAGTGCGGCGACGCTCAGCGCACGCAGGTTCACGGTGGTGGAGTCCTTGAATGGAGGGAGACAGCATTGAGTATAGGTGTGTCAGTTTCCGGGGATGTTGGCTGTACCGCCGCCATCGCTGGCAAGCCAGCTCCCACAGAGTCCTTCAGTGAACATGAAGCCAATGAACACCCGAAAACCTGTGGGAGCTGGCTTGCCAGCGAAGAGGCCAGTCAATCCACCCCCTCTCTCAACCATCAACGCCGTCGATATTCACCATCGCCACGATTGCCTTCCGCCCACCAGCCGGCAGAGGCACGATTCACCCATCCGAGACGCAACGAGGAGTACCCATCATGATTCGCACCATCACCCTCTCCGTGAGCTTCCCGGTGTTCGGCAGCAACTACTACGACCAGCAGGTCGTCTCGCGCAAGACCCAAGCGCTGCTGTTCAACGAAGATTTCGACGATGTGCTGATGCCCGCCGCGAGCAATCACTTCAGCAATGAAGTGGTTGGCATCAACGATCAGTTCCGCTTTCTGAGCGACATACTCGCCACCCATTTGCTGGATCTCGAGGCCACCGCGCCTGCGCATTCCAGCGTCCGGGCGAGCGCTCATTTTTAATTGCCCTTCCCCTGCAGAAAATGCCGAAGGCTGCTTCTGCAGGGGCTTTTAATTCATGAGCCCTTCGCATAACTCTATAGCGAAAATCCGCAAAAACCTTTTCCTCTGATCATGGGTCAGTCTTGAAATGAGACTGGCAAACATGCCGGCGCGCCCGTTTGGGTCATTCAATACCCTGCCGCCTGATAGAGAGGAATTGAAGCATGACGCTTTCCAGACGCAAATTTCTGATCCTGGGCGCCGTAACGGCCGTGGCGTTTGCCATGCCGCCCTTCATCAGCCTCAAGGCCTATGCGGCCAATCTGGAGCAATCGGCCATGAGTAAAGTGACGATTCAAGTCAACGGTAAACCGCAATCCCTGGAAGTCGACAACCGCACCACCCTGCTCGACGCCCTGCGCGAGCACCTGCATTTGACCGGCAGCAAAAAAGGCTGCGATCACGGCCAGTGTGGCGCCTGCACGGTGATCGCCGATGGGCGCCGGATCAATGCCTGCCTGACCCTGGCGGTGATGCAAGACGGCAGCGAAATCACCACCATAGAAGGCCTCGGCATGCCCGACGCACTGCATCCGATGCAGGCCGCGTTCATCAAGCACGACGGTTACCAGTGCGGCTATTGCACGCCGGGGCAGATCTGTTCGGCGGTGGCAGTGCTCAAGGAAATTCGCGATGGCATTCCCAGCCACGTCAGCCCGAGCCTGACCGAAGCTCCACAACTGATCGCCAGCGAATTCCAGGAGCGCATGAGCGGCAACATCTGCCGTTGCGGTGCCTACTCGAACATCATCGAAGCGATCACTGAAGTCGCGCAGGTGCCGGCATGAGAGCGTTCAATTACAGCCGCGCCGACTCCCCCGCCGCAGCCGCTGCACTGGCGGCACAGGTCGAAGGCGCGAAGTTCATCGCCGGCGGCACCAACCTGCTGGACCTGATGAAACTCGACATCGAAACTCCGCCGCACCTGATCGACATCAACCACCTCGGTCTCGACCAGATCGAAGCCACCGCCGAGGGCGGCTTGCGCATTGGCGCGCTGGTGCGCAACACCGATCTGGCCGCCGACACCCGCGTGCGCAAGGACTACGCCCTGCTCTCTCGCGCCTTGCTCGCCGGGGCCTCTGGCCAGTTGCGCAACATGGCGAGCACCGCCGGCAACCTGCTGCAACGCACCCGTTGCCCGTACTTTTATGACGTCAATCAGGCCTGCAACAAACGCCAGCCCGGCAGTGGCTGCGCGGCGATTGGCGGGGTCAGTCGGCAACTGGGGCTGATCGGCGTCAGCGACGCCTGCATCGCCACCCACCCGAGCGACATGGCGATTGCGATGCGCGCCCTCGATGCGCAGATTGAAACGGTCAAACCCGACGGCAGCACGCGCAGCATCGCCATCGCCGATTTTCATCAGTTGCCGGGCAACACGCCGAACATCGAAACCAGCCTCACGCCCGGCGAGTTCATCACTTCGGTAACCCTGCCCGCCCCGGTTGGCGGCACGCACATTTATCACAAGGTGCGCGATCGCTCCTCCTATGCCTTTGCGCTGGTGTCGGTCGGTCTGATCCTGCAAAAGGACGGCAGCGGCCGTGTGGCGGTGGGTGGCATCGCGCCGAAACCGTGGCGGGTCGAAGCCGCCGAAGCATTGCTGCCCCAAGGCGCAAAAGCCGTCAGCCAACGCCTGCTCGACGGCGCCACGCCGACCCACGACAACCAATTCAAACTGACCCTGGTCGAGCGCACGCTCGGCTCGGTGTTGGCGCAAGCGAGGGACGAGGCATGAAATTCGACACGCCCGCCACCACCAATCCGATCGACCAGTTGAAGGTGATCGGCAAACCCACCGACCGCGTTGAAGGCCCGCTCAAAACCAGCGGTCAGGCGCCATATGCCTACGAGCAGCATCAGGCCGTGGCGAATCAGGCTTACGGTTTCATGGTCGGCTCGGCCATCGCCAAGGGCCGCATCAGCCACATCGATCTCGACGCTGCCGAAGCGGCGCCCGGCGTGCTGGCTATCGTCACCGCCGCCAATGCCGGCAAGCTCGGCAAAGGCAAATACAACTCGGCGCCGCTGCTCGCCGATTCCGAGGTGCAGCACTATCACCAGGCTGTGGCACTGGTGGTCGCCGAGACGTTCGAACAGGCCCGCGCCGCGGCGCAACTGGTCAAGGTCGACTATGTCACAGCCAAAGGCGAATTCGAGCTGGCCAACGTGCGCGACCAGGGTGTCGAAGACGACGAGTTACCCGACGTCACCCACGGCGATTTCGACTCGGCTTTCGCCGCCGCGCCGGTGCAGTTCGACCAGACCTACACCACACCCGACCAGTCCCACGCGATGATGGAACCGCACGCGACCCTGGCCGCGTGGAAAGGTGATCATCTGACCCTGTGGACCTCCAACCAGATGATTGCCTGGAGCGTCGGCGACATCGCCACCACCCTTGGCCTGCCCAAGGAAAACGTGCGCCTGATCTCGCCGTACATTGGCGGTGGCTTCGGCGGCAAACTGTTCATTCGTGCGGACGCGATTCTCGCCGCCCTCGGTGCGCGCCTGGCCAATCGCCCGGTGAAAGTCGCCCTCGCTCGCCCGCAAATGGCCAACAACACCACCCACCGCCCGGCCACGATCCAGCGCATTCGCCTGGGCGCGACGGCGGACGGCAAGCTCAGCGCCATCGCCCACGAAGGCTGGTCGGGCAACCTCAAGGACGGCAAGGTCGAAGTCGCCGCGCAGCCGAGCCAGTTGCTTTATGCCGGGGAAAATCGCCGGGTGACCATGCGCCGGGCGCCACTGGATCTGCCCGAGGGCAATTCCATGCGCGCGCCGGGTGAAGCGCCGGGGTTGATGGCGCTGGAAATCGCCATGGACGAGATGGCCGAGCAGCTCAAGCTCGACCCGATTCAGTTCCGCATCCTCAACGACACGCAGGTCGATCCAGTGAAAACCGAGCGCCCGTTCTCCCAGCGGCGACTGATCGAATGCCTGCAGACCGGCGCGGAAAAATTCGCCTGGAACCAGCGCAACGCCACACCCGGCAGCCGTCGCGAAGGTCGCTGGCTGATCGGCATGGGCGTCGCGGCAGCGATCCGCAATAACCTGTTGCTCAAGTCCGGCGCACGGGTGCGGCTGGAGCACGATGGCAAGGTCTCGGTGGAAACCGACATGACCGATATCGGCACCGGCAGCTACACCATCATCGCCCAGACGGCCGCCGAGATGATGGGCGTGCCTCTGGCGGATGTGACCGTGCGTCTGGGCGATTCAACCTTCCCGGTGTCGTCCGGCTCCGGCGGCCAGTTCGGCGCCAACTGCTCGACCGCCGGGGTCTACGCCGCGTGCATGAAACTGCGCGAAGCAGTGGCGACGAAGCTGGGCATGACCGGGGGTGACGTCGAGTTCGCCGACGGTCAGGTACGCGCCGCCGGCAAGACCCTGCCGCTGCGTGACGCCGCAAAAAATGGTGCCGTCGAGGCTGAGGACAGCATCGAGTTCGCCGACCTTGCCAAGCAGTATCAACAGTCGACTTTCGGTGCGCATTTCGTCGAAGTGGCAGTGGATGCAGCGACCGGCGAAGTCCGCGTGCGGCGCATGCTTGCGGTGTGCGCGGCGGGACGGATTCTCAACCCGAAAGCCGCGCGCAGCCAGGTGATTGGCGCGATGACCATGGGCGTCGGCGCGGCGTTGATGGAAGAGCTGGCGGTGGACAAGCGGCTGGGCTTTTTCGTCAATCATGACCTCGCCGGATACGAGGTGCCGGTGCATGCCGACATCCCGCATCAGGAGGTTATTTTCCTCGACGAGACCGACCCGATTTCTTCACCGATGAAAGCCAAGGGCGTGGGGGAACTGGGGATTTGTGGTGTGAGCGCGGCGGTGGCGAATGCGATCTACAACGCCACCGGGGCGCGGGTGCGCGAGTATCCGATTACGCTGGACAAGATCCTCTCTTCGTTGCCGCCGATGATCTGAAGCAGCTGCACAGAATCGCCCCTCCCTGCGCAGAGAGGGGCGTTCTCCATCACCAGCGATACGTCGCCGATGCCACGGCGGTGCGCGGATTGCCATACAGGCAACGGGTCGCGTCGTAGCAACCGGAGATGTAGTCGTCGTTGGTCAGGTTGGTGACGTTCAGCGCCAGTTTCCACGGCCCGGTCACATAGTGCGCCGAGGCATCGAACACGGTGTACGACGGGATGTTCAGCGAGTTGTCCGCCGCTCCCGGATTGCGTCCGACATAACGTACCCCAGCGCCAAGACCGAAGTTCTTCAACCAGCCGTCATGGAAGGTGTAGTCGCCCCACAGCGACGCCATGTTGCGCGGGATCGGGATGAACGTCGGGGTCTTGCCTTCGCTGACGTCATTGGCCTTGGTGATCTTCACGTCCTGATAGGTGTAACTGGCGATCACGTCCAGCTCACGGCTCATGCTGGCCGTGCCTTCCAGCTCGAAACCTCGGGAGCGGATTTCACCGGTCTGCACCGAGTAATTCGGGTTGACCGGGCCGGGCGTCAGCACGTTGGTCTGGGTGATCTGGAACACTGCGGCGGTCACCGAAGCGTTGGTGTCCTTGGGCGCGAACTTGATCCCGGCTTCGTACTGCCTGGCCTCGGTGGGGTCGAACGGTTTGCCGTTGGCATCCAGACCGGCGTTCGGGGTGAACGCGGTGGAGTAACTGACGTACGGCGCCAGGCCGTTGTCCGCCAGATACACCAGACCGGCACGGCCGCTGAAGGCTTCATCTTTCTGGTTGGTCGTGGTGTGTGCCAGATGATCCTGGGTTTCGCTGGTGGCCCAGTCATAGCGACCGCTGAGGGTCAGGCGCCAGTGGTCGTCGAATTTCAACTGATCCTGCAGGTACAGACCGGTCTGATTCAAAGTCGAATCGATGTTGCTCGGGTAACTTTTGTCCGGGTCGTTGAACACCGAACGGTCGAACGGCACGAATACCGGGTTATACGCATTGACCGGTGCCGCGAGGGCATAGACCTCTTTGTCGGTGGCATCCTGATGCTGGTAATCCAGACCCAGCAGCACCGTGTGATCGATGCCGCCAACGCTGAAATCGGCCTGCGCCTGATTGTCCACGGTCCAGCGTTTGTAGGTGAAGTCGGCGATGCCGGCCCAACGGTCGATGGTCGTCAGCGAGCCTTCCTGGAAGCCGCCGCCGTAGATCATGTTGTCGTTCAGATCGAGGTGCGAATAACGCAGATTCTGCCGCACTTGCCAGGTGTCGCTCAGGCGTTTGGAGAATTCATAACCGAATGAGTACTGGCGCTTTTCGTACTTCTGGAAGTCTTTGTCGGCCTCGAAGATGTTGCGCTTGATGTGGCCGTTGGGGTTGTAGTCGATGGTGCCAGCCGACGGATAGAAACCGTCTCCGGAGTTGCTGTCGTCGTACAGATAACTGGCCAGCAAGGTGAAGCGGGTGTCGTCGTCCGGCGCGAAGGTAATCGACGGCGCCAGCGCCTGGCGTTTGTCCTGCCACGGGGTGTCCTTGATGTCCTGATCGCGCAGCACGCCGACCATGCGGTACGACCACACGCCCTGATCGTCGAGCGGGCCGGTGCTGTCGAAGTTGATCTGCTTGCGCGCATCGGTGCCGTACTGCACGCCGACTTCGTTGGCTGCCACCGCGCTCGGACGCTTGGACACCTGGTTGATCACGCCACCAGGATCACCTTGCCCGTAGAGCACGCCGGCCGGGCCACGCAGCACTTCAACGCGTTCAAGCATGTACGGATCGACCATCCAGCTCGCCAGGTTGATGGTGGTCGGCAGTTGCAGGCTGTCGAGGTAAGTGGTCGGCGAGAAACCGCGAATCACTGTGTACCAGTCCGAACGATTGTTGGCGCCATAGCTCGACACGCCCGGGGTGTAACGCAACGCTTCGTTCACCGACTGCACGCCTTGCGCTTCCATTCGCTCGCGGGTGATGACCGAAATCGATTGCGGGGTTTCGTGGATCGGTGTGCCTGTCTTGGTCGCGCTGATGCTGTTCTGCGCGACGTAGCCGTCAACCGGCCCGAACGGTCCATCGACCACTTCCGGCGCACTGATCGACAGACTGTCGAGTTGCACCTGGCCGGCCCCCGACGGCAATGCCTGCAAGCGGTAAGTCGAACCGACCTGCACGGCTTCCAGACCGCTGCCACTGAGCAGCCGCGCCAGCGCCATTTCCAGGGTGTAGCGACCGTTCAGGCCCGGGGTCTGCTTGCCACGGGTCAGCGCCGGATCGAACGCCTGCGCCACCCCAGCCTGCTCGGCCAACGTACTCAGAGCCACGCTCAGGTCACCGGCCGGCACCGCGAAGGTTTGCACGCGGCTCTGGGCGACACTGGTGTCGTCAGCGACCGCCGGCAGCGCGGCACCGGCGAGAAAGATCGGAAACAGCGCGGCAGCGAGTGGATGCAGCCGGACAACGGGGCGGGTCATGGGTGGATTCCTGGAAGTTGTTTTGGTTTCTCAGGCCATGACGGGTGAGTTCGGGAAAGGGACAGTGGACCGTTGATTTATTTTTTAAACCACTGAAATCCACTGTAGGAGTGAGCCTGCAGGTTTTGTATCGGGTTCAGGATTCGGGTTTGATCAACACCAGCCAATCGGTAAAACGCTGCACGCGGATCGGCAGGTTGGTCTGCAAGGCCGCCAGCGCCGCGTTGCTGTCGCCGAGCGGAAACGAACCCGACACTCGCAGTCCGGCCAGCGCCTGCCGATCAAAATGCATGACGCCCGAGCGATATCGCGCCAGCTCATCAAGCACTTCCACCAACGGACGGTCGTCAACCTTGAGCACGCCGCGTGTCCAGCTCGCCGGGTCGCTATGGCCCAGTGACGTCGGGCTGTCGACATGGTCGGCAAACACCGTGGCCTGCTGACCGGCCGCGACACGCACAGCGTTCTCCGGATGCTCGACCGGGCGTGCGGCAATCGCTGATTCCAGTACGGTAACCCGGGTCTGCCCGGCTTCGCGACGCACCAGAAACTGCGTGCCAAGTGCTGTCACGGTGCCGTGCTCGGTGCGCACCACGAATGGCCGCTGCGGGTCCTTCGCCACCTCGACCCACAGTTCGCCGCGCTTGAGATCGATCAGCCGTTGCTGGCCGTCGAAATGCAGGTCCACCGCCGAGTCGCTGTTAAGCTTCAAATGACTGTGATCGGCCAGCATCAAATCGCGCCGCTCGCCCACGGCAGTACGTTGGTCGGCCAGCCACACCGGCCCCTGCTGCACGCCTTGCCACGCCACGCTTGCGGCGATCAGCACAGCCAGGCACGTGCCGGTGCGGCGCAGGGTGCTGCCGCGTTTCGATGTCAGCACCCGGTCAAGGGTCTTGCGCGCGCGGCTGTTGGGCAAGCCGTCAAAACGCCCCCATAGCAACGCCAGACGTGACGCCGCCAGCGCATGACTCGGGTCGGCCTCACGCCATTGGGCGAACGCCTGACGCTGCTGCTCACTGGCCTCGCCGGAATGCAGCAGCGACAGCCATTGCGCCGCTGCGACCACCGTTTCATGACTCGGCTCCGACCCGCTGATCACGGCGCACCGCCATACAACGCGACATAGCAATGCACCATGACCTGAGCGATGTACTGCTTGATCATGCTTTTTGATACGCCGAGATGTTCGGCAATTTCGGCGTGGCTCCAGCCATCCAGACGATTGAGCAGAAACGCCCGGCGCGGTTTCTCCGCCAGACCTTCGAGCAGACGCGCGATGGATTCGAGCAATTCGATGATCTGATGGAAATCTTCCGGGCTGATCGCCGCCGCGTCTACGCTTTCATGCGCGAGCACCGCCAGATACGCCCGCTCCAGCTTGCGCCGGCGCTCGCCATCGATCAGCAGACGAATTGCCGTGGTCGTCAGGAAGGCCCGTGGCTCCTGCAAACGCTCGGGCTCGGCGAGAGTCAGCACGCGGATAAAGGTGTCCTGCGCCAGATCCGCCGCCCGTTGCGAACAACCAAGCTTTTTGCGCAGCCAGTTCTGCAACCAGCCGTGATGGTCGCTGTAAAGCAACGACAGCAACTGATTGCGCGGGGATTGGGCGGAAGGAAAATCAGCGGGCACAGCGGCATCCTGGAGGGGGGCAACCTACATGAATGCGAATATATTTCATTTGGTAACAAGTGTCACTACGCACGAAAAACGCTAGCGCACTTACATGGGGTACAAGGGCTCAGGGCGTCATTCCGCTTTCTGATACTGCGCATCAGTGACCTGCTCCATCCAGTCCACCACCTTGCCATCGAGCACTTCGGCGATCGCTATATGGGTCATCGCGGTATTCGCCGCAGCGCCGTGCCAATGCTTGGCACCGGGAGCGATCCATACGGTATCGCCAGGGCGAATCTGCCGAATCGGCTGGCCCCACTCCTGTACAAAACCGGCGCCGGCGGTGACGATCAACGTCTGCCCCAATGGATGGGTGTGCCACGCCGTGCGCGCGCCCGGCTCGAAGGTCACCGTGGCGCCGCTGACGCGGGCGGCATCGCTGCCCTTGAATGGCGCATCGACACGCACCGTGCCCGTGAACCAGTCTGCCGGGCCCTTGGCCGAGGGCTGAGAACCGTTGGCGGTGACGATTACACGTGGGACCTGCGCAGTTGCAATTGAATTCATCACAAGACTCCAAAGTTGTACGAGAGCTCCTACAGGGAACTTGCGTCACTTTAACGAGCCAGACTCTTCAGATAATCGACTAGAATTCGAAAAAACTTATGCAGGACACTCATCAATGCTTCGAGAAAACGCCAGTGACCTGCTCGCCTTCCTCGCCGTGGCCCGCGAGCGCAGTTTCACCAAAGCCGCGGCCAGACTCGGCGTCTCGCAATCGGCGCTCAGCCATACCATCCGCGCCCTCGAAGCGCGCCTGGGCCTGCGCCTGCTGACCCGCACCACGCGCAGCGTCTCCCCGACCGAGGCCGGCGAACATCTGCTGCAGACCATCGGTCCGCGCTTCGAAGAGATCGAACTGGAACTGGCCGCCCTGAGCAACCTGCGCGAAACCCCGGCAGGCCGGATCCGTATCAGCGCCACCGACCATTCGCTTAACTGGCTGCTGCGTCCGGTGCTCAAGGAATTTCTGCCCAAGTACCCGGACATCTCCGTCGAGGTGTGCTGCGACTATGGCTTTGTCGACATCGCCGGGCAAGGCTTTGACGCCGGCGTGCGCCTGGGCGAAGACGTGGCACAAGGCATGATCGCCACCCGCATCGGCCCCGACATGCGCATGGCGGTGGTCGGCTCGCCGGCCTATTTCGCCAAACGTGAAAAGCCGCAAACACCGCGGGACCTGACCACCCACGCCTGCAACAACCTGCGCCTGCCGACCAACGGCGGGCTGTACACCTGGGAGTTCGAGAAGGACGGCGAAAGCCTCAAGGTGCGGGTATCCGGGCAGGTCACCCTGAACGGCGTCTACCCGCTGCTCGACGCCGCACTGGACGGTTTTGGTCTGAGCTACATCCCGGAAAACATCGTCGCTCCGTATCTCGCCGACGGGCGTCTGCTGCAAGTGCTGGCAGACTGGTGCCCGACCTTCGCCGGTTATCACCTGTACTACCCGAGCCGACGGCAGGCGGCGCCGGCGTTTGCGTTGTTGGTGGAGGTGCTGCGGTATCGCGGATGAACTTCACCACAGCGCTTTGGTGTAGGTGATGAGGATCCGTGTTTCATCGGCATCGCGGCTGAACGACGAGCGATAAGTCGCGTTGCGCAAACGCAAGGCAACGTCCTTGAACGTGCCGCTCTGGATCACGTACTTGACCTCGGTATTGCGTTCCCATTCCTGGCTGGTCTTGCCGGCCACTTGCGCATGATCGGCATCGATGTAGCGGCTCATGAAAGTCAGGCCGGGAATGCCCAAGCGCTCGAAATCGAAGTCATAACGCACTTGCCACGAGCGCTCCTTCGCTTCGGCGAAATCGCCGATCTGCGCATAGTTGACCAGATAGGCATCGCTGCCCTCGACGTAGGGAAATGCGCTGTCGCCGAGCATCGCCTGATAGCCGACGCTGACCTTGTGCCCGCCCGCAGCGTAACCGAACATACCGTTGAGCGCCTGATTGCGGATCTTCCCGGCCTTCGCCGCGCCCTGGCTTTCACTGGAGAAAAACCGCAGATCGCTGCTCACCGTGCCGCCGGCCATGGGCCGCGTATCGGTGAGACCGACGAAGTGTTGATCGTAGACATCGCTCAGCGACGCGTAGTGATAACTGACCTTGAGGTTGTCGTTCACCTGCCGATCCACGCCGACCAGATTCAGGTGCGCGCCCTGGGCATTGGTGACGAAGCGGTTGTTCTTGTTGTTCAGCGCAATCGGCTCGTAGCTGGTGTCATTGCGCCCCTTGACCCGATCCAGTTGCCCCGCCGTCAGCACCACACCCGGCAGATCCTGCGAGATCACCATCGCACCCCGAAACGACTGCGGCAGGATCATCCCGTCCTGCGGGCGCAGTGTCGGCAGGACCGGGATCAACGACCCGGCCTTCAGCTCGGTTTTGGCGATTTTGACCTTGGCCGTCACCCCCAATTTGCCGTACTCGCTGGCTGCGCGCCCATCGCTGCGCACCGGCAACAAACCGCTGCCGGCGCGATCGGGACTGGAATCCAGACGCACACCAACCATGCCCAGCAGGTCGACCCCAAACCCCACCAACCCCGGCGTATACCCGGACTCGAACTTGAGCATCAGGCCCTGTGCCCACTCCTCGCGTTTTGATTGCAGGGTTGATGGGCCGTCACGGAAATCCCGATTGAAGTAGACGTTGCGGGTTTCGAACGACGCATGAGAGTCGGCGAAAAAATCCGCGTGAGCTCCGTTGCTCAAACTTGCCAGCAGCAATGCGCCGGCCAGGGTCGACAATCCATTGCGCATCCCCGAATGAATGAATGCAGTCACGGCGACACCTATGAAGTTGTTCGTAGAAGACTCAGGCAAACCCGTATCCCCCTGTGGGAGCGGGCTTGCTCGCGAAAGCGTCAGTACATCCAGCACCTTCATTGCCTGATACACCGCTGTCGCGAGCAAGCCCGCTTCCACATGTGGCAGATTCGCGGTTCAGAAAGACCGGGCGAGCATCGCGATCAGTCGCTCACCAAATAGCGTCAGCGCCACGCCCAGCAGCACCACCACTGCGCCCGCGATCTTGATCGATGCCGCCGGACGGACCACTGCGCCCAGCCAGCCGAAGTGATCGATCGCCACCGACGACAGCAACTGCCCGGCGATGACCAGCACCAGCAGATTCGCCAGACCGATACGCGGCGCCAGCCACACGGTGCAGAAAATCGCCCCGGCACCGAGCACGCCACCGACCAGACGCCAGCCGGGTTGCGCCGGGATCACACTCAAGGCATCGCCCAGACCACCGCGCATCCATGCCAGTGCACCCAGCACCAGCATGCCGCTGAGAAACGAGTAGAACGCCGCTGCCAGCGTGTTGCCGGTCATGGCCCCGGCCAACTGACTGTTAACCGCCGCTTGCACGGCAATCGCCACACCGGCCAGCAAGGCCAGCACAAAGGAAATCAGGATCATGACCGTGCACCTCTCAGTGGGCATGTAGCGGGGCGAAATGCTCCGCGAAAGGATCAGGGCTGTAACCGGCGGCATTGAACAGGTAGCTGCACGACTCTTCCGTGGCCCGGTTCAGTTGTTCGCGATCCACGCCCAGCACCACACCGGCCTGTTTGCGGATGCGCCCGGCAATGATCACGGTGTCGATATCGCCACGTTCGGCGGCATGCACCACCGTGCCTAGCGCGTTGTTCGACGGGTAGACGCTGAGGTTGTCGGTGCGGATCAACACAATGTCGGCCTGCTTGCCCGGAGTGATGCTGCCGATGCGCGTCTCGAGTCCCGCACACGCCGCGCCATCAAGGGTGGCGGCTTTGAGCAGTTGCGCGGCGCTGACCAGTTCCGGCGCAGGCTGACCATGGAAACGCGCACTGTGCGCAGCCGCCCGTTGCAGGTAAAACGCCACGCGCATTTCACCGAACATGTCGCCGCCGTAAGAGCTTTCGTTGTCGACGCTCAGGCCCGGATGCAGGCCGTGATCGACAGCTTTCTGCCAGGCGAACACGCCGTCTTCGAGCCCGTAGTGCGCGTCGGAGCGCGGGCAGACGTTCACCTTGACCCCGGCGTGGCGCAGGATCGACCAACCGTGATCCGGCAGGCAGGTGCAGTGGTTGAAAATATTGTCCGGGCCCAGCAGGCCCTCTTCGTGCAGCGCATCCAGCTCCGCCGCCATACCGGCGCCGAAGAATTCGGTGACGATATTCAGGCCCAATTCGCGGGCAACTGCCCATTGTTCGCGGTCGAGTTGCGCCATCATCGCCAGGGTCACCAGCGAGTCGGGCGAACCGGCGTACTTGTCTTTGATACGGCGCAGATCGCCCGGCCACTGCGTGGACTCCCACTCACCGGACAACGGCGCACCCGGCGCATGCACCGCGCGGATGCCGGCGTCGTGCAAAGCGTCGATGGCCGCATCGGAATGCGCGCCGCTGCGGGCGTTGTGTGAGTTATCGATGATGGTGGTGATGCCGGCGTTGATCGCACCCAGCGCCGTCAGCAGGTTGCCGACGTACATATCTTGCGGACGGTAGTATTTGGCAAAGGAAAAATGCGTGGCGTTGCAGTAGTCTTCAAGCGTCGGCGAGTTCGGGTTGATCCGGCGCAACTGACCTTCCCACGCGTGGCGATGGGTATCGACCATGCCGGGAATCACGATCATGCCTTTGGCATCGATGACTTCAGCGTCGTGAGCATTGAGTCCTACGCCGACCTCGACGATTTCCGTGCCACGAATCAGCACATCGCCTTCGATGAAATTGCCCAGGCGTTCGTCCTGGGTGACCAGGGTTCCGCCCTTGATCAGTAGCAAGCGTTGAGCATCGGGCAACGGTTTTAGCGCGGAAGTCAAAACATCGAAATGAGCATTGAAAGACATGGTGGGCTCCAGGGTGACGGTCGGCGCATTGGCCTGTAGCCGCATTGTCTGACCCGGAAGCTTTATTTAGAATGCCAAAACATCTACAAACATTGTGAAGCTGGGCATACATAATGCGCGACCAAGAGTTTGGCCATCTCAGGGCATTTTTTGCCGTTGCCCGCGAGCGCAATTTCTCCCGCGCCGCCCAAGCGCTGGGGGTTTCAGCGTCGGCACTGAGCCAGACCATCAAGGGTCTGGAAGAGCGTCTGGGGGTACGCCTCCTCAATCGCACCACGCGCAGCGTGTCGACCACCGAGGCCGGGAGTAAATTGTTCGAACGCCTGGGCGAGATCTTTGCCGATCTGGACGCAGCGCTGGAACAACTCAACGACTACCGCGACACACCGGTCGGCACCCTGCGCATCTGCGCGCCGCAGGTAGCGATGCTGCACTTCATCCAACCGATCCTGCCGGCATTTCAAGCGACCTACCCGGACATCAAGCTCGAACTGACCACCGACGACAGCACCGCCGACATCGTTGCCCAAGGCTACGACGCGGCGATTCGTCTGGGTGAGTTCATCGAACAAGACATGGTCGCGCTCAAACTCAGCGAACCGCTGACGCAGATCGCCATCGCCTCGCCCGACTACCTGCAAGGCAAACGTCGCCCGCACGAGCCGGCCGACTTGCTGGATCACCGCTGCGTAAACTGGCGGCGTTCCGGGGAGTCCGGGCTGTACAAGTGGCGGTTTTTCCGCGATGGCATGCCGTTCGAATTGAGCGTGAAAGGTTCTCTGGTGGTCAGTGACTGCGCCGTTGCCATGCAATCGGCGCTGGATGGGCTGGGTATCACGGTATGGATCCGTGAGTGGATCAAGGACGAACTCGACAGCGGTGCACTGGTGGCGCTGCTGGAAGAGTGGTCGACACCCTTCCCCGCGTTCTACCTGTATTACCCGAGCAATCGCCAGATGTCGTCAGCGTTGCAAGCCTTTATCGGCGCTCTGCGCAAGGCGCACTAGGCGACGCTTGCCCCGCTCAGGTTCGGGCGCTCTTCACGACCGCCATAGAACATGGCCTTGGCGCCAATCGTCAGCAACGACAGCAGCGCAAACAGCAACCCGCACCAGATCGTGCCCGGCAGGCCCCAGGTGTCGATAAACACCCCACCGATCCACGAACCGAGGGCGATCCCGGCATTGGCCGCCGACACATACAGGCTGGTGGCGAACGAATGCGCCTCGGGCGCGGCGCTGGTCAGCCACATCTGGGTGATGATCATGCCGCTGGTGTGAATCGCGCCCCACAGCAGCACGATAAGCAACATCGAGCCCAGCGAAGCACTGCCGAACACCGCCAGAATCAGGTAGGCGATGCTCAACAGAATCGGAAACAGCAACGCAGTCGCCACCAGATGTGTGGCCAGTGCGCGCCCGGCCAACAGGTTGCCCAGCACCCCGCCGACACCGAAGATCACCAACAGGAAACTGATGGTTTCACCGTCCAGGCCGGTCTGGTTTTTCAGGTATTCGGCGGCGTAGCTGTACACCGCAAACTTGGTGGTGAACACCAGCACCGTGGCGATGATCGCCAGCCACACCGGCGGCTTTTTCAGGATCGACAGCTGACTTGCGAAGCTCTCCGGCGCAGCATTCTGCCGAGGCAGCCTGAGCAGCAATCCGAGCCCGGCGAGCAAGGTCGCGACGGCGCAGAACAGAATCGACGCCTCATAAGAAAACCGCCCGGCGACCCATGCGGTAATCGGCACACCGAACACCAGTCCGAGGGTGGTACCGATGAAGGCGACCGTGGTCGCGTGGGTCGCCCGCTCCCTGGGGTACAGCGAAATCGCCGCAGCAAACGCCGCCGAGAAAAACACCGGGTGCAACATCGCCGGAACAATACGCAGCGCCATCAACGTCGAATAGTTCGGTGCATAGGCCGACAGCACGCTGCTGACGGAAAAACACAGCAACGCACCGACCAGCACTTTCTTGCGGTCGAACCGCGAGAACACCAGCACCAGAAACGGCCCGGACAGCGCGACGATGAACGCGAACAGGCTCATCAGCAAACCGGCCTGGGCGACACTGACACCGAAACGCTCGACGATCAGCGGCAGAATGCCGACCACGCCGAGTTCCAGGGTGTACAGCCCGAACAGGCCCAGAATGATGAAGGGCATGACGGACATGGGATGGGGGGAACGGTTCATAGACTCTCATCAAAAAAAAAGAAAAATTACCCAGACAACACGGCCCCTTGTAGGAGTGAGCCTGCTCGCGATGGCGGTGTGTCATTCGGCATCATCGGTGACTGATTCAACGCCATCGCGAGCAGGCTCACTCCTACAGGTGGTTTCAGGCCTTGTTGAAATCGACCACAACCTTGCCGAACGCCCCGCGATTGAGATGGGCGAACGCTTCAGTCACCTGATCGAAGGCATAGGTCGCATGGATCACCGGTTTGATCCCGTGGTGATCGATCATCCGCACCATGTCCTCCAGCGCCCGACGCGGGCCGACGGCCACCGCAACGATTGAAGCGCGGCTGCCGAGCAGCGGCATGATCGGCGTGCGCAACTCGTCAGAATCGAGCAGGCCGATGATCGACACCCGACCTCCAGGCACCACTGCCTGCAGAGAGCGCCCGAGGTTGTCGCCGCCGGCCATCTCCAGAATGTGATCGGCGCCGCGCCCGTCGGTCAGTTCCAGCACAGCGGTGTGCCAGTCCGGTGTGGTGCTGCGGTTGATGCCATGAGTGGCGCCCAGGGCGATGGCCTGGGCGATCTTGTCGTCGCTGCTGCTGGTGACGATGACGTTGGCGCCACTGGCCGCCGCCAGTTGCACGGCAAACAGCGAAACCCCGCCAGTGCCTTGCACCACCACGGTTTGCCCGGCGTGCAGATGACCCAGTTCGATCAACGCCATCCACGCAGTCAGTGCGGCAATCGGCAGTGTGCTGGCCTCGACTGCACTGAGGTTTTTCGGCGCGCGCACGCACCAGTCGGCCGGCGTGGCAACGTACTGCGCCAACATGCCGGGAATCGGCCCACCCTGGGTCGGCATCTCGGCCCAGGTTTTCGGATTGCCGTCGATCCAGTTGGTAATGTAGGTGGAGATGACTTTGTCGCTACTCTGAAAGCGCGTGACGCCCTCGCCGACCGCGACCACGGTACCGGCCATGTCCGAGGCTGGCGTGAAGGGGAATTTCAACGCCGCGGTCATGCCGTTTTCCGCGACTTGGGTATCACGGTAATTAAGCGAAACCGCATCGATCTTGACCAGGATTTCTCCGGCTTTCGGGGTTGGTCGCGGGGCCTGGACCTGGCTGAGGTTGGCGAGGCCAAACGCGGAAATTTCCCAGCGCTGCATAATGTCGGACATGGCGATAATCTCGGTAGAGGACTGTGGCGCCGATGATAGAAGCCATGCCCCCGGCTGATTAAGTGGGTCGCCACTCCGTTATATACGGACGTTTTGTTCCGCAATGACTAAGGTAAATTGAACCCCACCGGTGAAATCGAGAATCGTGATGGACAGCCTTAATGCGTTGAATGTGTTTGTGTCGGTGGCGGAAACTCGCAGCTTTGTCGCCAGTGGGCGCCTGCTTGGCGTGTCGGCTTCGGCAATTGGCAAAAGCATCGTGCGCCTGGAAGAACGCTTTGGCGTGCGCCTGTTCAATCGCAGCACGCGCAGCATCACGCTGACCGAGGACGGCACGCGGTTTCTCGAACGCAGTTTGCGCATCCTTGCCGAGATCGAAGCGGCGGAAATGGAGTTTTCCCAGACCAACGCCGCCCCGCGCGGGCGTCTGAAGATCAGTTTGCCACTGGTGGGCGAGCCGTTTTTACCGGTGCTGGCACGGTTCAAGAAAACCTACCCGACGGTGGATCTCGACCTGACGTTCGATGACCGCCGGGTCGATGTGATCGAGGAAGGCTACGACGCGGTGTTGCGGGCCGGAGATGTCCCGGATTCCAGCCTGACCTCGCGCCTGATCGGTAGCTACCGGATGATTCTGGTGGGGGCGCCGCCCTACTTTCAGGACCATGGCGTACCGCAGCAAGCCACCGATCTGCTCAGTCATTCGTGTATTCAGTTTCGCTTTCCCAACACCGGCAAGCTGCAGGTCTGGCCGTTGCGCGAAGCCGGCCAGGAAGTCGATCTGCAGGTGCCGACCTCGATGGTCTGCAACAACCTCGAAGCGCGGATCTGCTTTGCCCTGCAAGGCCTGGGCATCGCCTATCTACCGGACTTCTGCGTCAGCGAGGCCTTGGCCGATGGGCGCTTGCAACGGATTTTGCCCGACTGCGCAGAGACAGGCGTCTACCGGATCATGTGGCCCTCGGGCAAGCATCCACAGCTGAAACTGCGGGTGTTCATCGACTTCCTCAAGGAGCATCTGTTTCCGCAGCAGACGCCGGCTTAGCCAATCAACGCTATCAACTGATACCGCTGCGCATCGGTCAACATCGGCCCAAATCCGGCGCCGGCGTTGTCGGCCATATAGCGCGGATTGCCGGTGCCGGGGATCACGCAAGTCACCGCCGGATGCGAAAGCAGATATTTCAGCGCCAGTTGCGGCCAACTGTTGACCTGCACATCCGACACCCAACCCGGCAGCGGCTTGCCCTTGAGCTGTGTCAGCAAGCCGCCGCCACCGAACGGCCGATTACAGATCACCGCCACCCCGCGCTCGCGGCACAACGGCAGAATGCGTTTCTCCACACCACGGTCATCGAGGGCGTAGTTGATTTGCAGGAAATCCAGTTGTTCGGCCCCGAGCACTGCCTCGACTTCTTCATAGGCCGACGGCGTGTAATGGGTGATGCCGATGTAGCGGATGCGTCCCTGCGCTTTCCATTCGCGTAGGGTCGGCAGATGGCTTTGCCAGTCCAGCAGGTTGTGGATCTGCATCAGGTCGATGCGTTCGGTGCGCAGCAGGCTGAAGGATCTTTCCATCTGCGCGATGCCCTCCTCCCGCCCATGGGTCCACACCTTGGTCGCCAGAAATGCCGGCGAGCGTGGTTCGTGGATCGACAACAGCTCGCCAGTGGTTTGCTCGGCGCGGCCATACATCGGCGAGCTGTCGATCAGCGTGCCGCCCTTTTTGAACAGTTCATCGAGCACCGCCGGCAGTTGTTTATAGGCGGGGTCGCCGGGCGCAACATCGAAGCCGCGGTACGTGCCCAGGCCCACCATTGGCAACAGCTCGGAGCTTGAAGGGATGGCGCGGGTCTGCATGGTCTGGTCTCCTGCCGTGCTGGGCGAAGTGGCCGGCGGCGGCGTGGCGGCGGCCAACGCCCGGTCAAAGGTGAAGACCGCCGAAACCCCGGCAGCCAGTGTGAGCAACCGGCGACGGGAGCAACCCTCAGTGTGGCTCATGCTGGTTCCCCTGCTGCGTGAAGCTGTTGCACGTTGTGTGCGACGGCTGCCCGTCTACTGCGCTGGACTACACTGCGACAGCGAACACCCGCGCCCGGTTAAAGTTAGTCGAATGTCCAGAAAACTGATGTCACTCGTCGCCTTGCTTATCGCCCTCTACCTGCTGCTGTGCGGGGCGCTGTTCGTATTTCAGCGTTCGCTGATCTATTTCCCCCAGCCTGACAGCGCCGTCGCCACGACGGATTCGCGGTTGAAACTGACGATGCCGGATGCCGATGTGTGGGTAGCCACGCGCGCACACGTCGGGCCGAAGGCGCTGATCTACTTTGGCGGCAATGCCGAGGACGTGTCGCGCAATCTGCCGTCGTTCAGCGAGGCCTTTCCCGACTACGCGCTGTTTTTGCTGAACTATCGGGGTTTCGGTGGCAGCGGCGGCTCGCCCTCGGAGGAAGCGATCGCCGAAGATGCGTTGGCACTATTCGATCAGGTGTACGCCAGCCATCCGCAGATTGCCGTGATCGGCCGCAGCCTGGGTTCGGGGGTGGCGGTGCGCCTGGCGAGTCAGCGCCCGGCGAAACAACTGATTCTGGTGACGCCGTACAACAGCCTTGAAGACATCGCCGTCCGCCAATATCCGTGGATGCCGGTGAAGTGGCTGCTGAAGGATCGCTTCGAGTCGGGTCGCTATGCCGCGCACATTCGCGTGGCGACCTTGCTGTTGGCGGCCAGCGATGACGAGGTGATACCACGGGACAGCACGCAGCGACTGCTACAGAGTTTCCCCAAAGGCGTGGCGACGCTGCGGGAGGTGCCGGATACGGGGCACAACTCGATTTCCGAGCGGGCGCAGTATCTGCAGTGGATGGAGGATGTGCTTGATCGCTGATAGCCGGTTATTGCGTTGTCTCTTCTGGCCCCTTCGCGAGCAAGCCCGCTCCCACAGTGGTTCAGCGTCAACCGGACAAAATGTGGGAGCGGGCTTGCTCGCGAAGAGGCCAGAAGAGACTGAAATCGAGATCTTCGCCGGATCTCAAACGAGCAATCCTGCGCTCTTCAGCAGCTCATGCAATCCCTTTGGAACCAATGGCTCGTGCTCGCTGAAACTTGAGCTGTCATGCCAGCGGATGGTGAAGGGAGCCCCGTCACTTTCATGGCCATGGATTTGTGCAAGTTCATACGCGTCAGGATCAGCAAACGTCGCATCGTAGACCTGGACAATTTCATGCCCCGGTTTGCCGTTGTAGACGAACAGACTTTCAAGTGTGCCGAGCAGTCGTAAGTCGGTCACGGACAGGCCCAGCTCCTCCTGTACTTCACGCACGACAGCCTCCGCACTGGTCTCGCCGAACTCGATACCACCGCCAACAGGCCGAAAACAGATTTGCTGGCTGACCGGGTCACGAAATTCATTAACCAGAATTTTGCCGTTATGGTGAAAAACACAGATTGCGAGCGGGCGAATACGTCGTTCGGCCATAGGATGAAGTCCATTTACGGATGTGAGGCGCGGAATTTAACCACGATTCGCGCTGCACATCGGTGGACGTCTATTGCAACAGGCCACCTCAGACCGGAGAAATCGTCGCAAGCATTCCGATCAGAATGGTCAACGTCAGAAACCCACCCAGGAAAATCGCCATCTTGTTCATGCTGCTCTCCTCAATACTGAGCTGGCGGTGCACCGGGCGCTTCGGGATGAAGGACTGCCGCGAGTGACCGAACTGCCGGGCTATTCTGAGCGTCTGACTGAACCGGTTACAGAGGCAGATCCAACAGAAAAATACGGATCAGATACCCATCTGATCCGCTCCGGCCATGGTCTGGTATTCAGATCGGCACACAACGGTTCGTGACCCGCCGCTTTGAACTAGAGTGAGTGCCGTCGCGCGAAGAACAACAACAATCCCAGGAGTGGTCAATGTCCGAACTGAACCTGCACCCCAACGCCGCCGAATCCCTGAAGCACTGGCACGAGATGATCCGCACCGGCAACCTCAAGGCGTTGCCCGAACTGCTCGATGCCAATGCCGTGTTCCGTTCGCCCATGGCCCACTCGCCCTACCCCGGCGCGCAAGTGGTGACGATGATCCTCAACACCGTGTTCAACGTCTTTGAAGATTTCAAATACCACCGCGAACTGGCGACTGCCGATGGTTTGAATGTGGTTTTGGAGTTCAGCGCCAAAGTGGGGGCGAAAGAGCTGAAGGGCATCGACATGATTCGCTTTGATGAGAGCGGGAAGATTGTCGAGTTCGAGGTGATGGTGCGGCCGTTGAGCGGGTTGCAGGCGCTGGGGGAAGAAATGGGGCGGCGGCTTGGCGCCTATCTGGCAAAAGCGAAACCTGTGTAGGAGCTGCCGCAGGAGGTTTGTGGCATAAAAAAGCCCACTGACCGTTACCGGTGCAGTGGGCCTTTGCGTATCTGGCGTCTAGTTACAGAGCCATGTCACGTGCAGCATTTTCCTTCGGCGCCGCAGCTTTTTCAGCGGCAGGTGCAGCCGGAGCAGCCGCCTGACCGATTACCGGAGGCGTTGGCAGTTCGAGGATCTTGGCGGTGTACGCCCACTCTTGTGCCACTTTGGCCGGATCGCTGTTCAGCTGGGTGCCGTAGCTTGGCACGATCTGGTGCAGCTTGGCTTGCCACTCAGGGGTGGCGACTTTGTCTTTGAAGACTTTCTGCAGCACGCTCAGCATGATCGGCGCAGCGGTCGACGCGCCTGGCGATGCGCCCAGCAGGCCGGCGATGGAGCCGTCTTGTGCAGCAACGATTTCGGTGCCCAGTTTCAGCACGCCGCCAGCGGCTTCATCACGCTTGATGATTTGCACGCGTTGGCCGGCCTGCCACAGGCGCCAGTCTTCGGCTTTGGCGTTCGGGAAGTATTCCTTCAGCGCGTTCATGCGGTCTTCATCCGACAGCATCAGTTGACCGGCCAGGTACTCGACCAGCGGGTATTCCTTGATGCCGACCTTGGTCATAGGCCAGATGTTGTGGGTGGTGGTGCTGGTCAGCAGGTCCAGGTACGAGCCTTCTTTGAGGAACTTGGTGCTGAAGGTCGCGAATGGGCCAAACAGGATGACGCGCTTGCCGTCCAGAACACGAGTGTCCAGGTGCGGAACCGACATCGGCGGTGCGCCAACCGAAGCTTTACCGTAGGCCTTGGCCAGGTGCTGCTCGGCGATGGCCGGGTTATCGGTCACCAGGAACGAGCCGCCGACCGGGAAGCCAGCGTATTCCTTGGCTTCAGGAATGCCCGACTTCTGCAGCAGATGCAGAGCGCCGCCACCGGCGCCGATGAACACGAACTTGGCGTCGGTTTCGGTCTTGGTGCCGTCTTTCAGGTTTTTGTAGCTGACGCGCCAGGTGCCGTCGGCGTTCTTGGTGATGTCTTCGACTTCACTCGACAGCTTCAGATCGAAGTTAGGCTTGGTCTGCAGGTAACCGGCGAACTGGCGGGTGATTTCGCCGAAGTTCATGTCGGTACCCAGCGGGCTCCAGGTGGCCGCGATTTTCTGGTTCGGGTCACGCCCTTCCATCATCAGCGGGACCCACTTCTTGATCACAGCCGGGTCTTCGGAGTACTGCATGCCGGCGAACAGCGGGCTCGCTTGCAGGGCTTCGTAGCGCTTTTTCAGGAACTTGATGTTGTCATCGCCCCACACAAAGCTCATGTGCGGAGTGGTGTTGATGAACGAGCGAGGGTTCTTCAGAACGCCTTGCTGAACCTGCCAGGCCCAGAACTGACGGGACACCTGGAACGCTTCGTTGATCTCGACGGCTTTCGGGATCGTCACGTTGCCTTTGTCGTCTTCCGGGGTGTAGTTCAGCTCAGCCAGGGCGGAGTGACCGGTACCGGCGTTGTTCCAGCCGTTGGAGCTTTCCAGGGCGACGCCATCCAGACGCTCGACCATTTCCATCGACCAGCTTGGCTCCAGCTCATTGATCCACACACCCAGGGTGGTGCTCATGATGCCGCCGCCGATCAGCAGTACATCTACTTTCTTCGCTTCTGCAGCATTGGCGGAAGACATCCCCATCGCCAAAGCCAGCCCCAGCAAGGCCGTGTTCACTTTCTTAAACATCTGTTGCACCTATGATAAAACGCCTTCCGCCCGCCGCTGTTGTACGTGTGGGAGCCTTTTTCGCGACACTCAGGCCAGGGTCGCGAGCACCTTCACACTGCAATTTTGACGGGTGGGCACACAAGGCCGACGGACTGCATCGACCTCAGTTAATGTCCCTTCTGAACTGACTTCTTATCATTATTGGCTTCAGCTACTTGAGCGACAGGGATTCCGTCAGCCCGCCCCAAGGGCAGGCAGACTGAATTAGGTCAAACCAAGTTGGCGCGAAGAATATCACGTCAGGGCAAACCCGCGCGTCTGTTCCCGACTTGAGAGTCTTTTTCCGCTCTGGGCTTTATCGGCCGGCCTGGGCGGAACATGACCCTGCGGCCGCTCTGGCTGAAGTCTTTCAGCGATTCGCGCAGGGCTGGCAGGCAAATCGGGTCTACAGTTAATAGCAGGTGCCTTGCTCACCAGGCGCTCACTGAGTCCTGTGCTTCGATGGAACTCCCTCCTTTCGCACACCTCTCACGCTATGTAGTACTTCCCTTTTGCTTCGCGCTTGTGGAGGAACACCGTCATGCGCAAGTTATTGCTCGTTTCGTCGTTAATCTTATGCCTGCCATTCGGCTCGGCCATGGCCCGTGTGGATGCCAAGGACGTCGCTACCTCGGCCGGGGTATCCGCTTCGCTTTATTCAACCTTCAAGGACCACAAGATGGTCATCCCCGCCCGTGACGACCTGACGGCATTTGTCGCCAGCGACGGTGCGATCCGAGGGGTCTATCTGGAGTCTGTATTGCAACAGGTGCGGCAGGACAATCCCGGCATCAACGCCAGTGATGAAGAGCTGGCCAACGCGATACTGGCGCATTACGAAGGCCTGAATCAGTAACAAGCCCGTATAGCACCGCCGATGGATGGAACTGAGCGACCATGGGCAAACTGGCCGAACGGCCTCTATTATGATGGAGGCCATGACGACTCCTTTGCCCATTCGCTCGCCTTGCCCACCCGGCGCCTGCATTTGCGGGCGCGATCCGTTGCTGGAAACGCCCGGCGCGGATGTGCGCATCTTGCTGCTGACCCGGCAGGAAGAAAAGCGCCTGCTCGAACGTCTGGAAAACCTGCAGAGTCTGGCCGATCTCGAACGCCTGCAGCGCAAGATGTTCGAGCAGTTGGGCATTCGCGTGGACGTCGCACCGGGCTTCAATGAGGTGCGCACCATGCGCGGCATTGCAATCGTCATCGACGAACTGCCCGGCCTGTGCCGCAAAACCCGGCAAGCAATCCCGGCGGCGATCCGCCGAGGTCTGGAAAATCGACCGGAAATTGCTTTCGAGCTACTCAACGCTCACGACTTGCTGCGCGACGCCTGATTACTTTTTCAGGCCCAGCCGTTTGCGCATGTCTGCGGTGATGCTCTGGCGGGTTTTCTTCAGGTCTGCCCACGGCTTGTCACCGACCTCCGCCAGGCGCTGGTGGACGTTGCTCACGTTCCACTGATCGGCCCCCTTCAGCTCGGCCACCTCTTCGCGATAAATCGGCACCGATACCGGCAAGCCTTCACGGGTGCGCGCGGCGTAAGCGCAGATCGTCGTCGCGCCAAGACCGTTACGCAGATAGTCGATGAAGATCCGTCCAACCCGATTCTTCGGCCCCGAAACCGCAGAAAACCGTTCCGGCAACAGCTTGGCCATATGGCTGACGATCGCGTGGCTGAAATCCTTGACCTCATCCCAGCCAAGTTTGCGCGTCAACGGCACCACCAGGTGAATGCCCTTGCCGCCGCTGGTCTTGAGGAACGCCTTGAGTCCCAGTTCATCGAGTACGGTCAGCGTCAGTGCCGTGGCTTCCACCATGCTTTTCCATGGCAATGCCGGGTCGGGGTCGAGATCGAGGACAAACCGGTCAGGCTTGTCCAGATCGACCGTGGTGGCGTTCCAGGTGTGCAACTCGACCGTGCTCATCTGCACCGCGCCGATCAACGCTTCGGCGTTGTTGATCAGCATCACCGGCTGGCCAGTGACATCCTTGTCCAGCGTGGTGATCCCGGGAATCGCCAGATGCTCGGCGTTTTTCTGGAAGAACAGCTCGCCGGCGATGCCGTCCGGCGCCCGCACCAGCGCGACCGGGCGATCCTTGAGCTGCGGCAGAATCCACTCGGCGACGCTGGCGTAATACTCGGCCAGTTGCATCTTGGTGGTGCCACTGACCGCATCGATCACCCGATCCGGGTGAGTGATACGCACCTTGCCGCTGGCCAGCCCCAGCTGTGACGGCGCCGGTTCGGCTTTCTTTGACTCAGCCGCTTTGTTTGATTCGCTAGCTTTCTTCGACGCGGCAGCTTTTTTCGCAGGGGTGGCTTTCGCTGAAGTTTTCACGGATTTCGCTCGCTCCTCGGTAATCGCCTTGGCCGGTTTGTCATTGCGCAGACCATGGAACACGGCGTGGCGTACCGAGCCGTCCTTGGTCATTTCAGCGAACGCCACTTCTGCCAACAGATTCGGTTTGAGCCAATGCACGCCTTTGGCTTCGAAGCCGCTCGGCGGATTGACCACCGCCGCCTTCTTCCCCTGCAACGGCTTGAGCTGGGCGAGGATGCTTTTCAGTGTGGTTTCGTTGAACCCGGTGCCGACCTTGCCGGCATAGCGCAACTCGCCGCTGTCACGATCATGCAGGCCCAGCAGCAACGCGCCGAACGCACTGCGCGAACCTTTCGGATCGGTGTAGCCGACGACCACGAATTCCTGCCGATGCTTGCACTTGAGCTTGATCCAGTCACTGCTGCGCCGCGACACGTATGGCGAGCCGAGGCGTTTGCCGATCAGCCCTTCCATCTGCATCTGGCAAGCGCTGTTGAGCAGTGCATCCGCCGTTTCGTCAAAGGCTTCGGAGAAGCGCAGCAACGGCTGTTCATGCCCACCGAGCACCGTGGACAACGCCGCGCGGCGCTCCTCGACCGGCACTTCGCGCAGGTCGACACCGTTGAGGTACGGCATGTCGAACAGGTAGTACATGATGCTGGCGCTGCGCCCGGCTTCGAAGGCGTTTTGCAGCGCCTGAAAGTCCGGTACACCGCGTTCGTTGGTGACCACCACTTCGCCGTCCAGCCATGCGGATTCAAGACCCAGCTCAGCGAGGGCTTGCGCCTGTTGCGGCAGTTTGTGCGTCCAGTCGTGACCGTTGCGGGTGAACAGTTGCACCTGATCATGATCAATGCGCGCCATGATCCGATAGCCATCGAACTTGATCTCGTAGCTCCACTGCCCCTCGGGTGCGCTGTCGACCAGGGTCGCCAGTTCCGGCTTGAGTTGCGCCGGCAGTTTGGCCTTGCGTGCACCGGTGAGTGTTCCGGACGCCGCTTTGCGAGGTTTGGCCGCAGACTTTTTCACAGGTTTGGCTTGCTCGGCGGCGAGCCTCGGTTTGCTGATCAGGGTACGCTCGCTGAGCACACTGTCCGGCTCTGCACTGAGCACGTCATAGTCGTCTTGCGGGCGGGCGGCGCTGTCCTGATGTTTGATCAGAAACCAGTTTTCCTTCTTGCCCGGCATGTGCGTGCGCACCAGATTCCAGATGCCGGAGAGCTTTTCGCCTTGCAGTTCGAACTTGAGTTTGCCCTTGGCGTAGGCCTTGGCCGGATCCTCCAGCGGAATCCACACGCCGCGATCCCAGACGATCACATCGCCCGCGCCATAATGCCCCTCGGGAATGCTGCCCTCGAACGTCGCGTAATCCAGCGGATGGTCTTCGACGTGCACCGCCAGGCGCTTGACCTTGGGATCGAGCGACGGCCCCTTCGGCACCGCCCAGCTCTTCAGCGCGCCATCGAGTTCCAGGCGAAAGTCGTAATGCAGGTGCGAAGCGTCGTGCTTCTGAATGCAGAACTGCAGCGCATGGTCGCTGGCCTTGCTGCGGCCACGGCGTTTGACGGCGGCGGGCTCGGACGTCGCCGAAAAATCGCGCATGCGGTTGTAGTCGTCGAGGTTCCTGGTCATGGCGCACCTGCCTTGTGTCAGCCAATGCGGGTCACGGTCAGCGCGACCACGGCGATCCGGTCCACTCGCTGGTAACCGGGGTTCAACAACTCTTCACCGAACACGTCCGGGTCCAGTTCGCGATAGGTCCAGGCGAATCGCGTCGAATCCAGGCGCGGCACCACCGTGTCGAAAAACGGATCGCGGCCATCGACCATGGCCACGCCGGTGTAGAGCAGCAACGAACCACCGGGGGCCAGCCGATTGAGTGCCTGCTCGACGATACGCAGCGACAATCCGGCGCCGAGCGAGCCACCGCCATGCCGATAGGCGCGCCCGGCCGGGTCGGCCATGTACGGCGGGTTGGCGACAATCAGGTCGAAGCTGCCTTCGGTGCCCTGCAACACATCGCTGGCCTGCACCTCGATATTGGCGACCTCGGCCAGTGCCGCGTTGATCGCGGTCAGGCGCAGCGCGGCGGGGTTGATGTCCACCGCCAGCACTTGCGCTTCACGCCGGGCGCGGGCAATCAGAATCGCCCCGACACCGGCACCGCAGCCGATGTCCACGGCACGCTGGATCGGCGCAAAACTCTGCTGCAGATGCGCGTGAATCAGTTGCGCAAAACGGTAGGTGTCCGGGCCGAAAAACACCGAGTCGGCGGCGTCGGTGGGAAATCCCGAATGCACGAACAGCAAGTCATCCAGACTCGACCAGCGCACCCGGCTCTTCAAGCGGCCGTCGTAGACGTCAATCACTTGCGCATCCTGTAACTGCCGTTGTTCGTCGGCAGACAACAGCCCCGGCTCGAACGGCCGCGACCAGCCGAAGACGTCGCGCAGGGTGTCGGCGACCTGCCCTTCGTCACGCTGATTAACCCGCTGATGAGTCAAGGGCGTCGGCGTGACGAAACGGTAGCCGTCAGCCTGCAAGCGCCGGCCGAGTTGCAGCAGTGTCAGGTCGTTGGCGGACAGTTGTTCTTCCTGATTCATGGAGATTTCCTTAGCGCAGACTGGATTTGAGTTCGATAAAGCGACGTGTCGCCAGCAGACCCGCCGGGTGCGCGTGCCGGGCCGGTGACAACCATGGGATCAGCGTCGCCATTTGCGCGTGTCCGTCCTGACCTTGCAGCGCGGCCGTCAGGCGCTGCACATCGGGATCGTGTTCGGGCACGGCGGCGTCCGGGGTGGCGACCTGACGAGTGCGTCTTGGCGCCTGGGCTTTCTCGGACGGCGTCCAGTCGCCGGCAATCCAGTCGTGCAGCAGCTGCTTTTCATAAGGGCTGAACACGCCGAACATCGCCGCACCGTCGCCATCGATCAACTGCCAGAAACGGCTGGCCTGCGGATCTTGATTGCGCTTGATCCAGCCTTTGTCCTGCATCGCCTGAAGAAATCCGGGCAGTTGCTCGGGGGTGGCCAGCCACTGATTGACGGTTTTGCCTTCGAAGCGGCAGTAGTCGGAATGCATGTGCTGACCGAACGGACGTTTGCGCTCGAGCATCGCCAGCACTTCCTGCTCGAGGTCGAAACCTTCGATGATTGCGCGGCTGCCCTGCCCCAGGTCGTTGAGTCGATAGCCCAGCGACACCCGGCGCAGGAATTCGCCACGATCAGCTTCCAGCGGCAGCAGGTCGAGCACCGACTGCACGGCTTTTTGCGCATGGCCGGTGCTGGCGTTGTCGATGGTCACGTGGAGGGTGAAGTAGTACGGATCAATGCCCAACTCGCTGAGTTCGTAGGCACTGATCAGCAAGTGCAGCGGCAATTGTTCGTAGCCGAGGTTGTAGCCGATCACCTCGGGCAGAAAGCTTTCGCCACAGGCGCCGAGTGCCAGTTGCAGCGCGCCTTGCAGGTAGCGTTCGTCGTCGATGGCGCCGGCGTCCTGCAAGCCGTGCTCAGCGAGCAGTTTGCGGTAGATCACCACATGATTCTGCGCAGGATTGCCGTCGCCGAGCTCTTCCAGATAGGTACACAGCAACCCGTCGAAACGCAGGTCGCGCCATTGCGGCAACAAACCGTACAACCACGCGCCATCCACCAGTTTGGTCGGCGCCACGGCTTGCAGAAAGTACAACGCATGGGCTTTGTTGCTGAAGAACTGGCGCGGCCCGCCAGCCTTGCGTTGTTGCAGGTAGTCGGCGTATTGCCGGGCAACGTCGGTGCAATGTCGGGCGACCCAGTCCTGCCAGGCAGACGGATCCTGCGGTAGCGCTTCGGGTAACAGCGCGGCACGTTGCAACTGCTCGGCGAGAAAATCCTGCGCAAGATTTTCAGGCTGATCCTCGAGCAGCAGTGCCTCATAAATACGCCGCAATTCACCGTTGGCAGTGATTGGCTGGTGCTGCGCACTCGGCGCATGCAGAGGGGTCAGGGCAGTCATGTCAGTGTTCTCGCTCGGTTGGCCGGTCAGGGCGTTGTTTCACGCCTCTACATCAGCAGAGCAACCGCTACGGAGAAAAATTCAATCAACATGAAAATCGCCCTGACGGACGGCCGGATCAGCGCCATTTCTCTTTCACTTGACCACTGTAGGAGCTGCCGAAGGCTGCGATCTTTTGATTTTGTCTTTTACGATCAAGATCAAAAGATCGCAGCCTTCGGCAGCTCCTACATTTACATCGTGTAATGGCTTGGCCGAGCGGGTTGTTTTTGTAGCGCTAGTGTTCAAGGACGATGTTTACGGAGGGCAATGGAATGCCTGAAGCTGCAAAAGCCTGCGGTTTACGTAAGGGACGTTATTCGGAGGTTGGGCGGGTTTATATGCTGACGGCGGTGGTTGAGGAGCGTCGACCGGTTTTTTCGGATTGGAGAGCGGGACGACTATTGGTAGGACAGATGCGGGCTGCCGATCAAGCGGGAATGGTTCATTCGCTAGCCTGGGTTGTGATGCCGGACCACCTCCATTGGCTGGTCGAATTAAAACAAGGCTCTCTTGCGCAATTAATGTGCCGCGTCAAATCGCGCAGTAGTCGCTCGGTCAACCTGCTGCAAGGCAATTCGGAGCCGCTGTGGCAACGCGGATATCACGACCGGGCCTTGCGTCGCGATGAAGACCTTAAAGCGGCCGCCCGCTACATTGTCATGAATCCATTGTGGGCAGGTCTGGTGCAGCGTTTGGGTGATTACCCGTTGTGGGATGCTGTCTGGCTCTGAAGGCTGCGATCTTTTGATTCTGCTTTAAACCGTCCCCTTGGCCTGCTGTTCCAGGTGCACCTGCAATTGCGGGTCGATCTGCAACGCGGCAGCCAGTTCATCCAGGTAGGTGCGTTCGGCGTCTTGCTGGTCGTCCACCAGGATCACGCTGACCAGGTACATTTCGGCGGCCATGGCCGGGTCGCCGTTGGCGGCCTCGGCTACTTCGTTCGCATCCAGCGGTTTGGCAACTTCAGCGTTAAACCATTGCTGCAATCCTGGATCGTCGGTGTGATTGCCAATCTCTTCATCGATCATTTGCCGTTCCCGTGCGTCGATCTCACCATCAGCCTTGGCTGCCGCGATCAGTGCCCGCAGCACAGCATGCCCGTGTTCCTCGACTTCGGGCCCGGCCAGCAGATTTGCGGTTGGCGGAATCTGCTGTGGCGCCGCCGACGCCTGACTGCGTTGCCAGGCCTGATACGCCTGGTACGCCATCATCCCCAGCGAGGCCAGTGCCGCATAATTGGTACCGCCGGAACGACTTTGTGTACCGCCGCCACCGAGTGCCCCGCCCAGCGCGCCGCCCAATCCACCGCCGCCACCGCCGCCAAGCAAACCACCCAGCAATCCACCCAGACCGCCCAGCCCACCGGACTGCGCGCCACTGGCGCCTGTACTCGCGCCGCCGCCCAACAAGCCACCGAGCAAGCCGCCCAGTCCGCCCAGACCTGCGCCAGCCGAGGCGCCACTAGATTGTCCCGCCGAGGCCTGGCCTCGCAGCAGTTGTTCGAGCAAATCGCTGGTGTTCATGATCTCGTCCTCAGGCATTGGCAATAACTGCGTCAGGCAACGATAGACCGCCGACGCCGGCGCGCCAGCACCGTTTGGCTGACACCGGCTGCCGTCGGCGGATTTCGCCGAGGTATTTTTTGTGCGGCCAGCTAAGATTCAAAGGTGATGAACCTTATCCCGGCCTGACCGGTCGATAGCTGCAACCCGACCCGGTTTGCCGGCGCCCTTTGCCAAAGGGTGATAACCGGCTTGCTTCATTTATCTGGAGAACGCCCCTGTGATATCGACCGTACACATCGCCAGGCTCAAAGCATGGGGCGCCCATGGTTTTACCGCGACCGGCGTGGTCACTGCATTTCTGGCGACCCTCGCCCTGCTGGAGAACCAGCCGACCCATTGCCTGATGTGGCTGGGCGTGGCATTGATCGTCGACGGTCTCGACGGGGCGCTCGCACGCAAGGTCAACGTGCAATCGGTGCTGCCCAGTTTCGACGGTTCGATCCTCGATCTGGTGATCGACTACCTGACCTACGTGTTCATCCCGGCGCTGTTTATCTACCGCTACATTCCCCTGCCCGACTACACCTTGCTGCTGAGCGTGTCGCTGATTCTGGTGTCGTCGCTGTTCTGTTTCTGCAACGTCAACATGAAGAGCAAGGACAACTACTTCGTCGGCTTCCCAGCCGCGTGGAACGTGGTTGCCCTGTGCCTGTACATCATCAATCCGGGGCCGTGGATCACCTTTTTGACCATCATCGGTCTGGCGCTGCTGACCGTCACCCGCATGAAATTCCTCCACCCGTTCCGCGTGCGCCGGTTCATGCCGATCAACATCGCGGTCACGGCGATCTGGCTGCTGTGCAGCCTGTCGCTGGTGCTCAATCACCCGGTGATCAATCCGCTGGTGATGGGTTTGTGGCTGCTGGCGTCGGCGTATTTCCTGGGGATCTGCATCTGGCGTACGGCGCTGGAGTGGGTGGATGGGGCGCATTTGAAATAGCGCCATACCTGCCAAACACCATTCCCCTGTAGGAGTGAGCCTGCTCGCGATGGCGGTGTGTCAGTAGAAAAATATCCGACTGACACACCGCCATCGCGAGCAGGCTCACTCCTACAAAGGTTTCATTGATCTTTCAGCGTTTGGTGATGACCACCTCAAGGTACTCGCTCGGCACCACCAGCGATCGCTCTCCCACCCGGTTCGAGCGGTTGAGCAAATCCGCCAGATTACTCTCCAGCGCCTGCCCGCTTTCCGGCGGCAGTGCCGCAAAGGCCTTGTGCACCGGCCCGTACCAGTGGCGGAAAATGTCGATGAAATGCGCCGCCGAGCGATAGCGGAAGTTGAACGTGCGCCGCGTGACCTGCAGCAGGAACTGGCGCTCATCGAAGTGGCTGTGCAACCACGCTTCGGTGCCCCAGTTCGACGGCGGCTGGGCCACGGCGGGCGGCGGCACGTGGCGGCCGAGGACTTTGAACATCTGGCCGACAAAGCCTTCCGGCGTCCAGTTCGCCAGGCCGATCCGCCCGCCCCGTCGGCAGACCCGCGCCAATTCCGCAGCCGCGGTGGCCTGATCCGGGGCGAACATCACGCCAAACGTCGAGAGCACCGCGTCGTAACTCTCGTCGGCGAACGGCAATGCTTCGGCATCGGCGACCTGAAAAATCACATCAAGATGTTCGGCCCGCGCCCGATCCTGTCCACGCTCCAGCAACGCCGCGACATAGTCGGTCGAGGTCACCTGACAACCGCGCCGCGCCGCCGCCAGAGTCGCATTGCCATTGCCGGCGGCGACATCCAGCACCTCCTCATCGCAGCGCAAGTCGCAGGCCTCGGCGAGGTTTTCGCCGACGATCTGCAAGGTGGTGCCGATCACCGCATAATCGCCGCTGGCCCAGGCGACTTTCTGGCGCTCTTTCAGGCCCGTCAGATCAATGGGGGTACTCATCAATCGCGCTCCGCTGCAGGTTGGGGGGGACTGGCCCACTCACCCCACTATCGCGCCGAGGGTCAGCGGCGTCCCAGTCAATCGTCCGAAGAGCCGCTAAAACAGTCGCCGGGCCGATGAGTGGCGGGATTTTGTAAAGCCCTCGAAACACTGGTGGGATTGCCACGACCGTGCTGGAGCGCTTTCGGGCCTGGGACAACGATCAATGGCTGATGGTGCGCGACCTGTGAACGGGCGGCGACCGGCGCTAAACGGCGGAATGGAGCATCACAAATCCCCTGTGGGAGCGGGCTTGCTCGCGAAAGCGGCGTGTCAGCTAGCCGATTAGTTGACTGATACAACGCCTTCGCGAGCAAGCCCGCTCCCACAGGGGGATTGGGTGAGCCACAAACGCTGCATCTTGCTCCAGCCCGGCTAGACTGATTCATTACCCGGTCGAGGGGGAATGCAGGACGGAGTCAGCTGTGCCCTGCCCACTTCTGTGACCACTGCCCTGCGGCCCATGCCTCGACATCGTTTTGCCACCGGACGGTGATCCTGTATCAGGAGCACTCGTGATGGACGAATCAAGGCTCAATGCATTCATGGGCAAACTGGTCAACGACATGGGCGGCGCCGCAATGCTGGCGAACGTGATCGTTGGCGAAGAACTCGGGCTGTACCGGGCAATGGCCGACAGTCAGCCGATTACCCCGCAAGCCCTCGCCGAAAAAACCACCTGCAACCCGCGCCTGGTGCGCGAATGGCTCAGCGCCCACGCCGCGTCCGGCTATATGGAACACCACGATGGCCAGTTCCGTCTGCCGGAAGAGCAGGCGCTGGCCCTGGCTGTCGAAGACTCGCCGGTGTATGTCGCCGGCGGACTCGGTGTGGTGGCGTCGTTCTTCCACGACAAGGACAAACTGGTCAAAGCCATGCGCGGCAACGGCGCCCTGCCCTGGGGCGATCATCACCCCTGCATGTTCAGCGGCACCGAACGCTTCTTTCGCCCCGGCTACAAAGGTCACTTGATCGCGGAATGGCTGCCGGCGCTGGACGGTGTGGTCGCCAAACTTGAAGACGGCGCCAAAGTCGCCGACATCGGCTGCGGCCACGGCGCCTCGACGGTGATCATGGCGCAGGCGTTTCCCAACTCGCAATTCGTCGGCTTTGACTTCCACGCGCCGTCGATCACCGTCGCCACCCAGCGCACCGAAGAAGGTGGCGTCAGCAGCCGGGCGAAATTCCTCCAGAGCACTGCCAAAAGTTACCCCGGCAGCGACTACGACCTGATCTGCTACTTCGACTGCCTGCACGACATGGGCGACCCGGTCGGCGCTGCGCGGCATGCGTTTAAATCGTTGAAGGATGACGGCACGGTGCTGCTGGTCGAGCCGTTTGCCAACGATGCGCTGGACGACAACATCAACCCGGTTGGACGACTGTTTTACGCGGCCTCGACCTTTATCTGCACGCCGAATTCGCTGTCGCAGGAAGTCGGCCTGGGGCTGGGTGCGCAGGCCGGTGAAATGCGCTTGCGCAAGGTGTTTGCCGAGGCCGGGTTCAAGCATTTCCGCCGGGCGACGCAGACGCCGTTCAATCTGATTCTGGAGGCACGCAAATAGATCACCGCTATCACCTGTGGCGAGGGAGCTAGCTCCCGTCGGGTTGCGAAGCGACCGCAACAACAGGCCTGCTGCGCAGTCCAGCGGGAGCAAGCTCCCTCGCCACAAGGTTAATGCTAACCTGCGGGCATCGTCCTCCCCGGAGCGCTGACCATGCTCGACAGCCCGACCCGCGAACACCTCGATACCTTGCACCAGGCCATGGCCGATGGCGATTTCCTGGTGCTGACCGGCGCCGGTATCAGCACGCCGTCGGGCATCCCGGATTACCGCGACAGCGAAGGTGTGCGCCGTGGCCGGCAACCGATGATGTATCAGGAATTTCTCGCCGCCCCGGAATCCCGTCGTCGCTACTGGGCGCGGGCCATGCTTGGCTGGCCGCGGGTGCGTCAGGCGCGGCCCAATGCCGCGCATCAAGCACTGGCCGAGTTGCAGCGCCAGGGACTGATAAGCGCCTTGATCACGCAGAACGTCGACACCCTGCACGATCAGGCCGGCAGTCAGGACGTGATCGAACTGCACGGCAGTCTGCACCGGGTGCTGTGCCTGGATTGCGGCCAGCGCAGCGCGCGTGACGACATTCAGCAGCGGATGGTCGAGCAGAATCCGTATCTGGCCGGGGTCGACGCGGTGCAGGCGCCGGACGGCGATACCCTGCTCGACCCGGCCTTCGAAGCACGCTTTCAGACTCCGCAGTGCCCGTATTGCGCCGGTGAACGGATGAAGCCGGACGTGGTGTTTTTCGGCGAGAACGTGGCGCAACCGACAGCGGCGCGAGCCATGGCGGCGGCAGAGAATGCTGCGGGATTGCTGGTGGTGGGTTCGTCGCTGATGGCGTATTCGGCGTTTCGTCTGTGCCGGGTGATTGCTGATCGGGGCAAGCCGTTGCTGGCGATCAATCTGGGCAAGACCCGCGCCGATGATCTGCTGGATCTGAAGATCGAGGCGTCATGTGAGCAACTGCTGCCGCTGCTGGTGCAACGCTTGACTTCCTGAATGCCGAAAATCCCCTGTAGGAGCTGCCGAAGGCTGCGATCTTTTGACTTTGTTTTTTAGAAGCAAGATCAAAAGATCGCAGCCTTCGGCAGCTCCTACAGGGATGGGATCGCAGTTCAGTGTTCAGTGTTCAGTGTTCAGTGTTCAGTGTTCAGCTTTGAGGATGTCGAACAGTGCCTGCGCCGCCGCCGACAGTTCATTTCCCGGTTCCGTGAGTACACCAATCGCCCGCTCCACCGAATCATTCAGGGTCAGGCAACACGCACCCAGTTCCTGCATCTGCTCGGCACACAGCGCCGGTACCGCACTGACCCCGAGCCCGCTGGCAACCATACGCCCGACCGTTGCCAGTTGATGGCTTTCGAATTCCACCGGCAGTTTCAGGCCCCGAGCCTGCAAGTGTTCTTCGAGCATCACCCGTACCGTCGACGGCCGTTGCAGGGTGATGAACGGTTCCTGCAGCAAGGTCTGCCAGTCGATTTCGCCAAGCCCGGCCAGCGCTGAATCCTGTGGCACCACGGCGACAAAGCGGTCCATGTACAGCGGGGTAAATGTCAGCGAGGTGTTCTGCATCGGCTCGAATGCCACGCCCAGCTCCACCTGCCGGTCGCGGACCATCTCCAGCACTTGCTCGTTGATCACGTCGTTGACCGTGACGTTGACGTTCGGATAGCGCGCGCGGAACGTCTTGAGGATCGGCGGCAGCAGGTTGCCGGCAAACGATGGCATCGCCGCCAGCGTCACCCGTCCGCGTTGCAGGCTGAAGCGCTGGCGCATTTCGTCTTCGGCGTTGTCCCAGTCGGCGATCAGGCGCCGGGCCAGCGGCAGCAGCGATTCGCCTTCGGCAGTCAGCGCCACGTTGCGCGTGTTGCGGCTGAACAGCCGCCCACCCAGCCCCTCTTCCAGCGCCTTGATGGTCAGGCTCAGTGCCGATTGCGACAGGTGCAGGCGCTCACAGGCCACAGCGAAGCTCAGGCTCTGGGCCACGGCGAGGAAGGCGCGGATCTGTTTGATGGTCATACTGGATAGCGCCCTTGCGCGATATTGCCGGATAAACGCCATAATCACTGTAGGAGCTGCCGCAGGCTGCGATCTTTTGATCTTGATCTTAAAAACAACATCAAAAGATCGCAGCCTGCGGCAGCTCCTACAGGGATAGCGTCAACTATTGAGCTTTATCAATCAATCAACCTTAAAAATCAACTTAACAAATATATCCCTCAGCGAGACACTCCAGTCATTCGGCTAGCCAGCCGCCCGACAAACAATAAAAGAGGTGCATATGGCAGGTTTCGACAAGCGCGTGAGTTCCTACGAGGAAGCTCTGGCGGGTCTGGAAGACGGCATGACCGTGATCGCCGGCGGCTTTGGCCTGTGCGGCATCCCGGAAAACCTGATCGCCGAGATCAAGCGCAAGGGCACCCGCGACCTCACCGTGGTTTCCAACAACTGCGGCGTCGATGGTTTCGGCCTCGGTGTGCTGCTGACCGACCGCCAGATCAGCAAGGTGATCGCCTCCTACGTCGGCGAAAACAAACTGTTCGAAGAGCAACTGCTCAAGGGCGACATCGAAGTCATCCTGACCCCGCAAGGCACCCTCGCCGAGAAAATGCGCGCAGGCGGCGCCGGCATCCCGGCCTTCTTCACCGCCACCGGCGTCGGCACCCCGGTCGCCGAAGGCAAGGAAGTGCGCGAGTTCAACGGGCGCAAATACCTGATGGAAGAGTCCATCACCGGCGATTTCGCCATCGTCAAAGGCTGGAAAGCCGACCATTTCGGTAACGTCATCTACCGCCACACTGCGCAGAACTTCAACCCGCTGGCCGCCACCGCCGGCAAGATCACTGTGGTCGAAGTCGAAGAAATCGTCGAGCCCGGCGAGCTGGATCCGTCGCAGATCCACACCCCCGGCATCTACGTCGACCGGGTCATTTGCGGCACGTTCGAAAAGCGCATCGAACAGCGCACCATCCGCAAATAATTCAGGCTGACGGAGAATAAAAACATGGCACTTACCCGCGAACAAATGGCTCAGCGCGTCGCCCGCGAAATGCAGGACGGCTACTACGTCAACCTCGGCATCGGCATTCCGACCCTGGTCGCCAACTACATTCCCGAAGGCATGGAAGTCATGCTGCAATCGGAAAACGGCCTGCTCGGCATGGGGCCTTTTCCGACTGAAGACACCATCGATGCCGACATGATCAACGCCGGCAAACAGACCGTGACCGCGCGCATCGGCGCATCGATCTTCAACTCCGCCGAATCCTTCGCGATGATTCGCGGCGGGCATGTCGACCTGACCGTGCTCGGCGCGTTCGAGGTCGACGTCGAAGGCAACATCGCTTCGTGGATGATTCCCGGCAAACTGGTCAAGGGCATGGGCGGCGCGATGGATCTGGTGGCCGGGGCCGACAACATCATCGTGATCATGACCCACGCTTCCAAGGACGGTGAGTCCAAACTGTTGGCCAAGTGCAGCCTGCCGCTGACCGGCGCCGGCTGCATCAAGCGCGTACTGACCGACCTCGCCTATCTGGAAATCGAAAATGGCGCTTTTGTCCTCAAGGAACGCGCACCTGGCGTCAGCGTCGAGGAAATCGTCGCCAAAACCGCTGGTAAACTGATCGTCCCGGATCACGTACCGGAAATGCAGTTCGCTGCCCAGTGAGGAATTCGAAAATGCAAGACGTCGTAATTGTTGCCGCCACCCGCACCGCGATCGGCAGTTTCCAGGGTTCTCTGGCCAGCGTGTCCGCCGTGGATCTGGGCGCTGCGGTGATTCGCCAGTTGCTCGAACAGACTGGTCTGGACGGTGCGCAGGTCGATGAAGTGATCATGGGTCAGGTGCTGACTGCCGGCGCCGGCCAGAACCCGGCGCGTCAGGCCGCGATCAAGGCCGGCCTGCCCCACGCCGTGCCGGCCATGACCCTGAACAAGGTCTGCGGCTCGGGCCTGAAAGCCCTGCACCTGGGCGCGCAGGCGATCCGTTGCGGCGATGCCGAGGTGATCATCGCTGGCGGTCAGGAGAATATGAGCCTGTCCAACTACGTGATGCCGGGCGCACGCACCGGTCTGCGCATGGGGCATGCGCAAATCGTCGACACCATGATCAGCGATGGCCTGTGGGATGCGTTCAACGATTACCACATGGGCATCACTGCCGAGAATCTGGTCGATAAATATGAGATCAGCCGCGAGCAGCAGGACGCCTTCGCCGCCGCTTCGCAGCGCAAAGCGGCGGCTGCCATCGAGGCCGGGCGCTTTGTCGATGAGATCACGCCGATCCTGATCCCACAGCGCAAAGGTGACCCGGTAGCGTTCAAGGTCGACGAACAACCACGCGGCGACACCACCGCCGAATCGCTGGCGAAACTGCGTCCGGCGTTCAAGAAGGACGGCAGTGTCACCGCCGGCAACGCTTCGTCGCTGAACGACGGCGCCGCTGCGGTGATCCTGATGAGCGCCGAAAAGGCCAAGGCCCTGGGCCTACCGGCGCTGGCAAAAATCGCCGCGTACGCCAACGCCGGTGTAGACCCGGCGATCATGGGCATCGGCCCGGTCTCGGCCACTCGCCGCTGCCTGGACAAGGCGGGCTGGAACATCGGCCAACTCGACCTGATCGAAGCCAACGAAGCTTTCGCTGCGCAATCGCTGGGAGTAGCCAAGGATCTGCAATGGGATCTGGACAAGGTCAACGTCAACGGCGGCGCCATCGCCCTCGGTCACCCGATCGGTGCGTCGGGTTGCCGGGTGCTGGTGACACTGCTGCACGAAATGATCAAGCGTGATGCGAAGAAAGGTCTGGCGACCCTGTGCATCGGCGGTGGTCAGGGTGTGGCGCTGGCGCTGGAACGCGCTTAACCCAAGAGTTCACAGCGCGCGGTGGATCCACGACATCCGCTGCTCGCTGGCAACAAAAACCCGGTGCGACTTGCGTTGCACCGGGTGTTTTTTTGTCCTTTGAAATTTGCAGTGAATGTTCCTCCCTCTTCGCGAGCAAGCCCGCTCCCACAGGGGAATGCATTCCAAGGTGGGAGCGGGCTTGCTCGCGAAGGGGCCAGCTCAGGCTACAGAAAAACCAGACTCACACCGCCATCTGCAAAATCAACCAGGCATTCGCCCCACTGATCACCGCAAACAGCCCCCAAGCCAGCACCCGGGTCGGCAGTCTATTCACAAACGGCCCCATCAGCTGTTTGTCGCTGGTCATGCGAATCAGCGGGTACAGCGCAAATGGCAGTTGCAGGCTGAGCACCACCTGACTCAACACCAGCAACTTGCCCACCGCGTTATCCCCCATCAGCCACACGCCGATGAACGCCGGGATCAGTGCCAGTCCGCGAGTGATCAAACGCCGCTGCCAGCAGGGAATCCGCAGGTTCAGATAACCCTCCATGATCACCTGTCCGGCGATGGTCCCGGTGAACGTCGAGCTCTGTCCCGACGCCAGCAATGCGACGCCGAACAGCACGCTGGCCAGCGCGCCGCCGACCAGCGGGTCGAGCAGGTGGTAGGCGTCCTGAATGTCGACCACATCGGTATGCCCGGACTGGTGAAACGCAGCCGCCGCCAGAATCAGAATCGCCGCGTTGACCAGCAACGCCAGCGCCAGTGAACCGATGGTGTCGATGCGTGCCAGATTCACCGCGTCCTGCTTGCTCGCCAGGTCCTGGCCGATCATCCGCGTCTGCACGATCGAGGTGTGCAGGTAGAGGTTGTGCGGCATCACCGTGGCGCCGAGGATGCCGATCGCCAGATACAGCGGCGCGGCATCGCTGATCGCCGAAAGCGACGGTTTGAAGCCAGCGAACACGTCTGGCCAGTAGGGTTTGATCAGTACCAGTTCAACGAAGAAACACACGCCGATGGTCGCCACCAGCACCAGCATGATCGCCTCCAGCCGACGGAAGCCACGGTTCTGCAGGGCCAGTACCAGCAGCGTGTCGAAGGCCGTCAGGGCGATGCCGAAGGTCAGCGAACAGCCGAGCAACAAGTGGAATGCCAGGGCGCAACCGAGCACTTCGGCCAGATCGGTGGCGATGATCGAGATTTCCGCCAACACCCATTGCAGGCGTGCGGCCGGCGTGCTGTAGCGCTCGCGGGACAGCTGCGCCAGATCGCGACCGGTGGCAATCCCCAGGCGCGAACACAAGCACTGCACGACCATCCCCGCCAGACTCGCCAGCAGCACCACAAACAGCAAACTGTAACCAAAACGCGAACCGGCCTCGATGGCCGTCGCCCAGTTGCCCGGGTCCATGTAACCGATCGACACCAGCAATCCGGGACCGGCAAAACGCAGCGCACGTTTGAAAAACGAGGCGCGGGGATCGACTTCCACACTGCCGGCCACTTCCGGCGGGCAGAACGGCGCAGTGGCAATTTTGGGTAAGCTGAATTTCACGCACACATCCAGAAACAAGTCGGAAAGTCGCAGCTTAGACGTTTCAGTCAGCGCCTTGAAGAACAAAGACTCTATCGGGTCATGCCCAACAGTTGCTCGCGCAATTGCGGATTGCGCGTACGCGGATCAAGCCAAATGTTGAAAAACGCCCGGGCAAACTGTGGATCATCGATTTCATGCTGCAACTGCTGACCGACAAAAAACCGTGCGCCCTGCCCTGGCAGATACACGCCTGTAATCCGTGTGCCAGCCTGCACATCGACGAACGATTGCTCCATTTGCCCTTGCCACGCGGCCAGTTGTGCCGGACTGACTCCCGAGCCTGCCAGCCGTTTGATTTCATCGACACTGGCCTGCACCAGATCGTCACGGGAGATCTTGCGCCGATAGATCAGCTCCAGAGCGAAGGGTTGTTCGGTCGACAACGGGCGTGCCGCGCTCCACAACCGGGCGTTGTAGACGTCGAAACCGAACACACTGAAATCACCGGTGCCGATGATTTGCGCGCCGGGCACGGCGTCCTGCCAATTGGCCCAGGTCGGCGTGAGTAACAACGCCCACAAGCCGATGCCACAGCATCCACGCAGCAACTTCGATGGTTTGCTCATCGCGGTATCGACTCCGGTAAACCCCGATCTTCAGAGCATAGCGGATATCACCCGCAGACTTTGTATACAAAAACTGTCGATCAATGCGCCAATCGGTTACCTTGGCCACTTCCTTCCCCGAGGCCTCCCGCGTGCTGATTCTCAAATTACTGTTGATCCCCGGATTTCTGCTGCTGATTTCCCTCGCCGGCAAGCGCTGGGGGCCGAGCGTGGCCGGTTGGCTGTCGGGGTTGCCGGTGGTGGTCGGGCCGATTCTGTTCTTCCTCGCCATCGAACAGGGGCCGCAGTTTGCTGCGCAATCGGCGGTTGCAGCGCTGTCAGCGATGTTCGCCATGATCGCGTTCTGCATCACCTACGCGCAGGTGGCGCAGCGGGCGAACTGGCCGTGGGCGTTGACGGTTTCGCTGTCGGTTTGGGCGGGACTGGCGCTGGTGTTGTCGCTGATTCCGCCGTCGCTGCCGTTCTCGATCGCTGCGGCGGCGATTGCCCTGTTGGCGGCGCCGCACCTGTTTCCCGACGTGCAACCGGTGTTGAATGGCCCGGCGCCGAAGTCGGACAAACTCATCTGGCGCATGATTGCCGGCGCGGCGCTGACGCTGCTGGTGACGATGCTCGCGAGTACCGTGGGTGAGCGCTGGAGCGGCCTGCTCGCGGTGTTCCCGGTGCTCGGCAGTGTGATGGCGGTGTTCTCGCAACAGACCCGCGGCCCGGCGTTTACCGCGGCATTGCTGCGGGCGACGGCGATCGGCATGTACTCGTTTTCGGCGTTTTGCCTGGTGTCGGCGCTGACCCTGCCAAGCCTGGGCCTCAGCGGATTCATCGCCGGTGTCGCGGTGTCGGTGGCCATGCTCGGCGTCACTCGCAAGTTGCTGGCTCGACAGGTCCCGGCAAAGGCCAACCACCCCAAGGCTGACGCAAACGCCTGACAAACCGCGCTGGAATGCCAGGCATGCTCCGTGGGATCATCGCCGCCCTGGCGCGACCATCCCTCGGAGATTCACATGTCATTGCTCAGCAAGAAAGCCGTCGTCCTGTTGCTGGCGGCGGTCGCCGGTTTCGGCGCCCTCAACGCCCAGGCAGCCAAGCCCAAGGAAAAAGCCTCGACCAACAACGTGTCGATGCTCGACGGCAAGTTCACCTTCGTCCTGCCCAAAGGCTTCACCGCCGACCCGCTGCCGGCCGGGCCAACCGGTGCCAAGGGCACGATGTACACCAATCAGGCGACCAAGACTGTGGTCATCGCCGCCGAAAACCAGATCGCCGGTGGCGCCAGCGTCAAGGACAACGACAACGAATTTCTCGATGGCAGCCTGGCGAGTTTCATTGATGATCAACGCAAGGCTCTGCCGGATTTCAACAAGCTCAGTGAAAAAAGCCTGACCCAGAAAAGCAGCGGCCTCGGTGTGCGTCAGGTCGACAGCACCGCCACTCAGGGCGGCGGCCAGACACTCAACACCACGCTGCTCGCCGCCTCCGGCAAGCGCATGGCGCTGGTCCAGGTGATTTCCCGGGCCAGCGACAAGAGCGGTCACGATGCGCTGGTGAAAACCATCCTCAAGGACAAGTGATCGTCACGGATTGAGCTGCTGCAGCCAGGCATTCAAGTCGCGCAGCTCGGCCGCGCTGATGCTGTGGCCGACACCGGGATAGGCGTGAAACTCGGGTGTGTAGGCAAGTTTTTGCAGCAGCGCATTGGCCGCGGTGCCGTCGCGGTACGGCACCCGATCATCGGCGGTGCCGTGGCCGATGAAGATCTTCAGCGGCAACGGTTGTTGCTGCGCCTTGAGCTCGGTTTTCAATACCGGCAACAGCCGTCCGCTCAACGCCGCGATGCCACCGACCGCCACGGGCGGACGCAAGCCCACTTCGTAGGTCATCATCGCGCCTTGGCTGAAGCCGATCAGGTACACCTTGTCCGGGCTGGCGTGATATTTCTGCGCCGCCTGCGCGATAAAATCCCGCAACTTCTGGCCGCTGGCCTGCAGATCATCGGTCTCGCCGTTGTAGGCACCTTCGCCTTTCTTGCGAAACCACTGGAAACGCCCTTCGCCCAACGCCAACGGCGCCTGCACCGACAGGTAGTTGTACTGCGCCGGCAGCTGAAACTTCATACCGATCAGATCGGCTTCGTTACTGCCGTAGCCGTGCAGAAAAATAACCAGTGGCCGAGTGTCAGCGTCCGGGTGAACCTGTTCGATGTACTTCAGTGGCAAGTCGCTTTGCAGCGTGGTTTGCGCATGGACGGCGCTGGACGCCAGGAGGGTTAACAGGGCAAACGCCTTCAACATAAAGCCTTCCTTCACAGAGTGTCGGGTTCGTCGGTGGAGCCTAACAGGCTTAACCTGCCTCACCCAGACCTGTAGGAGCTGCCGCAGGCTGCGATCTTTTGACTTTGACTTTTAAAAGCAAGATCAAAAGATCGCAGCCTTCGGCAGCTCCTACAGGGGTGGGTGAGGTCTGGATTCAGTCGTTGATCAGCTTGCCCACCCGAATCGGTTCGCGCCCCGCCACCTTGGCCTGCCAGATCCCCGGCTGGGTGTAACGCCCGCGATCAATCGCAAACAGCACGCCGCTGGTGCCGGCGCGCACGGTAGTCAGCAGGTCATTCAACGGATCCACCACCTCGAACAGCGCGTCGCCCTTCTCGACCCATTCCCCGGCGTTGCGCAGGAAGCTGACCACGCCATGGTGCGGCGCAAACAGGTATTCGGTGCCTTCGAACGGCATGCCTTCGCAGCACTCGGCCGGTGCCGCCGGCCATTCGCCGCTGATGAAGCCCTGCTCGGCGAGAAAGCCGAGAATCGCTTCGCAATTGGCCTGGGCCTGATCGACCCGCGTGTCGCCCATGCTGCCCAGTTCCAGGGTGGTGGCGAGGTTAGCCGGAGGAATCGCCGCGTTCGGGAACGCCCGCGCCAGGCGCAGCCACGGCGACGAGCACGATTCGTCGAACGAACTGCCACCGGAGTCTTCACACAACAGCGCAACGCCAGCCTTCAGTCGCGCCGCCAGCGATTGCCAGCGCGGCCAATGTTGAGGCAGCGCGTAGATGTGAATCGCCGCTTCAAAATCGCAATGCAGATCAAGAGTGATGTCGGCGTCGCAGGCATGGCGCAGCAGCAAGCGGTGCAGTGCTTCCAGTTGCGAGGCCGGGGCTGGCAGCTCATCGAGCACCTGCCCCATGGTCTGGCGGATCAAGGCGATGTTGGCCACGGCATCGCTGCCCAGTTGCTCGCCGATTCGCGCCGCCACTGGCGCGCTGAGTTCGACAAACGAGCGGTTGAAATTCTTCCCGCTGCCCAGCTCGAAGCGGCCCATGTGGCTGCCCTGCAGGTGCTGGTCGAGGCCGATCGGATTGGCCACCGGCACCAGCTCGATCACGCCTTGCAAACGACCCTGCTGTTCCAGCTCGTTGAGGCGTTGTTTGAGTTCCCATGCGGTGCGCATGCCCGGCAGTTCGTCGGCGTGCAGACTGGCCTGGATGTACACCTTGCGACTGCCCGCGCCGTAACGGAAGACGCTGAGGGAACGTTCGCTGCCCAAATGGCTCCAGGGCAGAACATGGTCGATGCGTTGCATGAGAAAACTCCTGAAAATTGAATCGGCGAAAATCCCCTGTGGGAGCGGGCTTGCTCGCGAAGGCGGTGTATCAATCAATGATTGTGTTGAATGTTATACAGCCTTCGCGAGCAAGCCCGCTCCCACAGGGGGTCTTTGTCTTCAGGGGGAGAGCACAAAAAAAGTGGCCACCGCATTCACGGGGCCACTTTTTTCTACAGCGTATTAATGACCGTACACATCAAAGTCGAAGTACTTGTCCTGGACTTTCTTGTACTCGCCATTGGCGCGGATTTCGGTGATGGCCTTGTTGAATTTCTCGGCCAGCTCGGTATCGCCCTTGCGTACGGCAATCCCGGCACCGCCGCCGAAGTATTTGGCATCTTCGTAGGTCGGGCCGACGAATTCGAAGCCTTTACCGGCGTCGGTCTTCAGGAAACCGTCGCTGAGGTTGACCGAGTCTGCCAGCATCGCGTCGAGACGGCCGGATTTCATGTCCAGGTTGGCTTCCTGTTGCGAGCCATAGCGCACCACTTCAAACCCGGCGTCCTTGGCCATGTCGGTGGCATAGCGGTCGTGGGTACTGGCGCGCAGCACGCCGACTTTCTTGCCCTTGAGCTCGGTCAGCGGGTCTTTGACACCGGAGCCTTCCTTCATCACGAAGCGCGCCGGGGTGTGGTAGTACTTGATGGTGAAATCGACGTTTTTCTTGCGGTCGTCAGTGATGGTCATCGAGGACAGAATCGCGTCGATCTTCTTCACTTTGAGTGCCGGGATCAGGCCATCGAACTCCTGCTCGACCCACACGCATTTGACGTCCATCTGTTTGCACAGGGCATCGCCGATATCGACGTCGAACCCGGCGAGTTTGCCATCAGCGGTTTTCATCGAAAATGGCGGGTAAGCGGCTTCGATCCCCAGACGAATCGGTTTGGCGTCTTCGGCCACAGCGGTCAGGGACAACATCGACAGTGCCAGGGCACCGAACATCACTAGCTTCTTCATTTATTACTCCTGTGTGCGGAGGCTTTTATTGGCAGCTTTCGATTGAACGTTCGGTCATGGCTTTTTGAAAGCAAAAACCGAAGTGGCCGGCAGTCTATGGCGACGCGCACAGGGCAAATTGTGTTTAAGCGACAAATACTTACAGAAAATCGGCGCCACCGTTGACTGAGATCAACGGTGCGCCGACATGGTGCAAAGGCTGTAGGACAAACCCTCGAAAAGGGTACCTATTACTCATGTAGGAGCTGCCGAAGGCTGCGATCTTTTGCTCTTGTTCTTAAAAAAAGTCAAAAGATCGCAGCCTGCGGCAGCTCCTACAAAAGCATTCAGCATTCGCAGGCGATGGGGGTTTTGGCGGCTTGTTCGACGCTCAGCGAAAAGCCTTCATCCAGCCATCCGGTCACGCCGCCGATCATCTCCTTGACCGGGTAACCCAACGCCGCCAGTTTCACCGCTGCCTTATTGGCGCCGTTGCAGTGCGGGCCGGCGCAATAGACCACGAACAGCGTGTTCTTCGAATACTCCGCCAGACCTTCGCTCGTCAGCAAACGTGTCGGGATATTGATGGCCCCCGGCACATGACCGCGCTCGAACGCCAGCGGCCCGCGCACATCGACCAGCACAAAATCGACTTCGCCGGCCTCCTGGCTGCTGAAGACGTCGGAACAATCGGTCTCGAAGGTCAGACGGTTGCTGAAATGCATCAAGGCAATCGCTGACGGTGCGGCAGGAATTTCGCGAACCAGGCTGGTCATGCTGTTTAGCTCCTACATCTGTTGGGGGTGTAAACAGACTTTATCGGGCCAGCACTTGGCGCTACAGTGGCGGGCAAGACACTCACCGGGAATTTTCCGCCAAATGCCAAATTCACCTGGATTGGTCGCGATTCTGGCCTACGACGGCCTCTGTACGTTCGAGTTCGGCATCGCCGTGGAGATTTTCGGCCTGGCCCGGCCTGAGTTCGATTTCCCGTGGTACGAGCATCGCATCGTCGCCGTCGACCAAGGGCCGATGCGCGCCATGGGCGGGATTCAGGTACTGGCCGACGGCGGCCTGGAACTACTGGCACAGGCGCGCACCATTATTATTCCCGGTTGGCGTGACCGTGATGCCGAGGTGCCGCCGGCCCTGATCGACGCCTTGCGACAGGCCTACACCCAAGGTGCGCGGCTGCTGTCGATCTGCTCCGGGGTGTTTGTGCTGGCCGCCAGTGGCTTGCTCGACGGCCGCGGCGCGACCACACACTGGCGCTACACCGATGAACTGGCGCGGCGCTTCCCGGCGATTGCGGTGGATCCGGATGTGCTCTACGTCGACTCCGGCCAGTTGATTACCTCGGCGGGCAGCGCCGCCGGGATCGATGCGTGCCTGCATCTGGTGACACGGGATTTCGGTACCCAGGTCGCCAACGCGGTGGCCCGGCGTCTGGTGATGTCGCCGCAACGCACTGGTGGTCAGGCACAGTTCATCCCCACGCCGGTCAGCCCGACACCACGCAACGACTTGTCGCGGGTGATGCAGTGGGCCCGCGAGCGCCTGCACCAACCACTGGAAGTTCGCGATCTGGCCAGCGAAGCGGCGATGAGCGAGCGCACTTTTCTGCGGCGTTTCACCGAGGCCAGCGGGCAATCGCCCAAGGCGTGGCTGCAACACGAGCGACTGGCCCGGGCGCGGGAGCTGCTGGAAAGCACCGTGCACAACACCGAACAGATCGCCGAACGCTGCGGTTATCGCTCGGTGGAAAGTTTTCGCGTGGCGTTTCGCAGCGTGGTCGGGGTGCCGCCGTCGGTGTATCGGGAGCGGTTTGGGCGTGGGGTCAAAGCGATTTCCTGAGTTGGCTGTGATGACCCCTTCGCGAGCAGGCTCGCTCCCACATTTGAAATGCGCTCCCTGTGGGAGCGAGCCTGCTCGCGAAGGGGCCAGCCCTGACAGACATAATCTAGGGCTTGCGCAACAGATAGGTATCCATGATCCACCCATGCTCAGCCCGGGCAGCCTTGCGCACCCGCTCGATCTCGGCCGCCACATCCTTGAGCTTGCCACTGATCAGGATTTCATCCGGTGTGCCCAGGTAGGCCCCCCAATAAATTTCTGTCTGCTGATCCGCCACATGGCGGTAGGAATCTTCCGCATCAAGCATCACCACCAGACTGTCGGTGTCGCTGACTTGCCCCGCCGCCAGCCGCCGGCCAGTGGTGATTTCAATTGACCGGCCAATGCTGTTCAACGGCACCTTATGCTGCGCGGCCAGCGCCTGAACACTGGTAATCCCGGGGATTACTTCAAACTCGAAAGCACAGCGGCCCGACGCGAGAATCGCCTGCAGGATACGAACGGTGCTGTCGTACAGCGCCGGGTCGCCCCACACGAGGAATCCGCCGCACTGCTCGTCAGCCAATTCTTCATTGATCAGTCGTTCGAAGGCTGCTTGCTTGGCGCGGTTCAGATCATCGACCGCGCGGGTGTAGTCCACGTCGCCGCGCGCGCGCTCGGGGCTGTGGGATTCGACGAAGCGATACGCAGGATCGGTGATGTAACGCGCACAAATATCGCGACGCAGATCGATCAGTTTGTCCTTGCTCTGGCCTTTATCCATCAGAAAGAACACGTCCACCTGATTCAGCGCCTTCACCGCCTGCATCGTGATGTAGTCGGGATTGCCGGCGCCGATGCCGATGACCAGCAGTCGTTTCATCAAAGTGCTCCCGCAAGATCGATACCCGGCAAGCGTAGCCGCCAGATCCCGTTGAAGCGCAGCTCAACCACTGACAGCGGTTCAACATCAACGGCGTTGAACGCGGCGCCCTGCATGACCTGCATCAATGCAGCGCGCACCACGAACGGATGAGTGATGGCGACGATATGCCCCGGCTTTCCTTGCAGGCTGGTCAGCCACCGCGCTACACGTTCGCCCAATTGCATTACCGACTCGCCACCATGGGGTGCCGCCTGTGGATCACTGATCCACGCCTGCAAGGCGTCAGCCTCGTGCACTTGCAGATCCTTGATCGCTTGCCCGTGCCAGCGCCCCCAATCGCAATCACGCAGCGCTTCGTCCACTTGCGGCGCCGCACCGAACCATTCGGCCGTCTGCCGGGTGCGCAACTCCGGCCCGCACAACAAAAGGCTGGGATTAGCGAATTGTGTCGCCAGCGCACCGAGCTTCAAAGGCTGATTTTCAACAGGTTCGTTCGTAGGAAAACGCGCCAATTTCTGTGCGACGGTTCGAGCATGGCAAATCAAAGTCAAACGGGTGGATAGCACAACACTGCACTCGATGAACATCAGGTAAATCGGCGGCGAGCGGCCGGTCTTGCGGCAATTGTGCCGCAAACCGGGCCGTTCAGGGGGCCTTGCAAGCTTGCCGTCCAACACACTGAACGAGAAAAAACGGCAATGTCTGACACACCAGTGGGCAATGGACTACAAGGGCCGTCGTCATCCGTGTAGGCCTTATGGCACAGGGGTCTGACGTTATTTAAACGCTGAATCGCTACCGTTAAAAATTCACTAGACATGTAACCTGAGTTACATAAATACTGTTTTAACGGATTATGAAACGAATTCAACACCCCCCCTTCATCCAGCAGGAGCCCGGATGCCCCCTCTCAGAGACTTGATCACCGATCCCGGCCTGGAGCTGACGCCGTCTGAGCGCAAAGTGATTCGCGCCCTGCTCGACCAGTATCCACGCAACGGCCTGGGTCCGATGGCGCGTCTGGCCGAGCACGCCGGCGTCAGCGATCCGACCATCGTGCGGCTGGTGAAGAAGCTCGGATTCGGTGGTTACGCCGAGTTTCAGGACGCCCTGCTCAGCGACATGGACCACCGTCTGCGTTCGCCGCGCACCCTGCTGCAGCCGCGTTCGCACCTGAACAAGGACGATGCCTGGGGCCATTATCTGGCCGACAGCCAGCGTCTGCTGGTGGAAACCCAGGCCCTGACGCAACCCGAAGACGTGCGCATTCTGCTCGACTGGCTGCTCGACACCCGGCACCAGATCTACTGCTTCGGCGGGCGCTTCAGCAGCCTGATGGCCAACTATCTGCTCAACCACTTGCGCCTGTTGCGACCCGGCTGTTTTGCCCTGGAAGACAACGCACAACTGCCCGACCGCCTGTTCGATCTGCAACGCCAGGACGTGGTGCTGCTGTTTGATTACCGGCGCTACCAGTCCCAGGCCCTGCGCGTTGCCTCGGCGGCGAAGAACAACAACGCGCGGGTGGTGCTGTTCACCGACATCTATGCCTCGCCACTGCGTGAACTGGCTGACCTGATCATCAGCGCCCCGGTGGAATCGGCCTCACCGTTCGACACCATGGTGCCGGCGCTGGCCCAGGTCGAGGCGCTGATTGCCTGCCTGACCCTGCGCACACCCGATCTGGCCGATCGCCTGGAAGGCATCGACGCCCTGCGCAACGACTTCAACACCCACCTGCTGGAGGATAAATAAGGATGTTCAGCCTTCCCCACCGCTCGCCGCGGGACTTGCCGTTTGTCACCAACCACACCGCGTTGCTGCTGGTGGACATGCAGCGTGCCTGGCTCGAACCGCAGTACGACCCGCACCTGAACGGCCCGGAAGCCGAATATTTCCTGACCCGCGCGCACATGCAGGTGGTGCCCAACCAGCGCCGGCTGCTCAGCGCCTTTCGCGAAGCGCGGCAGAACGTGCTGCACACGATTATCGAGAGCCTGACCGCCGACGGTCGCGACCGCTCGCTGGATCACAAGCTGTCAGACATGCACCTGCCCAAGGGCAGCACCCAGGCGCGGATCATCGACGACCTGACGCCAGTGGAAAACGAGATCGTGTTGCCGAAAACCTCCTCCGGGGTGTTCAACTCGACCAACATCGATTACGTCCTGCGCAACCTCGAAACCCGCCACCTGATCATCGCCGGCATCGTCACTGACCAGTGCGTCGACATGGCCGTGCGCGATGCCGCCGACCGCGGTTATCTGGTGACGCTGGTCGAAGACGCCTGCGCCACCTACACCCCGGCGCGGCATGACGCCTGCCTCAACGCGATCAAGGGTTACTGCTGGATCACCGACACACAAACCGTGCTCGGCCGCTTGCAGGAGATGCAGCCATGAGCGAGCGCCTGACACCGTTGCCGATGACCACCATCGTCACCACCGACCTGATCGGCATCACCCGTGGCCGCTCGTTTCCCACCGATCAACTGGAGCATTATCACGCCGCCGGTTGCGGCTGGGTGCCGGCCAACAGTGCACTGACGCCCCAGGACATCATCGCCTCGACCAACCCATGGGGCGCCTATGGTGATTTGCGGTTGATCCCGGATCTGAGCAGCCGCGTCACCGTCGGCAACGGCCCGGACGCCGCGGCACCAGCGCTGGACTTCATCCACGGCGACATTCGCGAGACCGATGGCCGCCCGTGGAGCGCCTGTCCGCGCACGTTGTTGCGCGATGAAATCGAACGCTATCGCGACGACCTCGGCTTGCAGGTCAACGCCGCGTTCGAACACGAATTCAACCTGCATGCCGGCTTTGCCGAGCATCTGGCTTTTTCCCTTGAAGCCCAGCGTCAGGGCGCCGAATTCGGCGGCTGGCTGCTCAGCGCCCTGCGCGCCGGTGGCGTCGAACCGGAAATGTTCCTGCCCGAATACGGCAAGCACCAATACGAAATCACCTGCCGCCCGACGCTCGGTGTGGCAGCGGCGGATCGTGCGGTCAACGTGCGCGAGATCACTCGCGAGATTGCCCGGCAAATGGGCGTCGACGTCAGTTTCGCGCCGAAAACCAAGGCCGATGCGGTGTGCAACGGTGTGCACCTGCACGTCAGCCTGCTCGACCTGCAAGGTCTGCCGCTGCTTTACGACGCCGGCACCAGCAACGGTCTGTCGACCCTCGGCCAGCATTGGGCCGCGGGGATCCTGCATTACCTGCCAGCGCTGTGTGCGTTCACCGCGCCGACGCCGGTTTCGTATGAGCGCCTGCAGCCGCATCACTGGAGCGCGTCCTATGCGTGTCTGGGACAGCAGAACCGTGAAGCGGCGTTGCGTATTTGTCCGACCGTGAGCCTGGGCGGCAAATCCGTGGCGGCGCAGTACAACCTGGAATTCCGCGCCATGGACGCTACCGCCTCGCCGCATCTGGCGATGGCCGCGCTGCTGATTGCCGGACGCCTGGGCATCGAACAGCGCCTTGCGCTGAACGCGATCACCGACGACATTCCCGATTCACTCAACGACGAGCAACGCAAGGCCCGGGGCATCGTTGCCCTGCCCGCCTCGCTGGCGCAGGCGCTGGATTGCCTGCGTGACAGTGCCGCCTTCAATCAATGGCTGCCCAAGCCGTTGCTCGACACTTACCACGCCCTTAAAACCGAGGAACTGGCGCTGACGGAACAGCTCTCGCCCGCTGACCTGTGTGAGCACTATGCACGCCTGTACTGAATCCGCCGAGCAGGGGTTGTACACCCGCCCGGTCTACAACCTGAGCCGCGAAGATTCATCGTATCCGTTGATCCTGGTGTGTGAGCACGCCAGCCGCTATATCCCCGAGGCCCTGAACAATCTGGGCCTGGACGATACAGCCGCGCGCGAACACATCGCCTGGGACATCGGCGCACTGCAACTGGCTGAAAAGCTCTCGGAGAGACTCGGCGCGACACTGTTGAGCGCCAACTATTCACGGCTGCTGATCGACCTCAATCGGCCCCGGCATGCCCCCGACAGCATTCCGGCGCAGAGCGAGATTTATCAGGTGCCCGGCAACCGCGACCTGGACGAAGCCACTCGCGAGTACCGGCGCCAGAGTTTGTTCAAACCGTTTCACGCCCGGCTGCAGACCCTGATCGACCAACGCGTCGCACAAGGCCAAGCGGTACGGGTGGTAGGGATTCACAGTTTTACCCCGGTGTATTACGGCCAGCCGCGGCCGCTGGAAGTCGGCGTGCTGTTCGGTCAGGCCAAAACGTACGCCCAGCGGGTGATCGATGGCCTCGGCCAGCACCCGCTGAAAGTCGCGGGCAACCAGCCGTACCGGATTGATCCGCTGGGTGACATGACCGTGCCGGTGCATGGCGATGCCCGAGGACTGGAATCGGTGTTGATCGAGGTGCGCAACGACCTGCTGCGCACTCCGGAAGCGGTATCGCTGTGGGCCGAACGCCTGGCACCGCTGCTGTAAAGACTGCTGACGCTGTAAACGATGGACCGATATAACAACTAAAAACGTTCGATAGGCTGACAAGGAGTTGCGCTTCATGGAAATAGAACAGTTCGGCTACAAACAGGAGTTGAAACGTAGCCTGACACTGACCGACCTGGTGGTGTACGGGATGATCTTCATGATCCCCATCGCCCCGTTTGGCGTGTATGGCTACGTCAATGCCGAGGCACCCGGGATGGTGCCGCTGGCTTATATCATCGGCATGGTCGCGATGCTGTTCACCGCGCTGAGCTACGGCAGCATGGCCAAGGCGTTTCCGATCGCCGGCTCGGTATATTCCTACGCGCAACGCGGCCTCAATCAACACGTCGGGTTCATCGCCGGCTGGCTGATGCTGCTCGACTACCTGCTGATTCCGCCGCTGCTGTACGTCTATGCGGCAATGGCCCTCAACCATCTGTACCCGGACATTCCGAAGGTCGGTTTCATTCTGGCATTCCTGGTCAGCGCGACGTTCGTCAACCTGCGCGGCATCACCTTCACTGCACGGATGAACATCATTTTCCTGCTGGCGCAGTTGGTGGTGCTGGGGATCTTCCTGTTCTACGCCTGGAATGCCCTGCACAACGGCGGCGGCAACGGCGAGCTGACCCTGGCGCCGCTGTATCACCCGGAAACGTTCAACTTCGCCCTGCTGATGCAGGCCGTGTCGATTGCCGTACTGTCGTTCCTCGGCTTCGATGCAATCTCGACCCTGGCTGAAGAAATCAAGGGTGACCCGGGCAAAAGCGTCGGCCGTGCAGCGCTGATCACCCTGGTGGTGATGGGCGTGATTTTCGTCGCGCAAACCTGGATCGCCACCGATCTGGCCGCCGGCATGGGCTTCAAATCCGCCGACACCGCGTTCTATGAAATCGCCGAAATCGCGGCCGGCAGCTGGCTGGCAACCCTGACCGGTGTCGCCACGGCGCTGGCCTGGGGCGTTGCGGTGGCGATTACCTCGCAAGCCGCGGTGTCGCGCCTGCTGTTTGGCATGGCCCGCGATGGCAAGTTGCCGAAAGTGCTGGCCAAGGTGCACCCGAAGCACAACACCCCGTACCTGAGCATTTATCTGGTGGCGGTGCTGTCGCTGGTGATCTGCTACCTGTTCATCAACTCGGTGGACACCCTGACCTCGCTGGTCAACTTCGGAGCCCTCAGCGGTTTCATGCTGCTGCACCTGACAGTGATCAACTACTACTGGCGTCGGCAGAAGTCCGGTCAGGTCGTGCGCCACCTGATCTGCCCGGTGATCGGCTTCATCATCGTCGCCGCCATCATGTACAACATGGGCGTCGATGCGCAGAAACTCGGCCTGATCTGGATCGCTCTGGGTCTGGTGTACCTGTTCTTCCTGAACAAACTCGGCGCCAGTACCGCGCTGCCTGACCCGAGCAATGGCTGACAAGAAAAAGAGCGGCGTCTGACAACAAATCAGGCGACCGCCGCTTTAAAGCGTGGCAACCGACAGTGATAGTCAGGTTCGGTGGGGATCACCGGACCCTTTGATACAGGAGTGCATCCATGCTGGTCTTACGCCCAGTCGAGCCAACCGACCTGCCGCAATTGCAGCAACTGGCCCGCGACAGTCTGGTCGGCGTTACGTCGCTGCCGGACGACAGCGAACGCCTGCGCGAAAAAATCGCCGGTTCCTGCGCCTCGTTCGACAGTGACATTCAGGCGCAAGGCCCGGAGAACTACTTCTTCGTACTGGAAGACCTCGACACTCAGCGGCTGGTCGGCTGCTCGGAGATCCTTGCCACTGCCGGTTTCAACGAACCGTTCTACAGCCTGCGCAACCGCCACTTCACCAGTGCCTCGCGGGAGCTGAACATCGAGCACGGGGTGCCGGCGCTGTCGCTGTGTCACGACCTCAACGACCACACCCTGCTGCGCGGTTTTCACATCGACAACGCGCTGGTGCGCAGCGCCTTTTCCGAATTGCTGTCGCGGGCGCGGCTGCTGTTCATCGCCGCTCACGCACAACGTTTCGCCGATGCGGTGATCACCGAAATCGTCGGCTACAGCGACGAGAACGGTCATTCGCCGTTCTGGGATGCACTGGGCAAGCACTTCTTCGACCTGCCCTACGTCGAGGCCGAGCGCCTGTGCGGTCTGCAAAGTCGCACGTTTCTCGCCGAACTGATGCCGCAGTACCCGATTTATGTGCCGATGCTGCCCCTGGCGGCGCAGGAATGCATCGGCCGGATTCACCCGGATGGCCAGGAAGCGTTCGACATCCTCGAACGTGAAGGCTTTGAAACCAACAGCTACATCGATCTGTTCGATGCGGGTCCAACCCTGTATGCGCGCACCGCGAACATCCGTTCGATCGCCCACAGCCAGTCCGCCACTGTGCGCCAGCAAGCGCCGATCGACACGCGTGGCCGTTATCTGGTGAGCAACGACGCACTGCACGGCTTCCGGGCCATCGTCGCCGAACTGGATTACCAGCCTGAGCAACCGCTGTCGCTGACGCCGGATCTGTGTGCCGCACTGAAGGTCACCGATGGCAGCACGATCAGGCTGATAGCCCTGTGAACCGCCCCCGGCTGCTCACCCAACGACAGTGCCCGAACAGGCGCGTACAAGGAGTTACCGCATGATCGTCCGTCCGGTCAAAGTCAGCGACCTGCCAGCGCTGATGACCCTGGTGCAACAGGCCGGCCCGGGGTTCACCACCCTGCCGGCCAATGAGGATCGCCTCGCCCACCGGGTGCGCTGGGCCCAGCGCGCGTTCGCCGAACAGGTAGAACGCGCCGATGCCGATTATCTGTTCGTGCTCGAAGACGACGACCTGCGTGTGGTCGGCGTCAGCGCCCTGACCGGCGCGGTCGGCCTGCGCGAGCCGTGGTACAACTACCGGGTCGGCCTGACCGTGAGTTCGGCACCGGATCTGGGCATTTCGCGGCAGATCCCTACACTGTTTCTCAACAATGAGCTGACGGGCCAGTCGGAACTGTGTTCGCTGTTCCTGCACCCTGAACACCGCCAAGGCAGCAACGGTCGATTGCTGTCGTTGGGGCGCCTGCTGTTCGTCGCCGAATTCCCGCAGCTGTTTGGCGAGAAGATGATCGCCGAACTGCGCGGCAGTGCCGATGAGCTCGGTTGCTCGCCGTTCTGGGACAGCCTCGGCCGGCACTTTTTCAAGATGGATTTCAGCCACGCCGACCACTTGTCGGGCCTGGGCAACAAGTCGTTCATCGCCGAACTGATGCCGCGCCAGCCGTTGTACACCTGCATGCTCACCGAGCAGGCGCAAGCGGTCATCGGCCAACCGCACCCCAACACCGAACCGGCGCTGAAGATCCTGCGCGCAGAAGGCTTCACGCATAAGGGCTACATCGACATCTTCGACGGCGGCCCGGTGATCGAAGCGCCAATCGGCGGCATTCGTACCGTGCGCGACAGCCTGGCGCTGACTCTGAGCCTTGGCACGCCGGACGAACAGGCCCCCTTATGGCTGATCCACAACCGTCGCCTGGAGAACTGCCGCATCACCGTGGCCGCCGGTCGTCTGGTAGGCAATACCCTGGTGGTCGACCGCATCACCGCCAAGCGCCTCCAGTTGCAACCGGGCAATTCGGTGCGCGCAGTGCTGCTGCCCAGGCAACAGCAACAGGCGGTAGCGGCCTGAACTCGGGCCCTGCCACTGGAAATCCGCTGATTGCAGATGAAACCTTTCAGCCGCTGGAACCATCATCAACGCCTCACTCGCAAATTCGTCATGAACCTTGACCCATTCGCGTGATAGCCTTTTCATTCTTCGGCGTTGACACCTTTGCTCAAGCCGTTCCATTCCTTTGTATTGGTGGAACTCGTATGACCAGGCTTTCCCATCAAGATTTGCGCCGTAACTTCCGTCAATTGCTGGCTTCGGACACCTGCTACCACACCGCCTCGGTGTTCGATCCGATGTCCGCGCGCATTGCCGCAGACCTGGGTTTTGAGGTGGGGATCCTCGGCGGCTCCGTGGCCTCGTTGCAGGTGCTGGGCGCCCCCGACTTTGCCCTGATCACCCTCAGCGAGTTCGCCGAACAGGCCACCCGCATCGGCCGCGTCGCCCAACTGCCGGTGATCGCCGACGCCGACCACGGCTACGGCAACGCCCTTAACGTGATGCGCACCATCGTCGAACTGGAACGCGCCGGCGTCGCCGCCCTGACCATCGAAGACACCCTGCTGCCGGCGCAATTCGGCCGCAAATCCACCGACCTGATCTCGGTCGCCGAAGGCGTCGGCAAGATCCGCGCGGCGCTGGAAGCCCGGGTCGATTCGGAAATGGCGATCATCGCCCGCACCAACGCCGGGATCCTGCCAAATCAGGAAATCATCAGCCGTACCAAGCAATACCAGGCTGCCGGTGCCGATGGCATCTGCATGGTCGGCGTGCAGGACTTCGATCAGCTTGAGCAAATTGCCGAGCACCTGAGCGTCCCGCTGATGCTCGTCACTTACGGCAACCCGGCGCTGCGCGACGACAAGCGTCTGGCTGAACTCGGCGTACGCGTGACCATCGACGGCCATGGCGCCTATTTCGCGGCGATCAAGGCAACGTACGACAGCCTGCGCGAACAGCGGCAGATCTTCACTCAGGCCTCCGACCTGAGCGCCACGGAACTCACGCACACCTACACCCAGCCTGAGGATTACATTCTCTGGGCGAAGGAATACATGAGCGTGAAGGAATGATTGCCCTCTGATCCGAAGAGCCTCGGGCAACTCTAAAGATGGCCGGTAGACGCAATGTCACCGGCCAGTTGCGAGGACAGGCGAATTAAACGCCGTCAACTTCTACCCAGCGATACACACCCACAAACAAACACCAACATTTAACAACAACTAGTGAGTTGATATTAACTATCGCCTCCTTATAATCGCAAACCGTTAAACAGCAAAAACTTTAACACCCGAACATCAAACTTAAATTTATATACCGAGCAATATTCCGCTCAACTCACGACAAGGATTCGTCATGAAAACCGTTACTGCCAATTGGCAAACAACTCCTCTGCTGCGCGCAGAAACCAAAGTCATCAACATGCCAACCAAGTCCGCCCACGCGGCCAACTGCCCGGGCTGGGACGGCCTGCGATTTAACGTCGGCAACCTTCACGAGATCAAGAAACTCCGTACGCTGCCCGCTCAGGCTTAACCCCCGGGGCTGTACCGCAGATGTCAGCGTTCAGGCAACTTCAGCGCTGACATCTGCTGACCAAAACAAAATAACAAACCCTGATTATTGCGCCTGATCAAATATTCGCAAACGTACATTTGACAGCACAAAAACAAAGCGACTTCCCATGATAAAAAACCTGCTCAACCCAGACTTGACGCCTGACCAGCTTATTACCTGCATCAAGACAATAAACATGGGGAATGAAGTAAAGCGTCTGGCCGACCAGTTATCCGAACCTGCAACAGATACCGAGAATTTATCCCGTCACGCCGCGATCATGAAAGCGACGAACATCCACACTGGAACGTTGACGTTATATTGCAACAAAGATGGAAACATCAGCCTCAAGGCACCTGATAACGCACCCGCGCCTGAGCAATTCTATTCCGTACCCGGAAACAGCGTTTTGTTCGCCATCAACGGGCAATCGTATTCCATTCAGCTTTATCGGCTGGACGGTGAATATCTCACTCGCGCAGAGCAGGTGATCGTGGATGCGGAAAATCCGTTGTTCATCGACGGCAGCAAAACGCTGTACGACAGCAATCCCGAAGGAAACGGGCACCCGGCGTTTATCGGCAGCATCAATCTGCCCGATAGAACCGCAGACATCAGTGTGTTCGACCCTCGCTCATTGCGCAAAATCGGCTGGTTCCCTCATGACGACAGCGCCGCGCGCTTTCTGGTGAGTCTTGAATTGCTTGAAGCGGCACAGGACCCCGGAGCCTGCAAAGTGGCCCAGGAGTTGATTTATCACTATCACCCCGCTGTCGCCTGGAAGGCCTTTCAGATGATCAGCAGAACGGATCGACAGACCGCGCTGAATTGCGCCCCGCTGTTGAGAAACCTGCAAGACAGTCGCCTGAACCATTTACTCGACCAGTGTGAGGCGGCATGAAACTGCAGACATTTATCGAGCGTATGGCGACTTACGACCTGCAGACGGACAGTTCGAAGATCGTGGAAGATCTGCGTCAACTGGCAACTAACCGCACGTTGTTGAGCGAACACCTCTACACCACGATTCAACAGGACGGTTTCAGTACCAAAAACAGGCTTTACGGGGCCTATGCATTTGTCCTGCACTCCAACGATCTGTTTACCGTTCGCCTGGGTTTCTGGTCGCCGGTCACGTCACGGGATGAAAGGGAAACCTTTATCTACGACCTCAACCACAGCCATGACTTCGAACTCTATTGCGTGGGTTACAGCGGTGACGGCTACACCACCGTTTCGCGAGAGATTCTGAATCAGGCGCCGCTGCAGGCTGGCAGAAGGCCCGAGTTCGGCGAAGAACGAATCCTTAAACTTATTCCGGGTGAGGTGCTGCACATGCTTCCACTAAAGGAAGTACACAAACAGCTACCCCCTGAAACGATGTCCGCCTCGCTGAGTTTGCTTATTCATCCTCCGCAGGCAGCCAAAACCGAAGAAGCCTGGTGCTTCGACGACAATCTGGTGCCGACTTATCCCGGCATCGCCCGCCAGGAGACAGCGCTCTATGACAGCCTGCTGTCCCGGCTACAACGTGAGCAGACTTCACTGCTCACTCAATCAGAAAGGAAATCTGCATGAACAAGCAACTCGATAACTGGAACCACACCCCACTGCTGCACGCTGGCGCAAACGTCATCAACACACCGGTTGCAACCGCTGCGGCATCGCCATGTGCAGGCATCATTCCACGGTACAACGTGGGCAACATTCACGAAATCAAGCAGTTCTGGAACATGCCGCAATCCGCTTGATTCTTGCTGGCCCGGCGCACTATGAGGGTCAAGAAGTAGTGCGTCGGCCGGCCTGACGCCATCGCGAGCAGGCTCACTCCTACAGTGGATCTGTGTCGAACACCAATGCTGTGTTCACTGAAGATCCTCTGCGGGAGCGGGCTTGCTCGCGAAAGCGTCAGTTGCAGCACCGCCCAACCGCGGGAGTCAGCGCTTGGCCAGCTCCATGATCATCCGCGACAACAGATAAATCCGTGGCGTCACGCTCGCCACTTCGGCGTATTCCTCCGGCGTATGAATATTGCCGCCGACAATCCCGAAACCATCCAGCGTCGGCGTGCCCACGCCGGCTGACAGGCTGGCATCCGCCGCCCCACCACTGCCCTCCTCGGTCAACTTGCGGCCGATCTCGCCGTAAATCCCCTGGGCCATGGCCATCAAGCGATCCGACTCCGCCGTCTGCGGCATCGGTGGCAACCCGCGCTTGAGGCTGGTGGTCACTTCAGTTTCCGGAATCAGCTTGTCCTGCGACACCCGCGCCAGGTCTTTCTCGATCCGGTCGAATTCTTCCGGCACGGCTGCGCGCACGTCAGCCTTGGCGGTCGCGTGATCCGGGATCACGTTGGTGCGTTCACCGGCCTGGAGCACAGTGAAGTTGATCGTGGTTTTCTTCGCCTCGTCGCCGAGTTTGCCCAACTGCAGAATCTGGTGCGCCGCTTCCATCGCCGCGTTACGCCCCAGTTCCGGTGCGACCCCGGCATGCGCCGCTTTGCCCTTGACCTCGACCAGCGCCGTCGCGCTGCCCTTGCGCCACACCACCAGACCATCGGCCGGCCGCCCCGGTTCGAGGTTGAGGGTCACGTCATGCGCCTTGGCGGTTTTCTTGATCAGGTCGGTGGCGACGTCCGAGCCGGTTTCCTCGCTGGCATCGAGCAGGAAGGTGATTTGCGCGTAGTCCTTGAAGTCGAGATTCTTCAGAATCTTCAAAGCGTAGATCCCGGCGACGATGCCGCCCTTGTCGTCCATCACCCCCGGCCCGTAGGCACGCCCGTCCTTGATGCGGAACGGGCGCTCGGCGGCGGAGCCTTCCTTGAACACCGTGTCCATGTGCGCCATCAGGAGGATTTTCGCTTTGCCGGTGCCTTTGAAAGTGGCCAGCACATGATTGGATTTTTCCGGGGTATTGGGCACCAGCTCGATGGTGGCGCCGAGTTTTTTCAACTCCTCGATGGCGATCTCGCTGACTTGCTTGAGCCCAGGCTCATAGCCGGAACCGGAGTCGATATTGACCAGCCGTTCCAGCAGTTTCAGGGCTTCGGGTTGATACTGTTCGGCGTCGGCCAGCACTTGTTTGTGCGGTTCGGCGAAGGCGCCGGCAGCACTGAAGGCGAGGGACAGGCCGAGGCTGGCGGCCAGCAGGGAGCGGGGGAATGAGAACGTCATGAATCGATCCTTGTTTCGCGTCGGGGGGACTCAAACCGTACCTGACATCGACGCAAGGCTCTATACCGGATGCGACATCTCTGCGGCCGACACCGAACACCTGTAGGCCTTCGCCTGCTCGCGACAGCGGAGTGTCAGCCGACATCAATGCCGCCGACAGAACGCCTTCGCGAGCAAGCCCGCTCCCACAGGGGACGGCGGTGATAGATCAGACCGAATCGAGCAGTTCCTGCTTCGGCAGATCGTCACTGTTGCAGATCACCCGATTGCGCCCGGTCGCCTTGGCCTCGTACAGCGCCTGATCGGCCTCATTGAGCCAACGGGTTGCGTCGCCATGCGCCGGATCGTAGGCCGCCAGACCAATGCTCAAACTGACCTTGAGCGCCGGGTTCTGCTCGTAACCCAAGGTAGCGAAACGCTCGCGCAAGGCTTCCATGGCCTGCGCAGCATTGAACAGCGGCAGGTCGGGCAGGATCACGCAGAACTCGTCGCCGCCATAGCGCCCGGCGACATCCGCCGCACGCAGGTTCTGTTTGAGCATTTTGCTCAACTGGCGCAACACGATGTCACCTGCCACGTGGCCATAGGTGTCGTTGATCGCCTTGAAATGGTCGATGTCGATCAACGCAATCGCCGCGCCTTGCTTCTGTCGGCGGCAACGCTGAAATTCGACTTCCAGTTGATCCTTCCAGGCGCCGTGATTGAGCAGCCCGGTTAGGCTGTCAGTGCGACTCAAAGCCAGCAGCTCACGTTTGTGCAGGCCCAACGTGGAGGCCTGGCGAAAGCAGATCCAGCCCAGCGCCAACGGGTACAGCATCAGCAACGGCAGGCATGCATACAGCTGCAAGGGTGAGGTTTGCGGGATAAACGCCGGGGCGAAAACCACCAGGCCGACGCCGATCCCGAGGATCTGCGCCGCCAGGCCCGCCGCGAGAAAACGCAAACCGCCGATGGCGACATTATTCATCGCCATCATCGAAACGGTGGTGGCACTGGGCAGCGGATTGAACTGCATGGCGGCGACCCAGAAACCGCCCATAAAGGCGTCAACCAACAGATTGCGGTGTTCCGCATGGTAAGGAACGCTGGAACGACGGGCCCATTGGAACGCCAGATGCGGCCAGACCAAGCCATTGAACAGCATCAACGCCCAGACCCACAGCGGCGGGTCGAGCGGGTACATCGCCGCGCTCACGCACAACAGCCCCAGCACCAGCCCGAGGGTTCGCGATGTATAAAGCCTCCTGGCCAATGAAAGTCCCTTTCCCCCCTTGTTTCGCATAAGGGCCTCGAGCACTCAACGGAACCTGCGAACACCGTCAGACGGATGTGCTGGAAGTCTAACAGGCAGCCGTTAAATAGCCATCGCCGGCCAGCCCGCTCCCACAATGCAAATTTTTAGCTATACCTGAAAGGACGAAAACGGAAAAACGACTATAAGAAGGAGGCCCATGCAGACCTACCGAGTGTTGATCATCGGCAGCGGATTTGGCGGCCAATGTGCGGCGGTCAACTTGCTCAAGGCCGGGATCGACGATTTTCGCCTGCTGGAACGTCGGGATTTCTTCGGCGGCACCTGGTGCCAGAATACCTACCCCGGCGCGGCGGTGGATGTGCCGTCGCCGCTCTACTCGTTGTCGTTTGCACCATTTCCCTGGACGCAGATGTTCGCAGCCCAAGCCGAATTGCATCGCTACACCGAACACGTCATCGAGCGCTTCGGTCTGCGCGAACGCGTGGAGCTGCAAACCAACGTCGAACGCATCGAATGGGACGACGCCGAAAAGCGCTGGGCGGTGCACACCAGCCAAGGGATTTTCTACGCGCAGTTCGTGATCAACGCCTCCGGACCGTTGAGCCAACCGGTGATCCCACCCTTCCCTGGCCTGGATCGCTTTCAGGGCAAGACGTTTCATACAAACAATTGGGATCACAGCTACGACTACAAGGGTAAACGCGTGGCCATCGTCGGTAGCGGCGCCAGTGCCGCGCAGGTCATTCCGGCGATAGCCCTTGAGGTCGAGCAACTGCATGTGTTCCAGCGCACGCCACATTGGGTGCTGCCGCGCGCCGATCGCCGCTTCGGCCGTTTCCAGCGCTGGCTGTTGGGGGTGAAACCGGCCTACAAGCTGCTGCGCTGGCTGCTCTACTGGCAATTCGAAACCCGGGTCATCGCCTTCAAATACTCAAAACCGGCGATTCATTTAGTCCAGCGCCAAGCCCTGCGCTTTCTCAAGCAACAGGTGCCGGACCCGGTATTGCGCGCAAAACTCACCCCGGACTTCACCATCGGTTGCAAGCGCATCCTGCTTTCCAGCACCTATTATCCGGCGCTGACCCGGCCCAACGTCACACTGCACAGCCGCGAGCAAGGCATCGCCGCGCTCGACGAAACCGGCATCCTCACCCAGGACGGTCAACACATCGACGTCGACCTGATTGTCTGGTCCACCGGCTACGACGCCACCGACGGCGTGGTCTCCTATCCGGTGACCGGCAAGCACGGCGTGCAACTCAAGGATGTCTGGGCGCAGTACCCGCGCGCCTACCTGGGCACCAGCCTGCCGGACTTTCCCAACCTGTTTATCGTCACCGGGCCCAACACCGGCATCGGGCATACCTCCGCGCTGTTCATCATCGAAGCGCAGATGAACTACATCCTCGACTGCATCCACACCTTGCAGTCAAAAGGCCTGCACAGCATCGAAGTGCGTCCCGAGGCGGAACGTACCTACACTGCAATGATCCACCGTGAGATGGAACGCACGGTATGGAAGTCCGGTGGCTGTCACAGTTGGTATCAGAGCAAGAGCGGTCATGTGATCGCGATATTTCCGGGCTTCAGTTTCAGCTACTACCGGTTGACCCGGGCGCTGAAACCGGCTGACCACATTCTGTCCTGAACACGTAAAAGGAAGACGTCGATGCTTGTGCTGTTTGTCGCTCTCGCGGTTTTCGTGGCCTGGAGCTGGTTGAGTTACCCGGCGGTCGGGCATTGGCTGTATGACCTGAGCACGGCGCTCGAGGCCAAGTTGTACAAGTTGCACAAAATCGAGGTGCCGATTGCCGAAATGACGGTGTCGACCTGGCAAGGTGGCCCCTATGAAGCGGCCAGCGCGATCCTGATGCTGCACGGCTACAGCGCCGAGAAAAATCTGTGGCTGCGCTTCGCCAGGCACTTTGTCCGCCAGTACCGGGTGATCATCCCGGACCTCGCCGGCCACGGTGAAACCGGCTTCAAGGCCGGTGGCGGCTACGACATTCCGCTGCAGGCCAAGCGCATGATCCAGCTGCTCGACGTCTGCGGCGTGGAGAAGGTCCACGTGATCGGCAACTCGATGGGCGGCTACATCGCGGCGTGGCTGGCAGCGACCTACCCGGAGCGGATCGCCTCGGTGGCGCTGATCGACCCGGCCGGCGTCACGGCGCCGGAAGCCAGCGACATGGAGCGCCATCTGGCTCGTGGGCATAACCCGTTCCTGATCAATTCGAGGGAAGAGTTCCGGCAGTTTTATGCCATGACCATGGCCTCGCCACCGTGGGTGCCCGGGCTGGTACTGGACGCCATCGCTCAGCGATACGAACGTCAGCGTGATGAACTGGAAGAGATCTTCCGCGACTTTCGCGCCAGCCCGCCGATGGAGACGAAACTGGCCGAGATCAAATGCCCTGCGCTGCTGTTGTGGGGCCGCAAGGATCGCTTGATCGACGTCAGTAGCGTGCCGGTGTGGAGCAAGGGTATCGCCAATCTGCGGGTCGAAGTGTGGGACGGCGTCGGGCACATGCCGATGGTCGAACAGCCGGGGAATACTGCGCGGTTGTATCGGGAGTTTCTGGGCAATCAGCGATGACAGCCACCACAGTCCTTGTGGCGAGGGAGCTTGCTCCCGCTGGGGCGCGAAGCGGCCCTGATCCAGCGAAAGCAACTTGCCTGCCTCGACACGGCACCAATCTCAGGTCTGCTGCGCAGCCCAGCGGGAGCAAGCTCCCTCGCCACAAAAAAACGTCCCGGCGACAAAGATTCGGAAGGTCGGAATGAACATTCTCTACGACGAACGCCTCGATGGCCCGCTACCGGAGGTGAACAAGGCTGAACTGCTGAAAACCCTGCAGCACGCCATCCCGGACCTCGACCTTCTCTGGCGCGAAGACGAACTCAAGCCGTACGAGTGCGACGGCCTCTCGGCCTACCGCACCACGCCAATGCTGGTGGCCCTGCCCCGGCGACTCGATCAGGTGCAAGCCCTGCTCAAGCTCTGTCATCAACACAACGTGCCGGTGGTTGCCCGTGGCGCCGGCACCGGGTTGTCGGGCGGCGCGCTGCCGCTGGAAAAAGGCCTGCTGCTGGTGATGGCGCGGTTCAACAACATCCTGCACATCGACCCGGCGGCCCGCACCGCGCGGGTGCAGCCCGGGGTGCGCAATCTGGCGATCTCCCAGGCAGCCGCGCCGTTCGGCCTGTATTACGCGCCGGACCCGTCTTCGCAGATTGCCTGCTCGATCGGCGGCAACGTCGCGGAAAACGCCGGTGGCGTGCACTGCCTCAAATACGGCCTGACCGTACACAACCTGCTGAAAATCGAAGTGCTGACCATCGAAGGCGAACGCCTGACGCTGGGCAGCGACGCCCTCGATACGCCGGGTTTCGATTTGCTGGCGCTGTTCACCGGATCCGAGGGCTTGCTGGGGATCATCACCGAAGTGACGGTCAAACTGCTGCCCAGACCGCAGGTCGCCAAAGTGCTGCTGGCCAGTTTCGACTCAGTGGAAAAGGCTGGCCGCGCCGTGGCTGACATCATCGCCGCGGGGATCATTCCCGGTGGTCTGGAGATGATGGACAACCTCGCCATCCGCGCCGCCGAAGACTTCATCCACGCCGGTTACCCGGTCGATGCCGAGGCAATCCTGTTGTGCGAACTCGATGGCGTCGAAGCCGATGTCCACGACGATTGCCTGCGGGTCCGCGAGGTCATGACCCGGGCCGGTGCCAGCGAAGTGCGTCAGGCCCGCGATGAAGCCGAGCGCGTGCGCTTCTGGGCCGGGCGCAAAAACGCCTTTCCGGCGATCGGTCGCTTGTCGCCGGACTACTACTGCATGGACGGCACCATCCCGCGCCGCGAGTTGCCCGGCGTGCTGCAAGGCATCGCCCGCCTTGGCGCCGAATACGGCTTGCGCGTGGCCAACGTGTTCCATGCCGGCGACGGCAACATGCACCCATTGATCCTGTTCGACGCCAACCAACCGGGCGAACTGCATCGCGCTGAAGCGCTGGGCGGGAAGATTCTCGAACTGTGCGTGCAGGTCGGCGGCAGCATCACCGGCGAACACGGGGTCGGCCGCGAGAAAATCAATCAGATGTGCGCGCAGTTCAACAGCGCTGAACTGACGCTGTTCCACGCGGTAAAAGCCGCGTTCGACCCGCAAGGCCTGCTCAATCCCGGCAAGAACATCCCGACCCTGCATCGCTGCGCGGAATTCGGCGCCATGCACATTCATGCCGGGCAACTGCCATTCCCCGAACTGGAGCGCTTCTGATGGCTGATTTCGACGCCAGCGGCGCGCTGCTCGATCAGGTCAACGAGGCCCGGGCCAACGCCACGCCGTTGAAGATTCAGGGCGGCAACAGCAAGGCGTTTCTCGGCCGCGAAGTGGCCGGTGAAGTGCTCGACGTCCGCGCGCATCGCGGCATCGTGCGTTATGAACCGACGGAGCTGGTGGTCAGCGTGCGCGCCGGTACGCCGTTGCGCGAGTTGCTGGCGGCGCTCGACGCGGCCGGGCAGATGCTGCCGTGCGAGCCGCCAGCCTTCGGCGACAGCGCCACGGTGGGCGGGATGATCGCCAGCGGTTTGTCCGGGCCACGGCGGCCATGGTCAGGTTCGGTGCGCGATTTTGTTCTCGGCACCCGAGTCATCACCGGGCTCGGCCAACACCTGCGCTTCGGTGGCGAAGTGATGAAAAACGTCGCCGGCTACGACCTCTCGCGCCTGTTGACCGGCAGTTTCGGCTGCCTTGGCGTGCTCACCGAAGTGTCGCTGAAAGTCCTGCCGAAACCGCGTCAATGCCTGAGCATCCGCCTCGACCTCGATTGCGCCCGGGCGCTGGCGCGGCTTGCCGAATGGGGCCAGCAACCGTTGCCGATCAGCGGCGCCTGCCATGACGGGCAAAGCCTGTATCTGCGCCTTGAGGGTGGCGAAGGCTCGGTAACCGCTGCGCATCAACGCCTCGGCGGCGAACCGCTGGACTCGGCTTTCTGGCGCGACTTGAACGAACAACGCCTGGGCTTTTTCGACGAAGGCCTGCCGCTGTGGCGCCTGTCGCTGCCAAACAATCTCGGGCCGCAGGACTTGCCCGGCCAGCAGTTGATCGACTGGGCCGGTGCGCAACGCTGGCTGAAATCCGATCACGAGCACATCCAGATCCTCGCCCAGGAACTCGGCGGGCACGCCACCTGCTTCACTCATGGCGCCAGCGACACACCGTTCCAGCCGCTGCCGCGCACGCTGATGCGTTATCACCGGCAACTCAAGGCGCAACTCGACCCGCAAGGGCTGTTCAACCCCGGCCGGATGTACGCGGAGTTCTAGCCATGCAAACCACCCTCAGCGAACAGTCCCGACGCCTGCCGCGCGCCGCCGAGGCAGAAAAGATCCTCCGCACCTGCGTGCATTGCGGGTTTTGCAACGCCACCTGTCCGACCTACCAGTTGCTCGGCGATGAACTCGACGGGCCGCGCGGGCGCATCTATCTGATCAAACAAGTGCTCGAAGGCGCCGCGGCCACCGCGCAGACTCAACTGCATCTGGATCGCTGCCTGTCCTGCCGCAATTGCGAAACCACCTGCCCTTCCGGCGTCGATTATCACAACCTGCTCGACATCGGCCGGGCAGTGGTCGACAAGGCCGTGCCGCGCCCTGCCGCCCAACGTCTGTTGCGCGAGGGCTTGCGCGCACTGGCGCCAAATCCCGGCGTGTTCAAGGGCCTGCTGCGGGTCGGCACGACGTTCCGGCCTTTGCTGCCGCACCTGTTCGAAAGCAAATTGCCGCAGCGCTCGTCAGCATCCGGCCCACGCCCTGCTCCGCGCCATGCGCGGCGGGTGTTGCTGCTCGAAGGTTGCGTGCAACCGGGCCTGTCGCCAAACACCAACGACGCGACGGCGCGGGTGCTCGATCGGCTGGGGATCAGCGTCACCCCGGTGGCCGAGGCCGGTTGCTGTGGCGCACTGGACTATCACCTCGACGCCCAGGCCAAAGGCCTCGATCGCGCGCGGCAGAACATCGATGCCTGGTGGCCGCACCTGGAAAACGGCGCCGAAGCCATCGTGCAGACGGCCAGCGGTTGCGGCGCATTCATCAAGGATTACGGGCATTTGCTGGCGCAGGATCCGCGCTACGCCGACAAGGCGCGGCAGATCAGCGAACGGACACTGGATCTGGTGCAGATGCTCGCGCAGGAACCTCTGGAGAAAGTGTGCGCCGCCAGCCAACGCCGGATCGCCGTGCATTGCCCCTGCACTCTGCAACATGCGCTGAAACTCGGCGGCGCGGTGGAGGCACTGTTGACCCGGCTGGGTTTCAACCTCACGGCGGTGCCGGACGGGCATTTGTGCTGTGGTTCGGCCGGCACCTATTCGCTGACGCAACCGGCCCTTGCCCGGCAACTGCGCGACAACCGCCTCAACGCCTTGGAGAGCGATCGCCCGGACCTGATCGTCACCTCCAACATCGGTTGCCAGAATCATCTGGCCGGCGCCGGGCGCACGCAGGTTTTGCACTGGATCGAATTGGTGGATCAGTCGTTGGCAGAATGAAGTTCGTAGGATTCTTCGTTTGCCGCCGTCCGCGAAGGCTGCGATCTTTTCCTCCATCCATTACGTGACCGTGGCAGGAATTTTTTTCATGACCGTGCAGCCTTTCGTCAGCCCCGACCTGATCCGCCAACGCTTCTCCAAAGCGATGTCCGACATGTACCGCGAAGAAGTGCCGTTGTACGGCGCGCTGATGGAACTGGTGGCACAGACCAACCGCGAAGTACTCGCCGCTCAGCCGGACATCGCACGGCAGCTCGACAGCACCGGTGAAATCGAACGGCTAGACATGGAACGCCACGGCGCCATCCGCGTCGGCACGGCTACAGAGCTGGCGACCCTCGCCCGGCTGTTCGCGGTGATGGGCATGCAACCGGTGGGTTATTACGACCTGACTCCGGCGGGTGTGCCGGTGCACTCCACGGCGTTTCGCGCGGTGCATGAGGCTGCATTGCAGATCAGTCCGTTTCGGGTGTTCACCTCGTTGCTGCGCCTGGAACTGATCGAGGATCCCGAGCTGCGTGCGTTTGCCGAATCGGTGCTGAACCAGCGTTCGATCTTTACCCCTACGGCATTGCGTCTGATCGACCAGGCTGAGTCAGCTGGCGGGCTGAATGAGGATGACGCGGCGCAATTCGTCCTACAGGCACTGGAGACCTTTCGCTGGCATCACAGCGCAACCGTCACCGCCGCGCAGTACCAGACCCTTAGCGCCCAGCACCGTTTGATCGCCGATGTGGTGGCGTTCAAAGGTCCGCACATCAATCACCTGACCCCGCGCACCCTGGACATCGACATCGTGCAGGCGCAGATGCCGCTACATGGCATCACCCCGAAAGCGGTGATCGAAGGCCCGCCGCGCCGGCACTGCCCGATCCTCCTGCGCCAAACCAGTTTCAAGGCGCTGGACGAGCCGATTGCCTTCACCGACCAGAGTGACACCCACGGCAGCCACAGCGCGCGTTTCGGCGAGATCGAACAACGCGGTGCGGCGCTGACTCCCAAGGGGCGAGCGCTGTATGACCGTTTGCTGAATGCCGCCCGCGATGAACTCGGTGACTTCCCCAACGAAGGCAACGCCGCACGCTACAACGCGCTGATGACTCAGCACTTTGGCGAATTTCCTGACAGCGTCGACGGCATGCGTGAACAGGGACTGGCGTACTTTCGCTACTTCCCTACGGAAAAAGGCCTGGCAGCGGGTAGCCTTAAGTCGGCATCGCTGGAGGATTTGCTCCGCGATGGCCATGTGAAAGCTGAACCGTTGGTGTACGAAGATTTCCTGCCGGTGAGTGCGGCGGGGATTTTTCAGTCGAACCTTGGGGATGCCGCGCAGACACACTATGGCGAACACTCAAACCGTCAGGCATTCGAACAGGCCTTGGGCCGCGCGACCATTGATGAGCTGGGGTTGTACGCTGAGACGCAGCGGCGCTCGATTGAAGAATGTGCGCAAGTACTAGGGTTGAAGCTGATCTGACTGTGGCGAGGGAGCTTGCTCCCGCTGGGCTGCGAAGCGGCCCTCGTTTTGGCAGCGCTGCGCACTCCAGCGGGAGCAAGCTCCCTCGCCACAGAATCAAATGTTGCTTCTAGCGCAACCGCGACAACAACGCGACCGCCGTCTCCTCGGACGACGCCGGATTCTGCCCCGTCAGCAACAATCCATCCTCACGGGTATAGCTCGACCAATCGGCGCCCTTGGAGAAAATCCCGCCCTTGGCCTTGAGCTCATCCTCCACCAGAAACGGCACCACGTTGGTCAGCCCTACCGCCTCCTCTTCGCTGTTGGTGAAACCGGTCACCTGCTTGCCCTTGACCAGTGGCTGACCGTCCGCACCTTTGACATGGCGCAGCACACCAGGCGCATGACACACCGCTGCAACTGGTTTGCCACTGTTGTAAAACGCTTCGATCAACGCAATCGAATGGCGGTCTTCAGCCAGATCCCACAGCGGGCCGTGGCCACCGGGATAGAACACGGCATCGAAATCAGCAGCCTTCACCGTGTCCAGCTTGACCGTGGAGGACAGCGCCGACTGGGCGGCGGAGTCCTTGCGAAAGCGCTCGGTCGCGGCGGTCTGTGCGTCCGGTTCGTCACTCTTCGGGTCCAGCGGTGGCTGGCCACCCTTGGGCGAGGCCAGCGTCAGTTGCGCGCCGGCATCCTTGAACACGTAATACGGCGCGGCGAATTCTTCCAGCCAGAAACCGGTTTTCTTGCCGGTATCACCCAATTGATCGTGGGACGTTAAAACCATCAGGATTTTCATATCGTTCTCACTCGCTGTGGGGAAGGTGCGGACGCCGTTGGCGCGGTCGTGAGTGATTGACCGTCGCGCAGGGCGAATCGTTTCAAGCGCTCGACGCTGGCACTTGGCCTTACTGCGCAACTTCTTGCGCACTCGCTCGGCGAAAAAGACTGATCATCGCGCTGTAGGCCTTGACTGGCGTGGCTTACAGCCGAGTGCGCAACTTCTTGCGCAGTACTGCGCAAGAAGTTGCGCACTTTCCACCTCGATTCAGCAAAAAACATCGGTCATAACGCAGGCTGGAGCCGCTTCACCCCCGGCTGCCGGGACCTTCGATAAAG
>NZ_JBYOKU010000009.1:0-202017 GCF_057799175.1 Pseudomonas sp. 14P5.3.2 | reverse complement strand
CCCCCCCCCCCCCCCCCCCCTCCCCCCCCCCCCCCGCTCCCACACTGGATTGTGTTCACTCTCGCCTGTTCTATAGTCATCTTAACGGCCTCTGTCACAGGCCGATTTACCAGGACGGTATCTTATGACGAAGGATCGCTCAGACTCCGCTGCGCTATCGCGCAAGGCTTCATCGTTTGCTCTGGCCTGCACGCTGCCCCTGTTGGTTTCCACGGTTAACGCTCAGCCGCAAACCGACCCGCTGGACACGCTCAAGCGCATCAACAGCAACTACAACACCCTCAAGGACGCTTGCCAGGAACCCGATACCGGTGCTGCGCGCGGGCTGTATTACTGCAGCGGCGTGACCTTGCGCATGGTCAATGACGGGCCGTTCAATCCGTGGGATTACAGCCCCTATGCGATCAAGATCGGCGCGACGTCCTACTCGTGGATCCGCAAGGATCTGAGCACGCGCATTCTGATTCACCCTGCCGGTTTCATCCTGCGCACGCCCACCGATGCCGCGGCATTGAAGCTGCCGGTCAAAGAGCAGGGCTTTACCTGCATCTATGCGTTCGATGGCGGCACCGGGCCGGAGCGCAAGTGGTATGGCTGCGGTTTCTTCGACAGCCGCGAACCGCCGCGCGCGGCGCAAGGCACGATGAACAATCGCAATGCCGCACTGGCTTATGGCACTTGCGCGGAGGCCGGTGTAACCACCGCCGAGCAGTGGACGCAGAAATACACCGGGCTGATGAAGGGGCCGATCCAGTACGGCCAATGTTCGTGGAACGCGGAAAAACCCAGCGACTGGCACGCGATGATCCGCGTGCACGAGTCGCGGCCGAACACCACCAACAAGGATCCCTTTGCCTTCAGTGCCCAGGTCAACGAGTTCATGTTGAAGAACGCTACCGCGACCAACGATGGCAGTGAAAACATGAAGTACATCGATGCCTTCATCTACAACGTCAACAGTACGCAGAACTTCGCCACCCGCGGTGATCAGGCGCCGCCGAAACCGGAGAACGGCCTGAGCAGCGCGCGCAATTTCCAGAAAAAACTTCAGGCTCAGGGCTACAGCGTGCCGATCCTGCGCCTGGATTTCACCAAGCCTGCCGAGCAGCGCTTCAGCTATGTCGCCGCCGATCAGGCGATCGACGAAATGGTGGTGGGTGGCGCCCCGGCGGCCAGGTACATTGCCGATGCCGTGTGGGTCGAGCGTTACGACCCGGGCAGCAAGAAAAACGAATGGTCGCTCAAGGTCACACCGACCGCCGAGGGCAAGGCGATTCAGGCCAGCAACCAGGACGCCGTTTATCAGGAGCTGTTCACGCTGCGTGGCGCCGACAGCCAGTGGCGCGACAACGAGAAAGCCGCAGGCAGCATGCGTCAGCAATTGAGCTGTCTGGTGCAGAACTATCCGGCCAAGACCGAGTGGAACCTGGAACCGTTCCGCCCCGTGGTCAGCCCGCAGGAAGCGGCAAAGGCCGGATGCAATCCAGTGGCAGCCCCGACGCCGCAGTACATCGCTTCGGCTGACTGGATCAAGCGTTACGACCCTGGCACCCGCAAGGATGAATGGAGCCTGAGCATCGTGCCCACGGCAGCGGGGCGCGCCTTGCCCAACGAACAGCTCGGCGCCTTGTACGGGCAGTTGTTCGCCCTCAAGGGCGCGGACAGCAACTGGCGCGACAACGAAACCTCAGCCGGCAGCATGCGCCAGCAATTGGGGTGCGTCCTGGCCAACTATCGCAACAAGACGCCGTGGAATCTCGAGCCGTTCAGGCCGGCGTTATCGGAGGCTGAGACCCGGGCCGCCGGTTGCAACCCCGTTCCCCGTTGAGTGTGTGTTGGCTAATCAAGGAGATGCAAGCCATGAAAAGATGTCTGGTCAGGACTGTTCCACTGCTGATCTTGCCGCTGCTGTTGCACGCGACAGCGGCCACTGCCGAATCCTGTGCGGAGACGCTGAAAAAGGTCGAAACGCTGTACAACAACACCGTCGACAGTTGCGGGCAGGATCCCGCGTCGGACTGCTCAGGGCTGCTGGTTCGCGGCACGCACCGCGCCGATCCGGCCAAAGGGCAAAAGTGGGACGTGTGGAATCCCAGCCCGAAAGCCGTGGAGCTGGGTACGTTTGCTGCCTCGTTCATGCGGGCCGACGGCATCAGTTATGAAGACCCGGGCATGAGCACGCAGAACGGCTACCTGATTACGCCCCGGGATCTAGTGAAAGACCCCGAGACGCCAGTGCACGTCTACTGCGCGTTTCCCAACGATGCCTGGACCGACTTTCGCAACGACCGTGGCTGTGGCGACAACAAGAACACCGCCCCGACCGAGGCAGTCTGCCAGGCCATGAAGCCACCTATCACGAGTCCGAGTGCCTGGGTGGCGCACTTCACCCAATTCAACAACAACCGCCAGCAGGACCAGTTGCAGTGCGGCTTCAACATGCGCAACCCGATGAGCAGCAAGGAGCGGGTCGACGCCTTTCGCAATTTCATGGGCGCGCGCAAGGTCATCAACAGCCGCGAGTTTCAGACCCAGACCGAGCTGCGCCTGGGCAACCCGAAAACCGATGAACTGCCGATTCTGGCGTTTTTCTACAGCGATCAGCGCGGCTTGAATGATGCCTTGGCCAATCAAAAGGATTACAAGGCCAAGACCGGCAAGGATCGCAACATCATCAAGATCGACTTCCCGAAAACCCCGGTCGCCAAGGCCACATTCTCGTGCATCCAGACCTCGACGCCGACCGCGCCAAAATTCTGCGACAAGTACATCGAGTCCAGCACCTGGGTACAACGTCCCGACCCGAAACTGGGGCCGAACACCTGGTCGCTCTCGGTAGTACCGACCGCGTGTGGTCGGGCGATCAAGGACGACCAGACCGACCGGATGTTTGCCGAGCTGTACAACAAGCACAAGGACGATCCGCAGTGGCGCGAATACAGCGTCAATGGCGGGTCATTGCGGCGGCAGATGGTTTGCCATCTGGCAGCTACCTACGAGGGCAAGCCTGTGAGGAACAAGCCTGAGTGGAACCTTGAGCCGGCACGGCCTTATGTCGATCAGGCGACAGCGGTGGCGCAGCACTGCAATCCGTACTGACGGCTTTTGATTGTGTGGGAGCGGGCTTGCTCGCGAATGCGGTGGATCAGTCAGCACATAGGCTGAATGTAAAATCGCTTTCGCGAGCAAGCCCGCTCCCACAGGGGATCTGTGTTGGATTCAAACTATCTGCCAGGCACAAAAAAACGGCCCGAAGGCCGTTTTTCTGTTCAGTGAAATGCATCAACCGCCGAGGTACGCCTCGCGCACTTTCGGGTCGGTCAGCAGCGCTTCACCGGTGCCTTGCATCACCACGCGGCCGTTCTCCAGAACGTACGCACGGTCGGCGATTTTCAGCGCCTGGTTGGCGTTCTGTTCGACCAGGAACACCGTTACACCGTCCTTGCGCAGCTGTTCGATGATGTCGAAGATCTGCTGGATGATGATCGGTGCCAGGCCCAGCGACGGCTCGTCGAGCAGCAACAGTTTCGGCTTGCTCATCAGCGCACGGCCGATGGCAAGCATCTGCTGTTCGCCACCGGACATGGTGCCGCCGCGCTGGTTGAAGCGTTCTTTCAGGCGCGGGAACAGGCCGAGGACCTTGTCCATCTGCTCCTGATAGTCGCCCTTGTCGGTGAAGAAACCGCCCATCGACAGGTTCTCTTCGACGGTCAGACGGGCGAACACCCGACGACCTTCCGGCACTACGGCGATGCTCTTGCGCATGATCTGCGACGAGTCCTGGCCGACCAGTTCCTCACCCATGTAGCGGATGCTGCCGCTGTGCGCCTGCGGCGAACCGCAAAGCGTCATCAGCAGCGTGGACTTGCCGGCACCGTTGGCGCCGATCAGGGTCACGATCTCGCCCTGACGGACTTCGACGTTGACGCTGTGCAGGGCCTGGATCTTGCCGTAGAAGGTGGAAACGTTTTCGAACTGCAGCATTTACGCTTCCCCCAGGTAGGCTTTGATCACTTCAGGATTGTCGCGGATCTGATCCGGCGTGCCGTCGGCCAGAGGCGTGCCCTGGTTGATCACGACGATGTGGTCGGAAATGCTCATGACCAGTTTCATGTCGTGTTCGATCAACAGCACGGTCACGTTGTGCTCTTCACGCAGCACGCTGATCAGCGCCTTGAGGTCTTCGGTTTCCTTCGGGTTCAGGCCGGCGGCCGGTTCGTCGAGCATGAGGATCCGTGGGCGGGTCATCATGCAGCGGGCGATTTCCAGACGCCGTTGCTGACCGTAGGCCAGGGTGCCGGCGGTACGGTTGGCGAACTCTTTCAGGTTGACCTTTTCCAGCCAGTACTCGGCATATTCCATGGCCTCGCGTTCGCTCTTGCGGAACGCCGGGGTCTTGAACAGGCCAGCCAGGAAGTTGGTGTTCAGGTGACGGTGCTGGGCGATCAACAGGTTCTCGACCGCCGTCATGTCCTTGAACAAACGCACGTTCTGGAAGGTACGCACCACGCCTTTGAGGGCGATCTTGTGCCCCGGCAGACCCTGGATCGGCTCGCCGTCCAGCAGGATGCTGCCGCCCGATGGCTGGTAGAAACCGGTCAGGCAGTTGAACACGGTGGTCTTGCCCGCGCCGTTCGGCCCGATCAGCGCCACCACTTGTTTTTCCTTGACGGTCAGGGCCACGCCATTGACCGCCAGCAGGCCGCCGAAGCGCATGCTCAGGTTTTCGACTTTAAGAATCTCGCGGCTCATTTTCGCAACTCCATGTGTGGGCGTTGCATCGGCAGCAGACCTTGTGGACGCCAGATCATCATCAACACCATCAGCGCACCGAACATCAACATCCGGTATTCGCTGAACTCACGCATCATTTCCGGCAACAGGATCATCACCACGGCCGCGAGAATCACGCCCAGTTGCGAGCCCATACCGCCCAGCACGACGATGGCGAGGATGATCGCCGACTCGATGAAGGTGAACGACTCCGGTGTGACCAGACCCTGACGGGCAGCGAAGAAGCTCCCGGCGAAACCGGCGAAGCTTGCCCCCAGGGTGAACGCCGACAGCTTGATGATCGTCGGATTCAGGCCCAAGGCACGGCAGGCGATTTCGTCTTCACGCAGCGCTTCCCACGCGCGGCCGATCGGCATGCGCAGCAAACGGTTGATGATGAACAGCGCCGCCAGTGCCAGCACCAGGGCCACCAGGTAGAGGAAGATCACCTTGTTGATCGAGTTGTATTCGAGGCCGAAATATTCGTGGAAGGTTTGCATGCCTTCCGCCGCTTTACGTTCGAAGGTCAGACCGAAGAACGTCGGTTTCTCGATGTTGCTGATGCCGTTCGGACCGCCAGTGATATCGGTCAGGTTACGCAGGAACAGCCGGATGATTTCGCCGAAACCGAGGGTCACGATCGCCAGATAGTCACCGCGCAGACGCAGCACCGGGAAGCCCAGCAGGAAGCCGAACGTCGCCGCCATCAGACCGGCAATCGGCAGGCAGATCCAGAAGCTCAGGCCGTAGTAGTGCGACAGCAGCGCGTAGCTGTAGGCGCCGACGGCGTAGAAACCGACGTAACCGAGGTCGAGCAGACCGGCCAGACCGACGACGATGTTCAGACCGAGGCCGAGCATCACGTAGATCAGGATCAGCGTCGCAATGTCCACCGCGCCACGGGAGCCGAAGAACGGCCACACCAGTGCACCGAGGATCAGCGCAATGATGATGTAGCGTTGGGTGGTCGGCAGGGTCAGGAAGTTGCTGGCCTTGGCCGGGATCAACGGCAGGCCCGGCGAGGATTTCCACGTCTTGCTGATCTGCTGGTTGAACAGCACCCGCAGGAACATCAGCACCGAGCACACGGCGATGGTCGCCAGAATGGCCGGGCTGGTGCCATGCACTTCGAGGTTGATGCCGACGATGGTCAGTTTCAGACCGAGTACCGGGTAGGCCACGGCCCACACCAGCAAGGCACTGAACAGTGCCTGTTTAAGATTCCTAGTCATACTTTCTCAACCTCCGGACGGCCCAGAATGCCGGTCGGACGGAACAACAGCACCAGAACCAACAAGCCGAAAGCCACGACGTCCTTGTACTGGTCGCCGAAGATATCGGCGCCAAAGGCTTCCGCCACCCCGAGCACCAGCCCGCCGAGCATCGCGCCGGGGATGCTACCGATCCCGCCGAGTACCGCAGCGGTGAAGGCCTTGAGGCCGACGAGGAAACCGGCGTTCGGGTTGATCACGCCATACTGCATGCTCAGCAGCACAGCAGCGACGGCTGCCAGCGCAGCACCGATGACGAAGGTCAGGGCGATGATGTTGTTGGTGTTGATGCCCAGCAGGTTGGCCATCTTGATGTCTTCGGCGCAGGCACGGCAGGCGCGACCCAGGCGAGAGCGGGAGATGAACAGCGTGAGGCCGAGCATGGCGACCAGGGTCACCACGAACACCACGATTTGCATGTAGGAAATCAGCACTTCATGTGCGCCACCTGGCCCGATGGAGATGTTGCCGGGGATCAGGTTGGGGATGGATTTGTCCTTGGAGTCTTGCGCGAGCAGAACCGTGTTCTGCAGGAAGATCGACATACCGATCGCGGAAATCAGCGGGATCAGACGGTTGCTGCCGCGCAGGGGGCGGTAGGCGATCCGTTCGATGCTGTAACCGTAGGAACTGGTGACGACGATGCTCGCGATGAACGCGGCGGTCATCAACAGCGGGACGTTGTCGATTCCCATCATGGCCAGCCCGGCAATGGCGATGAACGCCACGTAGGAGCCGATCATGTACACCTCGCCGTGGGCGAAGTTGATCATTCCAATGATGCCGTAAACCATCGTATAGCCGATGGCAATCAGGGCATACGTGCTGCCAATGGTCAGGCCATTAACCAGCTGTTGGAAGAAGTGATAGATGTCAGGCATTACAGCGCTCCTAAAAACCTGATACGCATTTCACTGGTGGAGTCATTTTCCCGCCCGGCCCCGTGGATCTTTATCCACTTCGAATCCGGGTTTTGCCAGCGAACCGCTGATGACGGTTTTGAGATTTTCAGGTGGGGAGACTGGCGGATCACGCCAGCGCGGCCCATACATTCGTAAAACAAAGCCCACGGCACGCCGTGGGCTTTATTGGCAGTCAGTCAGGGCGCGCCTTACTGAGGCGAAACTTCAGTTTTCGGTTTGCCGAAGTGCCACTCGTAAACCACAAATTTGAAGTCCTTCAGGTCGCCCTTGGCGTCGAAGCTCAGGTCGCCGGTAGGGGTCTTGAAGGAGCCTGCGTGAATGGCTGCGGCCACTTTGGCCGGGTCTTCGGATTTGGCTGCGGTGATACCGCCGGCAATCACTTCAACCGCCGAGTAGGAAGGGAACACGAACGGGCCGCTCGGATCTTCTTTCTTCGCCTTGAAGGCATCAGCCAGGGCAACGTTGGCCGGGTCCTGGTCGAAGGATTTCGGCAGGGTCACCAGCAGGCCTTCGGAGGCGTCTTTGGCGATCTGCGAAATGGAGTCGTTACCCACGCCTTCCGGACCCATGAACTTGGCTTTCAGGCCTTTTTCCTCGGACTGACGCAGGATCAGACCCAGTTCCGGGTGGTAGCCGCCGTAGTAGACGAAGTCGACGTTGGCTTGCTTGAGTTTGGCGATGATCGAGGAGAAGTCCTTGTCGCCGGCGTTGATGCCTTCGAATACCGCGACTTTCACGCCGTCTTTTTCCAGCGTCTGTTTAACCGCGGTGGCGATGCCTTCACCGTATTGCTGCTTGTCGTGCAGTACAGCGACGACTTTCGGTTTGACGTACTTGGCAATGTAGTTACCGGCGGCAGGGCCCTGGGCGCTGTCCAGACCGATGGTGCGGAAGATCATTTTGTAACCACGGGCAGTGATGTCCGGGCTGGTGGCAGCCGGGGTGATCATCACGATGCCTTCGTCTTCGTAGATGTCCGAAGCAGGCTGAGTGGAGCTGGAGCACAGGTGACCGACCACGAACTTGACGCCGTCGTTGACGACCTTGTTCGCGACCGCTACGGCTTGTTTCGGATCGCAGGCATCGTCGTATTCAACGGCTTCGAGTTTCTTGCCGTCGACGCCGCCCTTGGCGTTGATCTGCTCGATGGCCATACGGGCGCCACTGAACTGCATGTCGCCGTATTGGGCTACAGGACCGGTCTTAGGGCCGGCGATACCGATCTTGATGGTGTCAGCGGCGAACGAATGGCTGGCAACCCCGGCCAGAACCATAGCGGCAAACAGTTTGGAAATCTGCTTAGTAGCCTTAGTCATAGTGCTCCACTCTTACTGTTGTAATTTTTTTGAGTTCTGGCGCCGTAGCAGCAGAACCGGGTCAGATATCTTTGCGATACCCTCCGGAAATGCCCCCGGCAACTGTACCGGTACAGTGTAGAGCGCCGGTTGTTGGCCTGGGAAGCTGGCGCCGGGGGGCAAAACTTGTGGGTGTCGCATTTTTGAATGAAAAAGACAGAATTGCGGCGGGGCTTTCCTGGGGCTTATGCCCCAAACAGCAGCATTCCTTGGCGTTCCTGCTCTTTTCGTTCGGTGAAGCCATTTGCAACCGGGTTTTTCTGCCGGACCACCGACGTTATCATTCGCGTCGATTTCTTTTCCGGACAGTCCCATGAATCAAGAACCTAGCACCCTCTATGCCAAGCTGCTTGGTGAAACCGCATCTATTACCTGGAAAGAGCTGGAGCCGTTCTTCGCCAAGGGTGCCCTATTGTGGGTCGACCCGGCCCTGGATTTGATCGCCGCCGCCGAGGCCGTGGCATCGGACGATGGCGAGAAAGTCGCCACCTGGCTGGCCGAAGACAAACTCGCCAAGCTGTCTGAAACGCGGGCGCTGGATATTTTCGAGCGTGATCCCAAGATGTGGGCGGTGGTGGTACGGCCGTGGATTCTGGTCCAGGAAAGGGCGCAGGTTTGAGCGCTCGCACCTTGATGGTGCGCTCCTCATGCAAAGGAAAGTGTGTAGCCGAGTAGCGTGATGGCACGTTGCCGTAGAGAAATGCCACAAGCGTGGGTGGCCTCACGGTGACGTAAACGTAACGGGAACAGTTTATTGAGCAGCCTGAGGGCTGCTTAATTGTTTCTGGATGTTGGAAGGGCTGCAATCTGCAGTGAATGTGCCGACCCCTTCGCGAGCAAGCTCGCTCCCACAGGGGAACGCATTTCAAATGTGGGAGCGAGCTTGCTCGCGAATTGGGGCGACTCGATCTTGGATCAGACCGAGTAAGTCTTCCCGGTATGGTTATTCAGGGAAATAACCTTGGTCTTGCCGATCCGGTGACGGTAGATCTCGCGCAGGTACTTGATCGCTTTCTTCACGCAATCACGCGACAGGCGAATGTCGTTGATCGAGACGAACTTGTCCTTGTCGTTGATCAGCTCGCGGTACTTCTTCTCGTACATCGGCTTGATCGCGTACCAGTTGGTGTCGAGGATCTTCGCCGGGTTTTCGAACTCGTTAAGCAGATCGTCGATGCGGTCTTCGTCGAAGTCTTCATTGATGATGAAGTCGAGGATCGAGTTGTCCAGAGTCTCGTCGAAACGGTACGGGGTCTTGGCGAAGCAGCGCTTGATGAACGCCACGATCAGGGTCAGGAAGTCGTCCGACAGGCACGGGCTCTTGGCGATCAGGGTGGTCAGCGACAGGTTGGCCGAGGCACCGATCACCAGCGCATAGCGCTTGAGCGTGGTGTTGGGGAACAGGCTGTTGAGGTGGGTCTTCAACCGGTTCAGGTCCATGTACGACAGCTTGTAGTCCTTCGGCAGCGAGACGATCGACACCACCGACGAGCAGTTCTTGAAGAAGTGCAGGTCGTGCAGCGCCGCGGCGTCGTAGCCGGAATTCTTGTACTGCTCCAGCGAGGCGCGATAGCGCTTGGATTCGATCGGCAGCAGGCTGATGCCTTCGATGGCTTGGGTGACCTTGTTGAAGTGCGGCAGGTCGATCGAGCGGAAGAACAGGTCATCGATGTTCAGACGCTGCGGCTCTTTGTCGAACACCTTGAACTTGTCGCTGCTCGGCGGCGGGGTTTCCGGCACCACCGATTCGGCGTAGGCAATCGCCACCGGGCCGGCCAGACTCATGAACAGGTCGTTGGCGTCCAGGCGAATGGTTTCGCCAATGTCGATGCCGGCGCGACGGAAGTAGTTCTGGTCGTAGTCGGTGGTGACCGCCTGCGCCGTCAGAATGTTGAAGATCTGCTGCGAGATGTACTGGTTGGCATGCTTCTCCATCGCATTGACATCAATGTTCTGGATGTTGCCGTCATCGCTCTCTTCGGCGTAACGCATGATGTCGTTGGAGATCAGCATCATCGCGTTCCATGGGCGGATACGGCCCATGACGCTGGCTTCGCTGCTGTCTTCATTGGCGAAGTTGTAGGAGAAATCCCATTCTTCCGACAGGTATTTGCACAGCAGGCGGCCGGCGTTGATGTGCAGCGCCTCGGACATTTCACTGCGGTGGTCGGAAATGTTCGGCAGCACGCAGATGCCGCTGGTGAAGATCGGCTCGAACACGAACGAATGCCCGCTCTTGCCGTCGTGCTCATCCATCGGCTTGGTGTCGAACGTCTTGTTCATGTACGAGTGCTGCTGGGCCAGGCCGAACTCCGAGGCCATGCCCGAACCGGTACCGCCGCCGGCACTGAAGATCGAGAAGTACAGGCGCGACTGGTTAGCCTTGATGCCGCAGCTGTCGATCAGGTACGAGTGGATCATTTTCCAGTCAGGGCTGGAGAATCGCTGGGTGTCCTTGTTGAGGATGATCTTCGCCAGATACTGGCCGAGGATCGGCGCGTTACCGGCGCCACCGGCGTGGACTTCGGACAAGTCCATGATCTTCATTTTGCTGTAGTCGCGCAGGAAGCCGCTTTTCTCGCCCTTGCGCGAGAAACGGATGCGCCCGGCGATGTCCTTGTCGAGGTCACCGAGCATCACCAGCGGTTCGACGAGGAACACCGGTTTGCTCGACTTGTTCGGGCCGATCCGCAGGTTGTGCTTGATCCACTGCGCCGGGCTGTAGCCCTTGTCGGCCAGACGCCGATCCGCCGCACGGTCTTCGTTGTTGAATTCGTTGAGGTAGAACTTGCGCGCGTTGTACACCAGCTCCGCGACGTCGAGGGCGATGTTCGAGCCGCAGCGACCGAGGCCGATCAGGCACACCGAGGGGAATTCCTGGTCGTTGTGCTGTTCGTTGTCGCCTTCCAGGTGCGGCGGGCGCGGGAACACCAGGTCACGCAGACCGTCGAGGTTGTCGAGGATGCGGTCGGTGTTGGTTTCGGTGTAGTACAGGTATTGGTGAGTGCCCAGCGGGCGCGAAGGAGGCAATGGCTTCATCGGAGCCGGGCTGTTTGCCGCAGGGCTCAGGGTCAGATCGGATACCGCGGTGGCCGGATTGTTTTTAGAAGTCATTGTGCGCCATATACCTGGACAGGGTTGGCTCGGCGACCGATGTCATCGAGCCTCACGGAAAGAGGATCTCGCGTCTTTGACTGCGCGTATTTGGCCCGGGCGTCAGGGGCTTGGCCTGATCGTCGCGCGGGGGAATCCTTTCCTGATCGTTCATGAATCGGCCATTATTCAGTGATCTTTAATCGAAAAGAGGCGAAATGATGTCAACGCTACCTTCGTTGGGTTTTGCCGGAATCGGCCTGATGGGCTTGCCGATGTGCCGTCGTCTGCTGGCCGCGGGTTATCCGCTGACCGTGTGGAACCGCAACCCGGCCAAGTGCGCGCCACTGGTCGAGGCCGGCGCCCGGCAGGTGGCGAGCCCCGCAGAACTGTGCGAACACGCCGACGTGGTGATGCTCTGTCTGGCTGATACGGCGGTGGTGCGCGAGGTGGTGTTTGGCCCCGCCGGTGTCGCTGAAGGTGCGAAAAACGGCCAGTTGCTGGTGGACTTTTCCAGCCTCGAACCGACCGCTACCCGCGAGATGGCCACCGAGTTGGCAGACCAAACCGGGATGGCCTGGCTCGACTCACCGGTGTCCGGCGGCGTGGTCGGCGCCGAGGCCGGCAGTCTGGCGATCATGGTCGGCGGTGCGGCGGCGGATCTGGAGCGGGTGCGCCCGGTACTGCTCAGCCTCGGTCAGCGCGTCACGCACATGGGCGGCATCGGCGCCGGGCAAGTGACCAAGGCCTGCAATCAGATGATCGTCGCCTGCAACGCGCTGGTGATTGCCGAAGTGGTGGCGCTGGCCGAGCAGGCCGGGGTCGATGCGCGCCTGATCGCCGAAGCGCTGGCTGGTGGTTTTGCCGATTCCAAACCATTGCAGATCCTTGCCCCGCAAATGGCCGAGAGCCGTTTCGAACCGGTGAAATGGCACGTGCGCACGTTGCTCAAGGATCTCGACACCGCGGTGAAATTCTCCCGCGAACAAGGCTCGGCCACGCCGATCAGCGGATTGGCCGCACAACTGATGCGCCTGCATGGGGCGCAGGGCTTTTTGCAGAAGGATCCAGCGACACTGGTACAAATGTACCGCGCGCCAGACTCAGCGGATTGACCGCGTGGGCGTGTTTGCGCTGATTGATTTCCTCAAGTACCGGACGTAGTTCGTTCAGCGGCACCGGGCGACTGAGCAGGTAGCCCTGAATGAAATCGCAGCCTGAGCGCTCAAGAAACTCGTACTGCTCCAGGCTTTCCACGCCTTCGGTCACCACCTGCAAATGCAGGGTGTGGGCCATGACGATGATCGCCTGGACGATCTCCATGTCGGCGGTCGCCTTGGGGATGTCGAGGATGAACGAACGGTCGATCTTCAGCGTGTTGAGCGGCAGGCGCTTGAGATAGGCCAGCGATGAATAACCGGTGCCGAAGTCGTCGATCGACAGCGACACCCCGAGGGCGCGAATCTGCCGCAACAGCACCAGGGTGTTGGCGATGTTACCCATCAAGGCGTTTTCGGTGACCTCCAGTTCCAGTCGTTCCGGCGCGACGCCTGCGGTGCGCAGCGCACTTTCGATTTCATCGGCGAGTTCTTCCCGGGCAAGATTGAGTGGCGAGCAGTTCCAGGCGATTTTCAGTTCGTCGCAGCCGTGGCGCGTCAGCTCGCCAAGGTCGGTGCAGGCCCGGCGCAGCACCCAGTTATCCAGCTCGGCGATCAGGCCGTTGGTTTCGGCAATCGCGATGAAACGATCCGGTGCCAGCAGGCCATGCACCGGGTGCTGCCAGCGAATCAGCGCTTCGAGCTTGGTCACCCGCCCGGTTTTCAGTTCGAAAATCGGCTGGTAGTAGAGCATCAGCCCGTTTTCTTCGCGCAGGGCGTGGCGCAGCTCTTCTTCCAGTTGCAGTTCAAGACTGGCGCGGGTCTTCATGTTGGAACTGAAAAAATGCAGGCCGTTTCGCCCGGCACCCTTGGATTGATACAGCGCCAGATCCGCATGCTTGAGCAGTTCTTCGCAGGTGGTGCCGTCGTCGGGGAACAGGCTGATACCGATGCTGGTGGTCATCACCATGCGCCGTCCCGCCAGTTCGATCGGCTCCTTCATTTTCTGCATGATCCGCTGCGCCATGCCGCGCGCTTCTTCGCGGTCGTGCAGGCCGATCAGGATGCAGAACTCGTCGCCGCCGAAGCGCGCGACCACATCCTCATGGCTGCGCACCGAACCTTTGATGTGATTGGCGATGACTTTGAGCAGGGCGTCACCGGCGTCATGGCCGAGGCTGTCGTTGATCCGCTTGAAGTGGTCGATGTCGAGAAACATCACCGCGAGCATGCCGCCTTCGCTGGTTTTCTGGCTGAGTTTCTCGGCGAAGATCTGGTTGAATCCACGGCGATTGATCAGGTTGGTCAGGGCGTCGTAGTTGGCCACTTGCTGCAGTGACATCCGCGCCTGATCGAGCTGCCCGAGCAGGGCGTTGACCCGGCGCAGGTCGTGCTCCTTGTTCTGCAGTTTCTTGTCGGCCAGGGCCGCACTGATCGCGCTGCCGAGAATCAGCAGGATGATCAGCGCGACCGTCAGTCCCAGTTGCAGATGGCTGGGGTCGGCGGCCATCGTCGGTGCTGTACCTTCGGGCAACACCAGGTGCAGCGCGGCCATGCCAGTGAAGTGCATGCTGATGATGCCGGCGCCGAGAATCACCGCAGCGGTGTATTTGAGTAATTGATGAAAACGCCCAGTGCCTTCACGCAGATAACCGGCGACCCACAACGCGGCGAAGCTGGCGCCGATGGCAATCACGATCGACAGGCAGAACAACAGGGGCTGGTAGTAGGCGGTGGCCACCGAATGCATCGCCGCCATGCCGACGTAATGCATGCCGGCGATGCCCAGACCGATGACGATGGCGGTTTTCAGGTAGTGCACGAGGCTCGGCTGTGGATCACTCAAGGTGTGCATCGCCAGCCACGAGGCGAGCAGGGCGATCAGCAGGGAAAACAGAGTGATCGCCAGATCGTAGTGGACTTCGATCGGCGCCTGGAACGCCAGCATGGCGATGAAGTGCATGGCCCAGATGCCGCCGGCCAGGCACGAGGCGCCGATCCAGCGCCACACCCGTTGCGAGCCTGGGTCTTCGGCGTGACCGACCCGCTCGGCCATGTCGAGGGTGGCAAAACTCGCGGCGCAGGCGACCAGATAGGCCACCAGCACCAGCAAGGGGTTGTGTGTGCAATCGAGAATGACCTGCCCGCTCTCCGGCAGCTCGGTAACAAACTGCAAACCAAGCCACTCCATAGCATGCCCCGTCTCTGAAGTCGTCCCTACTGCGTCTTCAACGCAGGCGAATGACTGGAGTATAGAGGCGGTTTTTGCCATGCAAGCGATAGTGGCACATTGGCGCCAACGATTTCGGCATGAGCTTTATAGCGATTGGCGCTAAATCTCAGGCGCTTTGCTCGTAAGGGATCTGATTCCATTCCGGTTCGAGAGGCGGCAAGCCGAAGCGGGCGCGCGCCTTGTCGCAATCGACATTCTGTTCGCCGTTTTCCCAGGACGACTCGAATTCGCGGCAGGGGCTGGAACGCTGTTCGTAAATCGAGCACTGCACTTGGCTGCCCACCTCACCGACCAGCGCCGTACAGCGCGGCGATTTGCAGTCGGTGCCGTTCATCGCCACCCGACTGGGGCTGATCTGCGTGACCAGTTCATCGGGCACTGTGCCGCCGGAGGAGGCGCATTCACCCCAGAAAAAAGACACGCGAAAATGGGAACAGCAGGCACCGCAATTCAGACACGGACTGACTTCGGACATGGGGAGGGCATCAAAGGGGTTGATCGGCGAATCCGGACGGATCCGGCGGCTATTCTAGGCTTCGCCATGGACTTGGGAAGGGGGGCGCGAAAGTATTTTTTTGTAGCCGGATTTTGCCGCAAAACCCCCGGTTTATGGGGGATTGCTGACTTATCAAGGGCTTACGTTTCTTTACAGTGCCATGCCTCGTTATCACCTTGACGAATGATCACAGACAGCCCCGGCCCGCCTGTCTAGATTGCAGGTTCCGGGCTCGGATGCGTCGGCAGTGAAGCCCTATAACAATAAAGAGACGGACCCATGCAGAACTCGACCCAAGCGGCGAATGCCTGGCGCATTCTGTTCCTGTTATTCCTTGCCAACCTGTTCAATTTCTTCGACCGCACTATTCCGGCGATCATCATCGAGCCGATCCGCATGGAATGGCACCTCAGCGACTTTCAACTGGGGATCGTCGGCACCGCGTTCACCCTGGTTTATGCGATCGCCGGCCTGCCGTTGGGGCGCATGGCCGATACCGGTTCGCGCAGCAAACTGATGGGCTGGGGCCTGGCGACCTGGAGCGCGTTGACCGCAGTCAATGGTCTGGTCGGCAGTTTCTGGAGTTTTCTGCTGGTGCGCATGGGCATCGGCATTGGCGAGGCCAGTTACGCGCCGGCCGCCAATTCGTTGATCGGCGACCTGTTCCCGGCGCACCGTCGGGCGCGGGCCATGGGCATTTTCATGCTGGGCCTGCCGCTGGGCCTGCTGCTGGCGTTCTTCACCATCGGCGCGATGGTCAAGGCGTTCGACAGCTGGCGCGCGCCGTTCTTTATCGCGGCGGTGCCGGGGCTGATCCTCGCGGTGTTCATGTTCTTCATCAAGGAACCCAAACGCGGTGCGGCAGAAACCGTGCAGGTGTCCCAGGAGAGAGTCGACAAACCGATTCGCCGGGTGCTCGCGGTGCCGACGTTCCTCTGGCTGGTGCTGGCCGGGTTGTGTTTCAATTTCGCCACCTATGCCTGCAACTCGTTCATGGTGCCGATGCTGCAGCGCTATTTCCTGATGCCTCTGCACGATGCGGCGGTGGCGACCGGGGTGATTGTCGGCATCACCGGGTTGATCGGCCTGACCCTGGGCGGCTGGATCGCCGACAAGATTCATCAGCGTGTTGCCAACGGACGCCTACTGTTTGCCGGGTTCAGCCTGATCGTCTCAACGGTGTGCACGGTGTGGGCACTGTATGTCGGGCGTGTCGAGATCGGGGTGTTTGTCGCGCTGTTCAGCGTCGGCTGGCTGTTTGCCTACAACTTCTATACCTGCGTGTACACGGCGATTCAGGACGTGGTCGAGCCGCGCCTGCGGGCCACGGCCATGGCGTTGTTCTTCGCCGGGTTGTATTTGCTGGGCGGTGGTCTGGGGCCGGTGGTGGTTGGTGGTTTGTCGGATCACTTCGCCCAGTCGGCGATGATTTCGGCGGGGGCTGAGCAGATGACCGAAGCGTTCAAGGCTGTCGGGCTGCATGACGCGATGTATCTGATTCCGGTGGCGCTGTTTTTCACCATGGTGTTTCTGTTTCTGGCGGCGCGGTGTTTTGTGCGGGATGCGCAGCGGATGAAGGAGGGGTTGGTGGCGGTGAGTGAACCTGATGGTGCGGTGGCGACTGCATGATCGCCTTCGCGAGCAAGCCCGCTCCCACATTGGATCTCCAGCGTGAACACAATCCCTGTGGGAGCGAGCCTGCTCGCGAAAGGGCCATCAGCATCAGCTGATAAATACCAAGCAAACAAAAAGGCCCGCATCACTGCGGGCCTTCTTGTTTTCAGCGCTAGAGCAGGGCGGTTTAACCCGCCACCAACACCCGGATCGCTTCCAGACGCAGCGCCGCTTTATCCAGCATCGCCAGACCCAGTTCACGCTGCTTGCGCAACGCATCCAGTTCGCTGTCGCGCACGGTCGGGTTGACCGCTTGCAACGCGGTCAGGCGCGCCAGTTCTTCTTCGGTATCGGCCGCCAGACGACGACGGGCCTCGGCCACGCGCTCGGCGTGACGCGGGGCAATCTTGTCTTCACCGGCGTTGATCCGTGGCGTCAGCTGATCGCGCTGGGCCTGGATGAACTTGTTGGCGCTGGCACGTGGCACGCTTTCCAGTTGATCGTTGAGGGTTTCGAACGAGACCCGCGGCGACAGATCGTTGCCGTTGGCGTCGAGCAGGCAGCGCAGGGCAGCCGGCGGCAGGTAGCGGCCCAGTTGCAGCGAGCGCGGTGCAACCACTTCGCTGACGTAGAGCAGTTCCAGCAGTACGGTGCCCGGTTTCAGCGCCTTGTTCTTGATCAGCGCGACGGCGGTGTTGCCCATCGAACCGGACAGCACCAGATCCATGCCGCCCTGCACCATCGGGTGTTCCCAGGTGATGAACTGCATGTCTTCGCGCGACAGCGCCTGGTTGCGGTCGTAGGTGATGGTCACGCCTTCGTCGTCGCCCAGCGGGAAGCTGGCGTCGAGCATCTTCTCGCTCGGTTTGAGGATCAGGGCGTTTTCCGAGTGGTCTTCGCTGTCGATACCGAACGCGTCGAACAGGGTTTCCATGTAGATCGGCAGGGCGAACTGGTCGTCCTGCTCAAGGATCGCCTCGACCAGCGCGTCACCTTCGCCAGCGCCGCCGGAGTTGAGCTCCAGCAGACGGTCGCGACCGGTGTGCAGCTCTTGTTCCAGACGCTCGCGCTCGGCGCGGGCTTCGTCGATCAGGGCTTGCCACTCGCCGTCATCGGCTTCTTCAAGCAGCGGCAGCAGGCGCGGGCCGAACTGATGCTGCAAGGCGTTGCCGGTCGGGCAGGTGTTGAGGAACGCGTTCAGCGCTTCGTGGTACCACTGGAACAGGCGCTCTTGCGGACTGGTTTCCAGGTACGGCACGTGCAGTTCGATGATGTGCTTCTGACCGATCCGGTCGAGACGACCGATACGCTGCTCGAGCAGGTCCGGGTGCGACGGCAGATCGAACAGCACCAGGTGGTGCGCGAACTGGAAGTTGCGACCTTCACTGCCGATTTCCGAGCAGATCAGCACCTGTGCGCCAAACTCTTCGTCGGCGAAGTAGGCGGCGGCGCGGTCACGCTCGAGGATGTTCATGCCTTCATGGAACACCGTGGCCGGGATGCCGGAACGCACGCGCAGCGCGTCTTCCAGGTCCATCGCGGTTTCGGCGTGGGCGCAGATCACCAGCACTTTGGTGCGCTTGAGCATTTTCAGCTGATCGATCAGCCACTCGACGCGCGGGTCGAATTTCCACCAGCGCTCTTCTTCGCTGGCGTCAGGCTGGGCCTGGAAGCTGACTTCCGGGTACAGCTCGGCGTGATCGCCCAGCGGCAGTTCGAGGTATTCGTCCGGGCATGGCAGCGGGTACGGGTGCAGTTTGCGCTCGGGGAAACCCTGCACGGCGGCGCGGGTGTTACGGAACAGCACGCGGCCGGTGCCGTGGCGGTCGAGCAGTTCACGCACCAGACGCGCGCTGGCTTCGCTGTCGCCATCGTTGACCGCAGTCAGCAGGGCTTCGCCTTCGTTGCCGAGGAAACCGTGGATGGTCTTGTGTGCTGCAGGCGACAGGCGCCCTTTGTCGAGCAGTTCCTGAACGGCTTCGGCCACCGGGCGATAGTTCTCGCTCTCGGCGCGGAACGCGGCCAGGTCATGGAAACGGTTCGGGTCGAGCAGGCGCAGACGGGCGAAGTGACTGTCCTGACCGAGCTGTTCCGGGGTCGCGGTGAGCAGCAGCACGCCGGGAATCACTTCAGCCAGTTGTTCGACCAGCGAATACTCAGGGCTGGCCTTGTCTTCGTGCCACACCAGGTGGTGGGCTTCGTCGACCACCATCAGATCCCAGCCGGCGGCGAACAAGGCGTCCTGCGCCTTCTCGTCTTCGACCAGCCACTCCAGGGCAACCAATGCCAGCTGGGTGTCTTCGAACGGGTTGGTGGCATCGCTTTCGATGAAGCGTTCTTCGTCGAACAGCGCGACCTGCAGGTTGAAACGGCGGCGCATTTCCACCAGCCACTGGTGCTGCAGGTTTTCCGGAACCAGGATCAGCACGCGATTGGCGCGGCCCGAGAGCAGTTGGCGATGGATCACCAGACCGGCTTCGATGGTTTTCCCCAGACCCACTTCGTCCGCCAGCAGAACCCGCGGCGCAATACGGTCGGCGACTTCACGGGCGATGTGCAGCTGGTGCGCGATTGGCTGCGCACGCACGCCGCCCAGGCCCCAGAGCGAGGACTGCAACTGGCGGCTGGTGTGTTCCAGGGTGTTGTAGCGCAGGGAGAACCACGACAGCGGGTCGATCTGCCCGGCGAACAGACGGTCGCTGGCCAGACGGAACTGAATGAAGTTCGACAGCTGGGTTTCCGGCAGGGTAACGGCTTCGTTCTGCCCGTTGAGACCGTGATAGACCATCAGCCCGTCGACGTCGTCGACTTCGCGCACGGTCATCTTCCAGCCTTCGAAGTGAGTAATGGTGTCACCCGGCGAGAATCGCACGCGGGTGAGGGGCGCATTCCGTAGCGCGTACTGGCGGGTTTCGCCAGTGGCCGGGTAAAGCACGGTCAACAAGCGGCCGTCCTGTGCCAGAACGGTGCCTAAACCAAGCTCTGCTTCGCTGTCACTGATCCAGCGTTGCCCCGGTTGATACTGCTGCGCCATGCTGCCTGACTCCCACCTTGAAAAAGCGGGCTATCTTAACGGAATGCAGGCTTCAGGGCCAAAGATTACTGGGTAGGAGCTGCCGCAGGCGGCGATCCTTTGATCTTTGGAAACACTTGAGATTTGTGGTGTCCGATTAATAGAACGCAGCCTGCGGCAGCTCCTGCAGGTGCCAAGTGCGTCACAGATTTGCGACGGATGGCTCAAGGCGCCTTTGTCGCAGCCGATAGCTTGCTGACAGGAGACCCTATATATGCTGCCACCGATGCTCCCCCTGAGCGCTGTGCCGATCACTTCCCAGCAGGATCCGATTCGCCAGCGGCCGGACATTCCTCCGGTGGTGCCGGTGCAGGAAAGCTCCAACGAAAGCACGATCGATCTGCAAAAGCGCGATCCGGAGGAGGATCGACTGCTGGCGCGCGAAGAACAGCGTCGCCAGCAGGAGCGTGATCGTCGCCGTCGCGAAGCCGACGAAGACCCGGAGGAGCATCTGGCCGTGCCGGGCACCGAGCTGAATGCTGACAACACCGTGCCGGTGGTGCCGCTGATGGAAGATCAGCCGCGTCAGGGCTTGTGGGTCGATATCGAGATCTGAGGCGTCGCCGCCAGCTCGCCCAGATTGGCCAGCAACACATCGATTTCCTCTTCCGTATTCAGATAGCTCACCGACACCCGCGCCAGGCTTTCGAGCCCGCGGGCCTGCATGTCGAGGGGCGTGTAGGCCACGCCGTTGGCGCCGATGTTGATTCGCCGTGCAGCCAGCGCCTGCTTCAGTTCGACGCAATCCCAGCCTTCAAGCGTGAAGGCGATCAGCCCGGACTGTCGATCCGCCGGGCCGAGGTTGTGCAGGGTCAGGCCGGGAATGCTCGGCAGGCGTTGACGCAGGTGATCGCTCAAGCGCTGGATGCGTTGGCGAATCGCCCCTGCGCCGATCCGATTGTGTTCCTCCAGCGCATTGGCCAGCCCGGCCAGCAGGGCCAGCGACACTTCACTGGTTTCAAAACGGCGCGCATCATCGCGCAGGGTGAAGCGCCGGCCATCCCAAGGCGCCGACAACACATCGCGTTGCTGTGGCAACAGCCGTTGCAGAAACGCCCCCCGGATGTACATCAACGCCGTACCCCGCGGCCCGCGCAGAAACTTGCGCCCGGCCCCCTTGAGCACATCGCACTGCAAGGCCTGGACGTCGCAGGGCAACTGCCCCAGCGCCTGACCGGCGTCGATGAAGTATGGGACTCCATGTTGTCGAGCGACCTGACCGATTCGCGCGGCCGGGTTGATGAGGCCGCCATTGGCCGGCAGCCAGGTCAGGGCGATCAGGCGCACGTGACGATCGATCATCTGCGCGAGCGCTTGCGGATCGACAGCGCCATCGGTATCGCAGGGGATCACCTGCAGTCGCGCACCGGCCTTTACCGCTTCAGCCATGCAGGCCAGATTACCGGCCCATTCGTGACGTCCGACGAGGATCCGCTCGCCGGGTTGCCACGGCCCCAGCGCATTGAACGCCTGACTCCATGCCGCAGAGCCGCTGCTGGCGAAAGCGACGTCGTCCGGGGGAGCATTGAGCAGTGTCGCGGCGGCGCTGCGAGCTCTGTGCTGCAGTTGAGTATCAGCAGCCTCCATCGGGCCGCCGAGCGCTTCGCGTTGCAACTGCTCGATGATTGCATCGAGGGTTGCCTGGCTCGGAAGGGAGGCACCCGCATGGTTGAAGTGAATGATCCGGGCGCAGCCGGGCGTGGCCGCTCGCAGATATTCGACGGCCTCGGCATTCACGGGAGCAGCTCGAAAATCGCGTCGACTTCAACCGCCACACCGCTCGGCAGGCTGCACACACCCACGGCGGTACGGACATGCCTGCCCTTTTCACCGAGCGCGTTGACCAGCAGATTCGAAGCACCGTTGGCCACAGCGCCCTGGCGTTGAAAGTCGGGCGTGGTGGCGATAAAAACGCCGAGTCGCAGGATACGTCCCAGCCTGGACAGATCATCGCCCAAGGCATCGCCCAGTTGTGCGAGCAGGCCCAAGGCTGCCAGTTCGGCAGCCTTGACCCCTTCCTCTTCGCTGATGGCTTCACCCAGCCGCCCAATGAAGGCCGGTTTGCCGTCAATCAACGGAATTTGTCCGGAGATGTACAGGCGGTTTTGCGTACCGACCTGATTGACGTAATTGGCGATGGGCTGGCTGGGAGGCGGAAGTTGCAGCCCGAGTTGTTCAACGCGCTTGCTGAGCAGATCTGTCATGTTGAGTCCTCCTGAGTGAGGGCGTCAGCATGTTGAAGCGACGGATCACCGACAAACGGATAGATCTAATCCGATGTATCGAAATCGCTCATGCGTGGGTTTTTTCATCCAGCCATTGGCTGAAACTCTGCACGTCTGCCTCGGGCGGGCGCTGGGGAGTGACCAGCCAATAACCGATTTCGCCGTGCAACGGCGGCGTGTCAAAGGCAGGGACCAGCGAGCCCTCCTTGAGCCGGCGTTCGATCAGGCATTGACGGCCCATGGCGATGCCCTGACCGGCGACCGCCGCCTCGACGACGATGTTGTAGTCATGGAGCATGACACTGGGGACGTGGCTCAGGTCGATGCCGCTGTGCTGATACCAGTCTGTCCATTCGAAAGGCTGGTGCGATTTGGCCATCAGCAACGGGCCGTTTTTCACGCCATTGGCTTTGAAGTCCGGGCTGCATACCGGGGTCAGGGTTTCGCTCATGAAGCGTCGGGCCTGGACTTTCGGCCAGCCACCCTTGCCATAGCGGATCGCCAGATCCACCTCGCCACCATCGACATCGGCCAATTGCACGGAGGGCAGCAGTTCGACGTGGATGTGTGGGCTTTTCGTGCTGAAATCCGCCAGTCGCGGTGCCAGCCATAAAGTGGCGAACGAGGCGAGCAGGCCAATGCGCAAGGTGCTTGGCTGCTCACCGCGCAGTGGTCGGGTGGCGGCAGCGATGGCGGCGAGGGCAGGTTCAATTTGCTGGTAGTACGCTTGCCCGGCCGGCGTCAGATCGATGGCCCGGGTGCGTCGGACAAACAGACGCAGGCGGAGAAATTCTTCGAGTTTTTGCACCTGATGACTGACCGCACTCTGGGTCACTGACAACTCGTCGGCAGCCTTGATGAAACTCAAATGGCGGGCCACGGCTTCAAAGGCGCGCAGGGCCATCAGCGGTGGCAGGTCCTGATGCAGGGGCACGGCAAACATCCTTGGGTTCGCGGCAAAGTGCAGATTGTGCGGTGAAAACCGTCATGCGGTACATCAATTGTTCCAGGTCGCCAGCGTCGATGGCTGGTCAGGCTCGGCGCCAGGCGGCATTATTGGCGCAGTCCTGCCTTTGATGCGGCAGTTGTGATTCTTCTAAGTGATGCACCCGCCATGAGCCAAGACGACAAACTGATCGACCTCAGCACCGAGCGCGCCAAGCGTGTGCATGACCTCAACGAGAAACGCCTGAACGAAGTGCGCAAGGCCTTCGAGCAAGCGATGCCGCTGGGAAAAGCCAAGAAAAAGTCGAAAAACAAGCCGAAAAAGCGTTGATCTCCCCCTGCGTCCTTTGATGCAGGTCAGTTATTTTCCCGCCTTTGCCTTCTGTGTTGACCGGACTTGATCCTGGTCAATTTCTGCGCCTGCGTGATTGGTTAACTTAGATCCATCGCAGCAAAGCAGGGGCCAGGAGGCCACAGTCATGTTTTTCGATAACGTGGTGTTTGCCGGGGTTCTGACCGTAGGTCTCATGGTTCTGTTTTTTGCAGGGTTTGGATTTTTTATCTGGAAGGATGCGAATAAGCGCAAGAAGTAGTCTTTCTGGGTTTGATGAGCACGCAAGGCATTTTGGGCGACTTCGGTTGCCCTTTTTTTTTGTGTTCTTGGCGGCCTTTGGGCCGACCATGTTCTTGGGGTTCTTGGGGTTCTTGGGGTTCTTGGGGTTCTTGGGGTTCTTGGGGTTCTGGGGGTATATCCGTTTTTGCGGGGGTTGCTGATTAGGGTTCCGCCCTTACGGCGGGTCACTTTTTCCAGACGCCGAAAAAGTAACCAAAAAGGCTTTACCCTGACGTTCGGCCCTCGCCTGGGCTCGGGTTCCTTCGCTCCGGGATTGATCCGTGGGGCAGCGCCTACGGTTTGCTTCGCTGCACCTCCTCTCGCTGTGTTTGGCTGCGCCAAACGGTCGCTGCGCTCCCACCCCCGGATAAATCCCTCCACTCAGCCTGCCGACGGGCCCTGAGATCAAAAGCTTTACTCGAGCTAACGCTCATCTTGTTGAGTGGGGCGGCTTCGCCGCATGGGGTGCACGCTCTCTAAATTGTAGGAGCCAGCCTGCTGGGGATGGCGGCCTGACAGCCGACCAATCTCTTACTGATATACCCGGCCCCACTGTGGGAGCGGGCTTGCTCGCGAAGGCGGCCTGACAGCCGACCAATCTCTTACTGATATACCCGGCCCTACTGTGGGAGCGGGCTTGCTCGCGAAGGCGGCCTGACAGCCGACCAATCTCTTACTGATATGCCCGGCCCCACTGTGGGAGCGGGCTTGCTCGCGAAGGCGGCCTGTCAGCCGAACAATCTCTTACTGAATACACCCAATCCCATGTAGGAGCTGCCGAAGGCTGCGATCTTTTGATCTGGCTCTGGCTCTGGCTCTGGCTCTTGATGTGGCTTTTGATCTTCAAGCCCCTTCGGCAGGCCGAGCGAAGGTGTCCATCAGGGGGTAGGCGCGCAGCGCCATGCGGCGGAGCCGCATACATCGAGAGGAGGTGCAGCGAAGCAAACCGTAGGCGATGCCCCCTGATGGACACCGTAGCGAGGGAACACTGAGCCTCAGCGAAGTGCCGTACGCCGGGGGAAGCCTTTTTGGTTATTTTTTCGCTGGGCCGGCACTCCGGCGTTTGGAAAAAGTGACCCGCCGTAAGGGCGGAACCGTAATCAGCAACCCCCGCAGCAACGGATATGCCCCCAATCCAACCCCAACCAAAACAAAAAAAGGCGCGATCCTCACGAATCACGCCTTTCTCATGTGCTGCGGTCTATCAGCTACCCAACGCTTTGGACGCCAACCAGAACAACCCAGCCGACAACGCCACAGTCGCCGGCAAGGTCAGCACCCACGCCAGCAGGATAGTGCGAACAGTCCCGCCCTGCAGGCCGCTCTTGTTGGCGACCATGGTGCCGGCCACGCCCGAGGACAGCACGTGGGTGGTGGACACTGGCAGGCTGAAAATGTTGGCCATGCCGATCAGACTGGCAGTGGTGATCTGCGCCGACATGCCCTGAGAGTAGGTCATGCCTTGCTTGCCGATCTTCTCGCCGATGGTCAGTACCACACGTTTCCAGCCGACCATGGTGCCCAGGCCCAGAGCCAGTGCGACCGCCAGAATCACCCAGAACGGCGCGTATTCAGTGGTGGTGGTCAGGTCTTTTCGCAGTTTGTCCAGGTCAGCTTTTTCACGCGCTTCGAGGCCTGGCAGCTTGCCGACTTTCTTCGCGGTGTCGTCCAGGCAGAGCAAGTAGCGACGGACTTCGATGCGGCTTTCCGAGGACAGCGAATGGTAGTCCGCTACACCTTTAAGGGTGCCAAGCAGGGCGTTGATGGTCGGTTCGGTCTGCTGCGGGTTGCAGCGGAATTTTTCCGGCAGATCGCCTTCAACACTTTTGCCCAGGGCCAGGAATTCGCCCAGGGAATCGGCGTTGCGCTTGTAGAACTGGCTCAGGTGCAAGGTCGCGTCACGGGTGCGCTCGATCTGGTAGGTGGTGCTGCTCAGGTCAAGCACGAACTGCGCAGGCACGATACCGATCAGTACCAGCATGATCAGGCCGATGCCTTTCTGACCATCGTTGGAACCGTGCACGAAGCTCACGGCCATGGCCGAGATCACCAGTACCAGGCGATTCCAGAACGGCGGGTGCTTCTTGTCGTCGATCTTGCGGCGCTGTTCCGGGGTCTTGTGCATCTTCGACAGCGGGCGCCACCACTTCAGGCCGATCAGGATCAGCGCGGCGATCAGGAAACCGGCCATTGGCGAGAACACCAGCGAGGCGCCAATGTCGATCGCTTTCTGCCAGTTCACGCCGTCGGCCAACGGGATGTTGTTGATCAGGGCGTTGGCCAGGCCGACGCCGAGGATCGAGCCGATCAGGGTGTGGGAGCTGGAGGCCGGGATACCGAAGTACCAGGTGCCCAGGTTCCAGGTGATCGCCGCGGCGAGCAATGAGAACACCATCGCCAGGCCATGGCCGGTGTTCACATTGATCAGCAGTTCTACCGGCAGCAGGTGAACAATGGCATACGCCACGCCAACGCCGCCCAGCAACACGCCGAGGAAGTTGAACACACCGGAGAAGAACACCGCCAGGTGAGGCGGCATGGCTTTGGTGTAGATAACAGTGGCTACCGCGTTAGCGGTGTCATGAAATCCATTGATGAACTCGAAGGCGAGGACAAACGTCAGGGCGAGCAAGAGGCTCACAAGCACCCAAGCATCCAGTCCGCTGAATAAATCGATCATGAAGGTTTTCTGACCCGGTCATAAGGGGGCGCGATTATGCCAGAAAAGACTGGAAATCGATCCCCTACCTGCTCATCGGTAGCAATCAATGTCGAATTAAATTGTTGCAAGGTGCAAAGCCCGAGCGTGTTGCAGGGTTTTTCAAGTGCTTGATTGGCTTGGAAAAACTTTCAGGCAGCAGGCGTTTTGTCGAGCGCGCAGGGGCCTCAAACGTTTGTGTGAAATATCTCTGAAACGAGTCAGACACGCTCCTTTCCCGTGCAGGACGGGGGAGGTGGCCGCTGCCCGCGGGTAGCGGGCGCGCAAGGCATCATCGGGTCACCGTGCTTGTAGCCGGTGGCGACGCAGGCCCTCGAAAAACTCAGGATCGCCCGTTCATGGCTCTTCGGTTTTGAGTTCTTCTTCCATCTTTTTCAGTTCTTGCTGGAAAACCTGATCCTGAACTGTGGGGCGTTTACGCCATGCCTTGCGTTCCGGTTCGGGTTGGGCGGCGTAGGTGGTGACTTCCCCGCCGTAAACTTCCTTGTAACGTTGTTCCTGGCGCTCAAGTTCCGCGCGCAGTTCGTCTTTCGTCACAGTGCTACCTGTTTGAGTTGAGATAAATGTCTGGTGAAACGCACGGCAACGAGTCGATTGAACACGTCCACCGAGGGGCAATGCCAGTTCAGGCATTGGAGTTGTCGGCAGGGCGATCAAGACTTCCATGTTGCAGGCGGCTACGGCACCAGATTAAAACTGACGCAGCATCAGTTTCCTGTTTCAGCAAGCGCGCTGGCGGTGCATGAATAATGAGCGTCAGGCGCTGGCCGGGGCTGACGGCAATAGGCAGCGCATCAGCGGGCGGCACCCTCGGCCAGTGAAAACGCGGCGCCACTGAGGTGCATTATAGCGGTCGAATCGGGATTGACTATCTTTGCCAAGTTAAAAACGGTTCGGGATGTGTGATCGTTTTGTTGCTGACAAGTTTTATCGCTAGTTGAAATTTGTCGAAACCTTTAAGGACGCGCGTTCAGTTTCTGGCGCCATTAAGTCGAGCAACTAATGGGTCATGCAAAGTTGGCTGAACAGGTTGGCCCAACGATTGAAGAAGCCGCGAAGGACGGCGGCTGATGGATTGCGATAATCGGTCGGCGGTTCGATAATCGCCCAATCTTGGCGTCTCGGCCCTTGTGCATCTGTCGGCGAGCCGCTTGTATAGCCATTGATCCGTGATGCAAAAGGACAAGAAATGAACGATCAAATGCGCAACTCCTTCACCTCCGTGGCGCCGCCGATCGTCGCTTCGCCGGCCAAGCGCATCCAGGCGCTGACCGGCGACCCGGATTTCATGACCTCGCTGGCCCGTGGCCTGGCGGTGGTGCAGGCGTTTCAGGAGCGCAAGCGACACCTGACCATCGCTCAGATCAGCCACCGCACGGAAATTCCCCGCGCCGCCGTGCGTCGTTGCCTGCACACCTTGATCAAACTGGGTTACGCCACCACCGATGGCCGCACATATTCGTTGCTGCCCAAAGTCCTGACCCTTGGCCACGCCTATCTGTCATCGACGCCGCTGGCGGTGTCGGCCCAGCCGTACCTCGATCGCATGAGCGAGCAACTGCACGAAGCCTGCAACATGGCCACACTTGAAGGCGACGACATTCTGTACATCGCCCGTTCGGCGACCACGCAGCGGTTGATTTCGGTGGACCTGTCGGTGGGGGGGCGGCTGCCGGCCTATTGCACGTCGATGGGCCGAATCCTGCTGGCGGCGCTGGACGACACTTCGCTGGGCGAATACCTCGACCATGCCGAACTGGTGGCCAAAACCAGTCGCACGCTGCACACCCCGGAAAGTCTGCTCGAATGCCTGCAGGAAGTACGGCAGCAGGGCTGGTGCATCGTCGATCAGGAACTCGAGCAAGGCCTGCGTTCGATTGCCGTGCCGGTGTACGACGCGTCGGGCCAGGTGGTCGCGGCGCTCAACGTCAGCACCCACGCCGGTCGCGTCAGCCGTACCGAGCTGGAGCAACGCTTCCTGCCGGGCCTGCTCAGTGCCAGCCGCGACCTCAGCGCCCAATTGTTCGCTTGATGAAGCTGTTCGATAAACGCACAGTGTTGCGTTTATCGAATTGACGCTAAAAGCCTCGGATCATTAATGTCGCGGCAGCGTCATCCGGCGCAGATGTGAATGAGCCTGCCGGATTGTCGACTCCCATAATAATGACAAGAGGCAACTCACCATGCGCATGCTCCCCGACTGTCTCAGCCCCATTCCCTGTTGCCGGATTCACCGCAACGCCTGATTCCAGCCTTCTATTCTTGTGACCGTGCCGCTTTTTGGCCGGCCGCCGTTCGACTGCGTTTTTTGCGTGGAATAAAAATAATGAACCAGCCTCAGTCCGCTGTAGGTAACTGCCTCGACGTGCAGACCTTCATCAATGCCCAACCGATCTCGCGCTATCAGTGGCGCGTGGTGATCCTGTGTTTCCTGATTGTGTTTCTCGACGGCCTCGACACCGCGGCGATGGGTTTTATTGCGCCGGCGTTGTCCCAGGACTGGGGCATCGACCGCGCCAGCCTCGGCCCGGTGATGAGTGCTGCGCTGATCGGCATGGTGTTCGGCGCACTGGGTTCCGGCCCACTGGCTGACCGCTTCGGGCGCAAAGTGGTACTGGTCGGCGCGGTGCTGCTGTTTGGCGCTTTCAGTCTGGCTTCGGCCTACAGCACCAACGTCGAACAATTGCTGGTGCTGCGTTTCCTCACCGGCCTCGGTCTGGGCGCCGGCATGCCCAACGCCACCACGCTGCTCTCGGAATACACCCCGGAGCGCAAGAAATCCTTGCTGGTGACCAGCATGTTCTGCGGTTTCAACCTCGGCATGGCTGGCGGCGGATTCATTTCGGCGAAGCTGATCCCGGCGTTCGGCTGGCACAGCCTGTTGCTGATCGGCGGGATCCTGCCACTGATCCTCGCCGTGGTGCTGTTGTTCTGGCTGCCGGAATCGGCGCGCTATCTGGTGGTGCGTAATCGCGGTACCGACAAAGTGCGCAAGACCTTGTCGCCGATCGATCCGGTCACCGTCGCGCAGGCCTCGAGCTTCAGCGTGCCGGAACAGAAAACCGTCAAGGCGCGCAACGTGTTCGCGGTGATTTTCTCCGGCACCTACAGTGCCGGCACCTTGCTGCTGTGGCTGACCTACTTCATGGGCCTGGTCATCGTCTACCTGTTGACCAGTTGGCTGCCGACCCTGATGCGTGACAGCGGCGCGAGCATGGAGCAGGCGGCGTTTATCGGCGCGTTGTTCCAGTTCGGCGGGGTGTTGAGCGCGGTCGCTGTGGGCTGGGCGATGGACCGCTTCAATCCGCACAAGGTCATTGGCACGTTCTACCTGCTGGCCGGGGTTTTTGCCTACGCGGTGGGGCAGAGCCTGGGCAACATAACCTTGCTCGCGACCTTGGTGCTGGTGGCGGGGATGTGCGTCAACGGCGCGCAATCGGCGATGCCGTCGCTGGCGGCGCGGTTTTATCCGACCCAGGGGCGCGCAACCGGGGTGTCGTGGATGCTCGGGATTGGCCGGTTTGGTGCGATTCTCGGGGCGTGGATGGGCGCGACGTTGCTGGGGTTGGGCTGGAACTTTGAGCAGGTGTTGACGGCACTGGTGGTTCCGGCGGCGTTGGCGACGACGGCGGTGGTGATTAAAGGCATGGTGAGTCATGCGGATGCGACTTGAGTCGAGTCATTTTGATTTGCGTTGAATGTTCCGACGCCTTCGCGAGCAAGCCCGCTCCCACAGGGAAAACACATTTCAAATGTGGGAGCGGGCTTGCTCGCGAAGCTTTTGCTTGTGATTGATAGGGTGGTAACAATCTGTTCGATAAACGAACACTCAGTCGATTATCGGATTGTTTGGCGATTTTCAGCGGCTTAATCTGCAGTGACTCCGGCGCTGAACCTCGCGCCTTTTTCTCACTGGCGATTCACTACAAAAACGGGAGCCTGCTCCATGGCTGAGATCCTTTCGCTGCACGACGCGGTGAAGCAATTCGTCAACGACGGCGACACCGTCGCGCTCGAAGGCTTCACTCACCTGATTCCGACAGCCGCAGGTCATGAAATCATTCGTCAGGGCAAGAAAGATCTGACCCTGGTGCGGATGACGCCTGACCTGATCTACGACCAACTGATCGGTGCCGGTTGTGCACGCAAGCTGATCTTTTCCTGGGGTGGCAACCCGGGTGTGGGGTCGCTGCACCGTCTGCGCGATGCGGTCGAGAAGCAGTGGCCGCATGCGCTGGAAATCGAAGAGCACAGCCACGCCGACCTGGCCAACGCCTACGTCGCCGGCGCTTCCGGCCTACCGTTCGCCGTGCTGCGGGCCTACGCCGGTTCCGACCTGCCGAAGGTCAACCCGCTGATCAAATCCGTGACCTGCCCGTTCACCGGTGAAGTGCTGGCGGCGGTGCCGTCGGTACGTCCGGACGTGACCGTGATCCACGCGCAGAAGGCCGACCGCCAAGGCAACGTGCTGCTGTGGGGCATTCTCGGTGTGCAGAAAGAAGCCGCACTGGCGGCCAAGCGTTGCATCGTCACCGTCGAGGAGATCGTCGATAACCTCAACGCCCCGATGAATGCCTGCGTGCTGCCGACCTGGGCCTTGAGCGCGGTCTGCCACGTGCCGGGCGGTGCGCATCCGTCCTACGCCCACGGTTACACCGAGCGTGACAATCGTTTCTATCAGGCGTGGGATCCGATCGCCCGTGACCGTGAGACGTTTACCGCGTGGATCAACGAATACATCCATGGCTGCGCTGACTTCAGCGAGTTCCAGGCCAAGTTGGCCGCTGCTTCGGAGGCCAAGTAATGACTTACACCACCAATGAAATGATGACCGTCGCTGCGGCCCGTCGCCTGAAAAACGGCTCGGTGTGCTTCGTCGGCATCGGCCTGCCGTCGAAAGCCGCCAACCTCGCGCGCCTGACTTCGTCGCCGGACGTGGTGCTGATCTACGAATCCGGCCCGATTGGCGCCAAACCAAGCGTGCTGCCGCTGTCGATCGGTGACGGCGAGTTGGCGGAGACCGCCGACACTGTCGTGCCAACCGGTGAGATTTTTCGCTACTGGCTGCAGGGCGGGCGCATCGACGTCGGTTTTCTCGGCGCGGCGCAGGTCGACCGTTTCGGCAACATCAACACCACCGTGGTCGGCGACTATCACGCGCCGAAAGTGCGCCTGCCGGGTGCCGGTGGCGCGCCGGAAATCGCCGGTTCGGCGAAAAGCGTGTTGATCATCCTCAAACAGTCGGCGCGGTCATTCGTCGACAAACTCGACTTCATTACTTCGGTCGGTCACGGCGAGGGCGGCGATTCGCGCAAGCGTCTGGGCCTGCCGGGTGCCGGTCCGGTCGGGATCATCACCGACCTGTGCATCATGGAGCCGGAAGCGGGCACCCACGAATTCGTGGTCACCGCACTGCATCCGGGCGTGACCCGCGAGCAAGTGGTCGCCGCCACCGGTTGGGCGATCCGCTTTGCCGACAACGTTGAAACCACGGCGGCGCCGACCGAGGTCGAACTGACCGCCCTGCGCGATCTCGAAGCGCGCACCGCCGCCGCCCACGGCCAGGCACCGGGAGAAGCATGATGCGTGACGTGTATATCTGCGACGCGATTCGCACCCCCATCGGCCGTTTCGGCGGTGGTCTGGCCGCCGTGCGCGCCGACGATCTGGCCGCTGTGCCGATCAAGGCGCTGATGGAGCGCAATCCCTCGGTGGACTGGAACGCGATCGACGAAGTGTTCCTCGGCTGCGCCAACCAGGCAGGCGAAGACAACCGCAACGTGGCGCGCATGGCGCTGCTGCTGGCCGGCCTGCCGGAGAGCGTGCCGGGCATGACCCTCAACCGTCTCTGTGCTTCGGGCATGGACGCGATCGGCACCGCGTTCCGCGCCATTGCCAGTGGCGAGATGGAGCTGGCGATTGCCGGTGGCGTCGAGTCGATGTCCCGCGCGCCGTTCGTGATGGGCAAGGCGGACGCAGCGTTCTCGCGCAACATGAAACTGGAAGACACCACCATCGGCTGGCGTTTCATCAACCCGTTGATGAAAGCGCAGTATGGCGTCGACGCGATGCCGCAGACCGCCGACAACGTCGCCGACGACTATAAAGTATCGCGCGCCGACCAGGACGCGTTCGCCCTGCGCAGTCAGCAACGCACCGCCGCCGCGCAGGCTGCGGGCTACTTCGCCGAAGAAATCGTCGAAGTGCGGATCGCCCACAAGAAGGGCGAAACCGTGGTCAGCCAGGACGAACATCCACGCGCTGACACGACGCTTGAAGCCCTGAGCAAACTCAAACCGGTCAACGGTCCGGACAAAACCGTGACCGCTGGCAACGCGTCCGGGGTCAACGACGGCGCGGCCGCGCTGATTCTCGCTTCGGCTGAAGCGGTAAAAAAACACGGCCTGACCGCCCGAGCCAAAGTGCTGGGCATGGCCAGTGCCGGCGTCGCGCCACGGGTGATGGGCATCGGCCCGGTGCCGGCGGTGCGCAAACTGATCGAGCGTCTCGGAGTGGCGGTCAGCGATTTCGACGTGATCGAACTCAACGAAGCCTTCGCCAGCCAAGGCCTGGCGGTGCTGCGTGAACTGGGTCTGGCCGACGATGCGTCGCAGGTCAACCCGAACGGTGGCGCGATTGCCTTGGGTCACCCGTTGGGCATGAGCGGCGCGCGACTGGTGCTGACTGCGTTGCATCAGTTGGAAAAGACCGGCGGCAAGAAAGGTCTGGCAACCATGTGCGTCGGCGTCGGGCAGGGTCTGGCGCTGGCCATCGAACGCGTCTGACGCACAGCTGCACGAACAAGAACTGAGGAAAGCGAAATGACTGACAAGCCTGGCTACCGTCGTCCGCAGGAAGGCACCCAGCCTGAGTACCTGCACCCGACGTATCAATCCACCAACCTGCGCTCGCCATCCAAGCCATTGGTGTTTCTGCCGCATTCGTTGTCGGAGATCACCGGCCCGACCATCGGTGCCGAACGCGTCGCCGAGAAAGACAACGACCTGACTGCTCAGCACGACGGCGAGCCGTTGGGCGAGCGCATCATCATTCACGGCCGTGTGCTCGATGAAAACGGTTTGCCGGTGCCGGGGATTCTGGTGGAGATCTGGCAGGCCAACGCCGCCGGCCGCTACAACCACAAACGCGATCTGCACGACGCGCCGCTGGACCCGAACTTCACCGGTACCGGTCGCACCGTGACCGACGCCGACGGCTGGTATCAGTTCCAGACCATCAAGCCCGGCGCCTATCCGTGGGGCAACCACCACAACGCGTGGCGCCCGGCGCACATCCATTTCTCGCTGTTCGGGCCGAGCATCCTCACCCGTCTGGTGACGCAGATGTATTTCCCCGGCGACCCGCTTCTGGCCTACGACCCGATCTACAACTGCGTGCCGGACACCTCCGCCAAGGAGCGTCTGATCGCCGCTTTCGATCTGGAAAAAACCATTCCGTCCTACGCCCTCGGCTATCGCTGGGACATCGTCTTGCGCGGCCGCGACGCCACGCCGATGGAGAAATAAGATGACGCTGACTGCCACCACGTCCCACACCGTCGGGCCGTACTACCACATCGGCCTGACCTGGCTGAACCGCGAAAACCTCGCGGTCGAACAAACCCTCGGCGAGCGCGTGGCGATCACCGGCCAAGTCGTTGACGGCAACGGCGATGTGGTCAACGACGCGATGCTCGAAGTCTGGCAGGCCAACGCCGCCGGCAAATACGCGCACCCGGAAGACGAGCAGGACAAACCGCTGGACCCGCACTTCGAAGGTTTCGGCCGGGTGCCGGTGGACGCCGAAGGGCGCTTCCGTTTCACCACGATCAAACCGGGCACGGTCGAAGGCCTGAAGGGCTCGACCCAGGCCCCGCACCTGGTGGTGCTGGTGTTTGCCCGCGGCCTGGTCAAACACTTGCTGACACGCATCTACTTCGAAGGCGATCCGGCGAACGTGAGTGATCCGCTGCTGGAATGTGTGCCGGCCGAGCGCCGCGGGACGTTGCTGGCGAAGCCGGATGCGGCGGGTGTTTATCAGTGGAATGTGATTTTGCAGGGCACTGAGGCGGAGACGGTGTTTTTCGATTATTGAAGGGGCAACACACATCCCATGTGGGAGCGGGCTTGCTCGCGAAGGCGGTGGGTCAGTCAACATTAATATTGCCTGACACGCCCTCTTCGCGAGCAAGCCCGCTCCCACAGGGAAACTGTATGGCTGATTCGATGTGGAACGGGACTGTTGCGAAGTGTGTCTAGACTCTCACCTGTCCCCTCAGAGTAAAAACAATGACAACTACCACCGCTCATTACACCGGCGAAGAGCGCAGCAAGCGCATCTTCGCCATTGTCGGTGCCTCGTCCGGCAATCTGGTCGAATGGTTCGACTTCTATGTCTATGCCTTCTGCGCGATCTATTTCGCCCCGGCGTTTTTCCCCTCCGACAACCCCACGGTGCAACTGGTCAACACGGCCGGCGTATTCGCCGCCGGTTTCCTGATGCGCCCGATTGGTGGCTGGATTTTCGGGCGGCTGGCGGACAAGAAGGGCCGCAAGACTTCGATGATGATTTCGGTGCTGATGATGTGCTTCGGCTCGCTGCTCATCGCCTGTCTGCCGACCTACGCCAGCATCGGCGTGTGGGCACCGCTGTTGTTGCTGTTCGCGCGTCTGCTGCAAGGTTTGTCGGTGGGTGGCGAATACGGCACCACCGCGACCTACATGAGTGAAGTTGCGCTCAAGGGCCAGCGCGGCTTTTTCGCTTCGTTCCAGTACGTGACGCTGATCGGCGGACAACTGCTGGCGGTGTTGCTGGTGGTGATCCTGCAGCAGTTCCTCAGCGAAGACGAACTGCGTGCTTACGGCTGGCGGATTCCGTTTGTGGTCGGTGCGGTGGCGGCGGTGATCTCGCTGTTCCTGCGGCGTTCGCTGAAAGAAACCGCCAGCAAGGAAATGCGCGAGAACAAGGACGCCGGCAGCATTCGCGCGCTGTTCCGTGATCACAAAGCCGCTTTCATCACCGTGCTCGGTTACACCGCCGGTGGCTCGCTGATTTTCTACACCTTCACCACCTACATGCAGAAGTACCTGGTGAACACCGCCGGCATGCACGCGAAGACCGCCAGCTACATCATGACCGGCGCGCTGTTCCTGTATATGTGCATGCAGCCGCTGTTCGGCATGCTCGCCGACAAGATCGGCCGGCGTAATTCGATGCTCTGGTTCGGCGCGCTCGGCACGCTGTTCACCGTGCCGATCCTGTTGAGCCTGAAAAGCATCAGCAGCCCGGTGCTGGCCTTTGTGCTGATTACCGTGGCGCTGGCGATTGTCAGTTTCTACACCTCGATCAGCGGCCTGGTGAAAGCCGAAATGTTCCCGCCGGAAGTCCGCGCTCTTGGCGTCGGTCTGGCCTATGCGGTGGCCAACGCGATCTTCGGCGGCTCGGCTGAATACGTGGCCCTGAGCCTCAAGGCCGGGGGCATGGAAAACGCCTTCTACTGGTACGTCACGGTGATGATGGCGGTGGCGTTCCTGTTCAGCCTGCGCCTGCCGAAACAGGCGGCGTACTTGCATCACGATCTGTAAACCGATGAGCGCGGGCTGTGAAGGCCCGCGCCGGCAAGGACTGTTTATGACTCAGCGACCGGGCAATCAATTGTTCGATGCCTACTTCACTGCCCGCGATATGCGCGACGTGTTCTGCGATCAGGGCCGGGTGCAGGCGATGCTCGATTTCGAAGCGGCACTGGCCCGGGCCGAAGCGCGGGTCGGGGTGATTCCGGCGTCCGCCGTTGCGCCGATTGCCGCCGCCTGCAACGCCGGTCTGTATGACTTCGCGGCGCTGGGCGAGGCGATTGCCACGGCCGGTAACTCGGCGATTCCACTGGTCAAGGCGTTGGGCAAGCAGATCGCCGCGAGCAGTGCCGAGGCTGAGCGTTATGTGCATCTGGGGGCGACCAGTCAGGACGTGATGGATTCCGGGCTGGTGCTGCAATTGCGTCAGGCGCTGGAGCTGATTGAAAGCGATCTGGCAGCGCTTGCCGATTCGCTCGCCGCCCAAGCCCAACGTCATGCGGCGACGCCACTGGCCGGGCGCACCTGGCTGCAGCACGCCACGCCCGTCACGCTCGGAATGAAGATTGCCGGTTGGCTCGGCGCGGTGACCCGCAGTCGTCAGCGCCTGCGTGAACTCAAGCCACGGCTGCTGGTGCTGCAATTCGGCGGAGCGTCCGGCACCCTCGCGGCGCTCGGCGGGCAAGCATTACCGATCGCTCAGGCCTTGGCGGAAGAACTGCGACTGACACTGCCCGAGCAACCGTGGCACACCCAGCGTGATCGCATCGTCGAGTTCGGCGCGGTACTCGGTTTGATCGCCGGCAGCCTCGGCAAACTCGGGCGCGACGTCAGTCTGTTGATGCAGACCGAAGCGGCGGAAGTGTTCGAGCCGTCGGCGCCGGGCAAGGGCGGTTCGTCGACCATGCCGCACAAGCGCAATCCGGTCGGCGCGGCGGTGTTGATCGGTGCCGCGACGCGGGTGCCGGGGCTGGTCTCGACGCTGTTCAGCGCCATGCCGCAGGAGCACGAACGCAGCCTCGGTCTATGGCATGCCGAATGGGAAACCCTGCCGGACATCTGCTGCCTGGTGTCCGGTGCGCTGCAACAGGCGCGCCTGCTGGCCGATGGCCTGGAAGTCGACGCCGAACGCATGGCGCGCAATCTCCAATTGACCCAAGGGCTGGTGCTCGCCGAAGCGGTGAGCATCGTCCTCGCGCAGCGGGTCGGCCGCGACACCGCGCACCATTTGCTCGAACAATGCTGCAAACGCGCGGTGGCCGAACAGCGCCACCTGCGTGCGGTACTCGGCGACGAGCCGCAAGTGACTGCCGAACTGAGCAGCACCGAACTCGATCATCTGCTCGACCCTGCGCATTACCTCGGCCAGGCGCAAACCTGGGTCGAGCGCGCAGTCGCCGAACACAATGCTTTGACTGTCTGAAGGAGAGGGCTGTGGCTTTCGTTCAACTCGCCGATGGCGAACTGCACTATCAATTGGATGGGCCGGTCGATGCGCCGGTGCTGTTGCTGTCCAACTCGCTGGGCACCGACCTGCACATGTGGGACGCGCAGATACCGGCGTTCACCAAGCACTTCCGGGTGCTGCGTTTCGACACGCGCGGGCACGGCCAGTCGCTGGTGACGCCGGGGCCGTACAGCATCGAGCAACTGGGTCGCGACGTGCTGGGGCTGCTGGATGCGCTGCACATCGAGCGTGCGCATTTCTGCGGATTGTCGATGGGCGGGTTGATCGGCCAGTGGCTGGGGATCAATGCCGCTCATCGTCTGCACAAACTGATTGTGTGCAACACCGCCGCGAAGATCGGCGACCCGTCGGTGTGGAATCCGCGCATTGAAACCGTGTTGCGTGATGGCCCGGCAGCGATGGTCGCGCTGCGTGATGCATCGATTGCCCGTTGGTTTACCCCGGACTTTTCCACGGCCAATCCGGCCGCGGCGAAGAAGATCACCGACATGCTCGCGGCGACGTCACCTGAAGGTTATGCGGCCAATTGCGCGGCGGTGCGCGATGCCGATTTCCGTGAGCAACTGGCGTCGATCAACCTGCCGCTGCTGGTGATCGCGGGTACCGAAGATGCGGTGACGCCACCGTCCGGCGGGCATTTCATTCAGGAGCATGTGCGCGGCGCCGAGTACGCCGAGTTCTATGCCGCGCACCTGTCCAACGTGCAGGCCGGTGCCGCTTTCAGTGATCGGGTGTTGGCGTTTCTGAACGCTCAGTGAGGGAAGATTTGTGGACGAGAAACAACGTTACGACGAAGGTTTGCAAGTACGCCGCGCGGTATTGGGCGATGCCCACGTCGATCGCAGCCTGAATGCGCTGACCGAGTTCAACTCGGAATTCCAGGAGATGATCACCCGTCACGCCTGGGGCGACATCTGGACCCGCCCGGGCCTGCCTCGGCATACCCGCAGCCTGATCACCATCGCCATGCTGATCGGGATGAACCGCGAGGCCGAACTGAAACTGCATTTGCGTGCGGCGGCCAACAACGGTGTGAGCCGGGGCGAGATCAAGGAGGTGATCATGCAAAGTGCGATCTATTGCGGGATCCCGGCGGCGAATGCCACGTTCCATCTGGCGGAGTCGGTGTGGGATGAGCTGGGGGTTGAATCCCGGGAGTGATGGTGCCTGAACTGAGGCCTTCGCGAGCAAGCCCGCTCCCACAATGGAACGCGTTCATCTGTAGGAGTGAGCCTGCTCGCGATGGCGATATTTGCCGTGACACCTCATACCCTGGCGACAATGAAAATCCGCTTGAACGGAAACAGCGTCTGCCCGTTTTTCTCCGGCGGATAATGCTTATGCACCCGCATCAGATAGTGATAGATGAAGCGCGCCTGTTCTTCTGAACTCAGCGCCTGCATCACCGGCCGCAGTGCCGAGACCTTCACCCAGTCGTAGATCGGCGACTTGCCGCCGACCACCTGCAATTGCTCGGTTTCCCAGATGTCCAGTGACGTGGTCAGCGGCGCCAGCAAGCGGTAGTAATCCTCCAGCGACAATAGCGGTCGCGCCGCCATGTGCTGGCGCAGTTGCGGTGTGCCGATAGGGGTATGGCCCGGGCCGGCGTCTTCTAGGGTGTCGAGCATCAGTCGATACCACAAGGCATCGCGCCAGTCCGGCATGTGCGCCGCCAGACAGCCGCCGGGGTTCAGATGCCCGAGCAGGCGCGGCAGCAGTTGTTGATGATCGCCAATGAAATGCAGCACCGCTGCGGCGAGCAGCAGGTCGGCGGGTTGTCTGGGTTGCCATTCGAGCAGGTCGCACTCTTGCCAGCGGGCGTTGATCGGCAGACATCGGGCCTGATCCAGCATCTGCCGCGAACTGTCGACGCCCAGCAACTGCGCTCGCGGCCAACGTTCGGCCAGCAGCTGCGTGGCAATACCGGTGCCGCAGCCCAGGTCGTAAATGTGTTTGGGGTTATCCAGTTCGACGCGATCGAGCAATTCGTGGACCGGGCGCTGGCGTTGACGGGAAAACTGCTGGTACGCCTTGGCGTCCCAGTCGAGGGCTGCGTTGAGTGGGTTGATCATGAGGTGGTCCTCCGATGATCAGCAGTGTCTTCCGATGACAACCTGGCCAAATCTTGAGGACCAACAACTTTGGAGAGCGGAAGCGGGGAGGGTGTGGCGCCTGAGTCCTTCAGGTGTTTCCTACTCTACCCGAGGCTTTGCGAAGCGCTACAGATCCTGACGGATGGCTCTCTGATATCCCTTTCCCTGTAGGAGCTGCCGAAGGCTGCGATCTTTTGATCTTAAAAAAGCACAAGATCGCAGCCTGCGGCAGCTCCTACAGATAATCCGGGGCCATTCTCGAATCAGAGCAAGCTGATCGGATAGCTGATGAACAGGCGGTTTTCGTCGAACTCGTTGTTGCTGAAGTCGCGGCGCATGGTCGAGTTGCGCCAGCGCACGTTCAGGTCGCGCAAGGCGCCGCTCTGCACGGTGTAGCCCAGTTCCGATTCGCGGCCCCATTCCTTGCCATCGGTGATGGTTCCGGTGTGCACGTTGTCGCCGCTGATGTAGCGGTTCATCAGGGTCAGGCCGGGGATGCCCAGGGCGGCAAAATTGTAGTCGTGGCGCACCTGCCAGGATCGCTCCTGAGCGTTGTCGTAGCTGGAGTTGTAGCTGTCGTTGGCCAGGGTGCCGCCGCTGGTGCCGTTGACGCGCATCCAGGCGCTGTCGCCGGTGAGTTTCTGCAGGCCGACGTAGAAAGTGTTGCCGCCGTAGCGGGCCGAGAACATCCCCGACCAGGTCTTGTTGTCGAGTTCGCCGGCGCGGGCGCTGCCGTCATCCTTGCCATAGAAGAAGCCGAGGTTGGCGCCCAGGGTCCAGTCGCCCAGTGGCTGGCTGTGAGTCAGGTTGACGTATTGCTGGCTGTAGATGTCCTTGAGTTCGGCGTTCCACAGGCCGATCTGCGTGCGCTTTTCGTTGAAAACGTATTCACCACCCTGAAAGTTGAAGCGGTCCGAGGTGAACGCCGGCTTACCGAACATCGACATGTCGCTCATGCTGCTGTCGTCGCGCGGACTGTTGGCGCGGAACTGGCCGCCGTAAAGGGTCAGACCGTTGATCTCCTTCGAGGTGATCTGCCCGCCACGGAAGGTTTGCGGCAGCGAACGGCCGTCGTCCGAACGCAGGATCGGCAGCACCGGCATCCATTCGCCGACCTTGATTTCGGTCTGCGACAGCTTGGCCTTGAACGCGACGTTGGTACGGCCGAAATTGTCCGCCGGGCGCCCGTCGTGATCCAGTGGCAGCAATTGCGTGCCGCCGGTGCCCTTGCCGCCGTCGAGCTTCACCGAATACAGGCCCAGCACGTCCATGCCGAAGCCGACGGTGCCTTGGGTGAAGCCGGATTTGGCGTCGAGGATGAAGCTCTGCGTCCACTCTTCAGCCTTGCCCTGAGCCTTGGTCGGGTTGGTGAAGTTGCGGTTGATGTAGAAGTTGCGCAGGTTCAGGTTGGCGCTGGCGCCTTCGACAAATCCGGCTTCTTCGGCTGCGACAGGCAGGGCGGCGCCGGTCAGTGCGAGGGCGATCAGGCCGGGGAGTGCGTACGGCGCAGTTGGATGAGTCATCGCAGGGTCTCTTGTTATTTTTTTTGGGTCGAACGGGTCTGTTGCCGCCACTTTCGGGGCAGGCAAGCGCTTGCAGAATCTGGGATGCAGTGGCGGCGATCAGCCGGACGGGACAGGGCGCGGGAGCATGGTGTCGAACCTGTTGTTATTGGTTTTGTGGGACGAATGGTGCGGGGCGCGATGGGCGGGATTCAATCGGGGAAAGCGGGTTTTGGGCGATTATCGAACGCAAGATTGAGTCGGGTTTTTTTGGCGTCTATCAGGGCCTCTTCGCGAGCAAGCCCGCTCCCACAGGGGAATGCATTCCAAAAGTGGGAGCGGGCTTGCTCGCGAAGAGGCCGGTTCTGACGACAGAATCTTTCTGGCAGGCAACAAAAAGCCCGCCAAGTGGCGGGCTCCCTGTGTTCACCGGATGATCAGAACAGCTTCATCTTCGGTGCTTCTTCTTTCAGCGGTTCGTTCTGCGCGGTCTGCGCATTCCAGCCACCACCCAGCGCCTTGTACAGGTTGACCGCACTGGTCAGCTGCGCGAGGCGGTCGGTGATCAGTGCCTGTTGCGCGCTGAACAACAGACGCTGGGCGTCGCATGTGAATTTCCGTACCAACGTTGTGCCCCGGATGTAGCTGCTTTTGCAAATCTCTAAATTTTCCGAATTTATTGGGCGAGGCGATTGCAGAAAGTGGTAATAGGAGTTTTTGCTTTCTATAAAAATATTTCATGTTGATTGAAGTGGTATAAAAAAGTCAACTGTCAGTAGTGACAGTTGTGCGTGAGAGAGAAAGTGGCGTAATTTTTTTGCTCTTGTTATGGAAGGGAAGGGCGTGTTATGAAAGATTCAAATGGTGTTTATGTTGGTGAAGTTAAAAAATTTGGTGAAAATTTAAAGCTGGTAAAATCTACAAGTGGGCTAATTAAACTTCGTGTCAAGCGAGAGGGGCAGCAGAATGAAGAACTGCAGACGGGATGGTTCAACTTCTATATTGAGAGTTGGCGTACTGTAGTTGAGGCCTACTTTGGGGAGGATACGGGCGCCAGAGTACCAGCAGTCATGCTGCTGGCTAATCATAAGTTGCAAAAAAAGACCTACGAAATTAAGAATCCTTTCGACGACGAATGGGAAGTTTGCGCTATGTTTGGAACCGGTAGGCCGAACGGAGGAATTGGTGGGGATGCATTTGGTAAGGGCATACTGAGGGTTCACGGCATCGTTGATGATGACGTGAAGCAACGTATTGATGGAACTTTTTCGTTTAATTATGTAGATCGTGATGGGCGGGTAGTAAAAGTAGAAGCTGATGATTTTTGGGCTGAGTTTAAATATTGATATTTCTGGACGTTTGTTGATAGTTTCTTTCATGCAAAAAAAGCCCGCCTGGATAGCGGGCTTTTTTCTCAACCAAAGATCAGAACAGCTTCATCTTCGGTGCTTCTTCTTTCAGCGGTTCGTTCTGCGCGGTCTGCGCATTCCAGCCACCACCCAGCGCCTTGTACAGGTTGACCGCACTGGTCAGCTGCGCGAGGCGGTCGGTGATCAGCGCCTGTTGCGCGCTGAACAACTGACGCTGGGCGTCGAGGAAGGTCAGGTTGCTGTCGACACCGATGCGGTAACGACGCTCGGCCAGGCGATAGTAATCCTGGTTGGCCGCGACGAAGTCACGTTGCGCCTGCAACTGCTCGGTGTAGGTCTGGCGGGCGGCCAGGCCGTCGGCGACTTCCTGGAAGGCGGTCTGAATCGACTTCTCGTAGTTCGCCACGTCGATGTCTTTCTGGATCTTCGCCGCGTCGAGGCTGGCGCGCAGGCTGCCGGCGTTGAAGATCGGCAGATTGATCTGCGGCGAGAACAGCCAGGTACCCGAACCACCCTTGAACAGACCGGACAGGTCCGGGCTCAGCGTACCGGCGTTGGCCGTCAGGCTGATGCTCGGGAAGAACGCGGCACGGGCCGCGCCGATGTTGGCGTTGGCCGCTTTCAGGTTGTACTCGGCTTGCAGGATGTCCGGACGACGTTGCAGCAGGTCCGAAGGCAGGCCGGCCGGTACGTCGCTGAGCAGGTCATCCGACAGCGGTTTGGCTGCTTGCAGGTTGGCCGGGATACCGGTGCCGAGCAGCAGGGTCAGGCTGTTTTCGTCCTGAGCCACCTGACGCGTGTACTTGGCCAGTTGCGCCCGGGCGTTTTCCACCGAGGTACGCGACTGCGCCAGGTCCAGCGCCGAGGCGACACCGACTTCGTTGCTGCGGCTGGTCAGCTTGTAGCTTTCTTCGAAGGCACCGAGGGTGTCCTGCGTCAGCTTGAGCAGTTCCTTGTCGGCCTGCCAGGTCAGGTAGGCGTTGGCCACGCTGGCCACCAGGCTGATCTGGGTGCTGCGCCGCGCTTCTTCAGTGGCGAAGTATTGTTGCAGCGCTTGTTCGCTCAGGCTGCGAACTCGACCGAACAGGTCGAGTTCGTAGGCGCTGATGCCGACGGTGGCGGAGTAGGAGCTGGTGATGCCCGCTTCACCGGTCTGCGAAGCCCGTGCCGGAACGCGCTGGCGGCTGCCGGTGGCGTTCGCCGAAACCGCCGGGAACAGGTCGGCCCGCTGGATGCGGTACTGAGCGGCGTAGGCGTCGATGTTCAGCGCCGCGACGCGCAGGTCGCGGTTGTTTTCCAGCGAGACCTGGATCAGCTGTTGGAGGGCAGGATCATGGAAAAACTGCTTCCAGCCTTGCTCGGCAGCGGCTTGCGCCGGTGCCTGGGCCGGCGAGTACGCCGGGCCCTGCGGGAACTGGTTCGCAACCGGTGCTTCTGGTCGCTGATAATCAGGAATCAGCGAGCAACCGCTCAGCACGAAGGCTGCGACCGCGATGGAGAGTAGCGACTTGCTCATTGGCCAGCCTCTTTAGGAGTTTCTGTGGTGTCATCCTGGTCCGCATTTTTGCGCTGGCCCATGGACGACACGGTGACGAAGAACAGGGGGACCCAGAAAATTGCCAGGATCGTGGCCGTGAGCATACCGCCAATCACACCTGTACCGATTGCGTGTTGACTGCCCGAGCCGGCGCCGGTGGAGATCGCCAACGGTACTACACCGAGGACGAATGCCAGCGAGGTCATGATGATCGGTCGCAGACGCATGCGGCAGGCTTCGATCGCCGCATCGCGCAGACTGCGCCCTTGTTCATGCAGCTCCTTGGCGAATTCGACGATCAGAATGGCGTTTTTAGCTGCCAGACCGATGGTCGTCAACAGGCCCACCTGGAAGTACACGTCGTTGGACAGACCGCGCAGGCTGGTGGCCATCAGCGCACCGATGATCCCCAGCGGTACCACGAGCATGACCGCGATCGGAATCGACCAGCTTTCATACAGTGCCGCCAGACACAGGAACACCATCAGCAGCGACAGGGCGTAAAGCGCTGGCGCCTGCGAACCGGACAGACGTTCCTCGTAGGACAGACCCGTCCAGGAGATACCGACACCGGCCGGCAGCTTCTTGGCAATCGCTTCGACTTCGGCCATCGCTTCACCGGTGGAGTAACCCGGCGCCGGAGAACCGAGGATCTCCATCGCTTCCACACCGTTGTAACGCGCCAGTTTCGGCGAACCGTAGATCCACTCGCCCTTGGCGAACGCGGAGAACGGCACCATGGTCCCGGCGCTGTTGCGCACGTACCACTTCTTCAGGTCTTCAGGGCTCATGCGCGAACCGGCCTGGCCTTGCACGTACACCTTCTTCACACGACCGCGGTCGATGAAGTCGTTGACGTAGCTACTACCGAAGGAAATCGACAGGGTGCTGTTGATGTCGGTAATGCTCACGCCCAGGGCGCGGGCCTTCGCATCGTCGATTTCCAGGTGGTATTGCGGCTCGTCGTTCAGACCGTTCGGACGGACCTGGTAGAGCACCTTGCTCTGCGCGGCCATGCCGAGGAACTGGTTACGCGCTTCCATCAGTTTTTCGTGACCGATACCGGCGCGGTCCTGCAGGAACACGTCGAAACCGGTGGCGTTACCCAGCTCCAGTACCGCAGGCGGGGCAAAGGCAAACACCATCGCGTCGCGGAAGCTGAAGAAGTGCTGCTGGGCGCGCTGGGCCAGGGCAAACACGCTGTTGCTCGCATCACGCTCGTGCCACGGCTTGAGCATGATGAATGCCAGACCCGAGCTCTGACCACGACCGGCGAAGTTGAAGCCGTTCACGGTGAACACCGAGGACACCGCACCGGACTCTTTTTCCAGCAGGTAGGAGCGCATTTCGTCGATCACGACTTGCGTACGTTCGGCACTGGAACCGGCCGGGGTCTGCACCTGGGCGAACAGTACGCCCTGGTCTTCTTCCGGGAGGAACGCGGTCGGAATGCGGGTGAACAGCCAGATCATGCCGACCACGATCAGGACGTAGGCCAGCAGGTACGGCGCTTTGCGCGACAGCATGTTGCCGACACCGCGCTCGTAGCTTTTCACGCCACGGTCGAAGCTGCGGTTGAACCAGCCGAAGAAGCCTTTTTTCGGTGTGCCATGCTCGCCTTTCGGAATTGCCTTGAGCATGGTGGCGCACAGCGCCGGGGTGAAGATCAGCGCCACCATCACCGACAGGGCCATGGCCGAAACGATGGTGATCGAGAACTGCTTGTAGATCACACCGGTGGAGCCGCTGAAGAACGCCATCGGCAGCAGTACCGCCGACAGAACCAGGGCGATACCGACCAGAGCGCCCTGGATCTGGCCCATGGACTTCTTGGTCGCTTCCTTCGGTGACAAGCCTTCTTCGCTCATCACCCGCTCGACGTTTTCCACCACGACGATGGCGTCGTCCACCAGCAAGCCGATGGCCAGCACCATACCGAACATGGTCAGGGTGTTGATGCTGAAACCGAACGCCGCGAGGATGCCGAACGTACCGAGCAATACCACCGGCACGGTCATCGTGGTGATGACGGTCGCGCGGAAGTTCTGCAGGAACAGGAACATCACCAGGAACACCAGCACGATCGCTTCGACCAGGGTTTCAACCACACCCTTGATCGACTCGGTCACCACCGGAGTGGTGTCGTACGGGAACACCACTTCCATGCCTTGCGGGAAGAACGGGCTGAGCTCGTCGATCGTTTTACGCAGGGCTTTGGCGGTGTCGAGGGCGTTGGCGCCGTTGGCCAGCTTTACCGCCAGACCGGAAGAAGGCTTGCCGTTGAACTGGGCCGAGATGGTCGAGTTTTCACCGCCCAGGCCGACGTCGGCAACATCACCGATGTGTACTTGCGAGCCGTCCTGGTTGACCTTCAGCAGAATCGCCTTGAACTGCTCGGCAGTCTGCAGACGGGTTTTGCCGATGATCGTGGCGTTCAGTTGCTGGCCAGGCAGCGCCGGCAAACCACCGAGCTGACCGGACGACACCTGGACGTTCTGCGCCGAAATCGCGGTGCTGACATCGGCCGGGGTCAGGTTGTACTTGTTCAGCTTGGCCGGGTCGAGCCAGATGCGCATCGCGTACTGGGCACCGAAGACCTGGAAGTCACCGACACCGGCAGTCCGCGAGATCGGGTCCTGCATGTTCGACACGATGTAGTTGGACAGGTCGTCCTTGGACATGCTGCCGTCACGCGACACCACGCCGATCACCAGCAGGAAGTTCTTCACTGCCTTGGTCACGCGGATACCCTGTTGCTGCACTTCCTGCGGCAGCAGCGGGGTGGCCAGGTTCAGCTTGTTCTGAACCTGAACCTGCGCGGTGTCGGAGTTGGTGCCTTGCTCGAAGGTCGCGGTGATAGTCATGCTGCCGTCGGAGTTACTTTCCGAGGACACATAACGCAGGTTGTCGATACCGTTGAGCTGCTGCTCGATCACCTGGACCACGGTGTCCTGCACGGTTTGTGCCGAAGCACCCGGGTAGGTCACGGAGATCGCAATGGCCGGAGGCGCAATGCTCGGGTACTGGTTGATCGGCAATTTCAGGATCGATAGTGCCCCGACCAACATGATCACCAGGGCAATTACCCAGGCGAAAATCGGACGGTCGATAAAAAATTTCGACATGAGTTACTCCCCTTTGCCGCCAGCGGCTTTGTCAGCTGCCTGAGCGGGGGCCGGGTTCTTGGCTACGTTGGTCGCTTCAGTCGGGTTGACCTGAACACCTGGTCGAACATATTGCAGGCCTTCGGTGATCAGACGATCGCCGGCTTTCAGGCCGTCCTCGATCAGCCACTGGCTACCGACGGTGCGACTGGCCTTGAGCTGACGCAGTTCAACCTTGTTGTCCGGGCCGACAACCAGTGCGGTCGGGGTGCCTTTGAGGTCGCGGGTCACGCCTTGTTGCGGCGCCAGAATGGCGGCTGCGTTGACCCCGGCCTGCAACTGGGCGCGTACGAACATGCCTGGCAGCAGGGTGTGATCCGGGTTCGGGAACACGGCGCGCAAGGTCACGGAGCCGGTAGTCGGATCAACCGACACTTCGGAGAATTCCAGCTTACCGTCGAGCTTGTACTGGCTGCCGTCTTCGAGGGTCAGTTTGACCGCTGCCGAGTTGTCGCCGACCTTTTGCAGGCGACCGCTTTCCAGCTCGCGGCGCAGTTCCAGCAGTTCAACCGAGGACTGGGTAACGTCGACGTAGATCGGGTCCAGTTGCTGGATCGTCGCCATCGCGTCAGCCTGGCCGTTGTTGACCAGTGCACCTTCAGTCACCGAAGAGCGGCCGATACGTCCGGAGAGCGGTGCGTAGACCTTGGTGTAACGCAGGTTGATCTGCGCGCTTTGCAGCGAGGCTTCCGACTCCATGCGGTTGGACACGGCAGTGTCGTATTCCTGGCGGCTTACAGCCTGCTCGTCAACCAGTTGCTTGTAGCGGTCGGAGATCGACTTGGTCGAACGCAGGTTGGCTTCGGCGCTTTTCAGGGTGGCTTCATAGACGGCCGGGTCGATCTGATACAGCTGCTGACCGGCCTTGACGTCGCTGCCTTCCTTGAACAGGCGCTTGAGAATGATGCCGTTGACCTGTGGTCGAACTTCAGCGATGCGGTACGCACTGGTGCGGCCCGGCAGTTCGGACGTGAGTGTAAAGGCTTGTGGTTGCAGGGTGACGACGCCGACCTGAGGAGGCGGAGCGGCTGGGGCCGCTTCTTCCTTTTTACATCCGCTGAGCAGCGATGCCAGGGCGACGGCAGTGACCAGAGCGGTAACAGCTGGCTTGAATTGCATGAAGATCCTCGGGTCAGGCGCGCACAGTGCGCACAAGAAGTGTGGAAGGGTAAAAAAATCGGGTCGAGTGGATAAGTAGCTTGCTAAGGAATATACTTACGTTCATGGTTGTTTGTAAATAGCTTGGCGTCGTACCCACCCTGTTACAAAATGCGTCGCAAGGTTTGAAATTGTAGGCCGGGGAGCTGATTCGTGAGAGATCGGCCCCCTCTTTATTCAGCGGATATTCAGCCATCCCTGAAACATCCTGTTTGAGGTTTTACTGCCATGGTCCGTCGTACCAAAGAGGAAGCTCAGGAAACGCGCAGCCAGATTCTCGAAGCGGCCGAGAAAGCGTTTTATGAAAGAGGCGTGGCCCGCACGACCCTGGCGGATATCGCAACGCTGGCTGGCGTCACGCGCGGTGCCATCTACTGGCATTTCAGCAACAAGGCGGATCTGGTGCAGGCGATGCTCGACAGCCTGCATGAACCGCTGGATGAATTGGCGAAGGCCAGCGAGAGCGAGGACGAACTCGACCCACTGGGGTGCATGCGCAAGCTGTTGATCCATCTGTTCCATCAGGTAGCCCTGGATCCGAAGACCCGTCGCATCAACGAGATTCTTTTTCATAAGTGCGAATTCACCGATGAAATGTGCGATCTGCGCCAGCAGCGCCGCACGGCCAGTCTCGATTGCAACCTGCGCATCGGCCTGACCTTGCGTAATGCGGTAAATCGCGGCCAGTTGCCGGAAGATCTCGACACTGCCCGAGCGGCCATCAGCATTCATGCGTATATCGATGGCCTCCTGTATGGATGGCTATTGGCGCCGGACAGCTTTCAATTGCATGCCGAAGCCGAGCGCTGGGTCGATACAGGGCTGGACATGCTGCGCCTGAGCCCCAGCCTGCGCAAATGAAACAAAATGCGTAATTGGCACAGGTTATGTCAATCGGCCTGCTTTTATATAGACCCGAACCGCGAGTTTAAACGTAGCGAGCTACGGATTTTGTAGGGATTTTGTGTCTTCGCTGTGAACGAATGTTAGCTGTCGCCAATAATGACAGCATCACCTTGTGGGAGCGGGCTTGCTCGCGAAGGCGTCTGAACATTCAATACATCTGCCGACGGTTATACCGCTTTCGCGAGCAAGCCCGCTCCCACAATGGAGCTTCAGCGATTGCGGGGCAAAACCCAAGAAAAAGCCCCCGACTTTCACAAGTCGGGGGCTTTTGTATTTCTGTCGCGTCCTGAATAAGGTTTACAGCGTCGGGTAGTCGATGTAACCGACCGGGCCCTTGCCGTAGAACAGCTCAGGGCGCGGATCGTTCAGCGGTGCATCGGCCTTCAGACGTGCCGGCAGGTCCGGGTTGGCAATGAACGGTACGCCGAACGCCACCGCGTCAGCCTTGCCTTCTGCCAGCCAGGCATTGGCACTGTCCTTGGTGAAGCGTTCGTTGGCGATGTACGCGCCGCCGAAGGCTTCTTTCAGTTGTGGGCCGAGGCTGTCGGCGCCTTCTTTCTCGCGGGAGCAGATGAAGGCGATGCCACGCTTGCCCAGCTCGCGAGCGACGTAAGTGAAGGTCTCGGCCAGATTGTCGTCGCCCATGTCGTGGGAGTCGGCGCGTGGCGCCAGGTGCACGCCGACACGGCCGGCGCCCCAGACGTCGATCGCCGCGTCAGTCACTTCCAGCAGCAGACGTGCACGGTTTTCCAGGGAGCCGCCGTAGTTGTCGGTGCGCTGGTTGGTGCTGCTTTGCAGGAACTGGTCGAGCAGGTAGCCGTTGGCGCCGTGGATTTCCACGCCGTCGAAACCGGCGGCTTTAGCGTTCTCGGCACCGGTGCGGTAGGCCTCGACGATCTCGGCGATTTCAGCGGTTTCCAGGGCACGTGGAGTCGGGTAGTCGGCCAGTGGGCGAACCAGGCTGACGTGACCCTTAGGCTGGATGGCGCTCGGCGCGACCGGTGTTTCGCCATTGAGGTACGACGGGTGCGAGATGCGGCCGACGTGCCACAGTTGCAGAACGATCTTGCCGCCGGCAGCGTGCACGGCTTTGGTCACGTTGGTCCAGCCGCGCACCTGATCGTTGGACCAGATACCCGGGGTGTCCGGGTAGCCAACGCCCATCGGCGTCACCGAGGTGGCTTCGGAGAGGATCAGGCCGGCAGAGGCGCGTTGCACGTAGTACTCGGCCATCAGTGCGTTCGGCACGCGGCCTTCATCGGCGCGGCAGCGGGTCAGCGGGGCCATGATGATGCGGTTGGACAGCTCGAGGTCGCCCAGTTTGATCGGATCGAAAATAGTTGCCATGTGTACAACCCTCGTCAGTTAAGTGGTTAATCAGTGGGTAGCAGGGGCCAGGCCGGCATCGCCGTTCTGACGGAAAGTGATCAGGGTCACCAGCAGCGCGAGCACGGCCAGCGCGGCGGCGGCCAGGGGCACGCTGGTCAGGCCGAAACCGTGGGCGATGACGCTGCCGCCGACCCAGGCGCCCAGGGCGTTGCCGATGTTGAAAGCGCCGATGTTCAGGGTCGACACCAGGTTTGGTGCGGCCTTGCCGAAGGTCACCACGTTGACTTGCAGCGCCGGGACGGCGGCAAACGAAGCGGTGGCCCAGAGGAACAGGGTGATTTCCGTCGGGATCAGCGCCACGCTGGTCCAGCTCAGCACGGTGGAGACCACCGCCATCGCCACGAATACGCCGATCAGGGTCGCGCCGAGGCGTTTGTCCGCCAGCTTGCCGCCGATGATGTTGCCCACCGTCAGACCGAGGCCGATCAGCAGCAGGGTCCAGGTCACGCCTTTGGGCGAGACGCCGGTGACATCGCCGAGGAGCGGCGCGACGTAGGTGAAGAGGGTGAACATCGATGCGGCGAACAGCGCGGTCATGCTCAGCGACAGCCAGATGCCGGCGCCTTTCAGGGCGGCGAGTTCGGCGCGCATGTCGAGTTTTTCTTCGTCACGCTTGGCCGGCAGGAAGCGGATCAGACCGATCAGTGCCACAACACCAATCACGGTCACCGCCCAGAACGTCGAACGCCAGCCGGCCTCCTGACCCAGTGCCGTGCCCAGCGGTACACCGAGGACGTTGGCCAGGGTCAGGCCGGTGAACATCAGCGCCACGGCGGAGGCGCGTTTGTTCGGCGCTACCAGTCCGGCAGCTACCACAGAACCGATACCGAAGAACGCACCGTGGCACAGCGCGGTGACGACACGGGCGAACATCAGCACGTTGTAGTCACTGGCGATGGCGCACAGCAGGTTACCGACGATGAAAATGCCCATCAGTGCTACCAGTGCGGCCTTGCGCGGCAGTCTGGCGGTGGCCAGTGCCATGAACGGCGCACCGATGGCCACGCCCAGGGCGTAACCGGTCACCAGCCAGCCGGCGCCCGGGATCGACACACCGAGGTCGGCTGCCACATCGGGCAGCAGGCCCATGATGACGAACTCGGTGGTGCCGATGGCGAAGGCGCTCAAGGCCAGAATGAGTAGCGAGAGGGGCATTTGAATCAATTCCTTGTGGGAGCGCTGAGCTCTTTGACGATGGCGTCGAGGAACGCCTGGATCACGTCCTCGTTGCGTTTGAAGAAGTGCCACTGGCCGGCTTTCTGGCTGCTGATCAGACCTGCGCGTTGCAGGGTCGCCAGGTGGGCAGAGACGGTCGACTGCGACAGGCCGCAGCGTTGATCGATCTGCCCGGCGCAGATGCCGTACTCGTGGTTGTGAATCTGCTCAGGAAACTGGGCTTTGGGGTCTTTCAGCCAGATGAGAATGTCTCGCCGTACTGGGTGTGCCAGGGCTTTTATTATTTCGTCGAGGTCGAGGTTCATGGCTTTATGCTCGTGATGTGTAGCGTTATATCGCGATGAGGCGAACTTTAAATCGGTATTTCGCGATATACCAATATGAATTTGATCTGATGACCGCATAAATCGGTATATCGGGTTATAACGATACGTATGCTGTAACGATGAAAGCGCGCAGTGCTAAGCTGCGCCCATGAACTATCTCGCACATTTACACCTCGGAGGCCAGCGCCCCGAGCAATTACTTGGCAGCCTGTATGGCGATTTCGTCAAAGGACGGCTGCAGGGGCAGTTTGCTCCGCAGATCGAAGCGGCGATTCAGCTGCACCGGCGAATCGATGTGTTCACCGATCGCCACCCTTTGGTGGACATCGCCCTCGGGCGTTTCTCCGAGACCCGGCGGCGTTATGCCGGGATTGTCCTTGATGTGTTTTTCGACCATTGCCTGGCGCGGGACTGGACGCAGTACGCCGATCAGCCACTGGAGCAGTTCACCGCCGACGTTTATCGAGTGCTGTCGAGCGAGCCGCAATTGCCGGAACGCCTGGCGAAAATCGCCCCGCACATGGTCGCCAATGACTGGCTGGGTTCGTATCAGCAATTCGAAGTGCTGGACCAGGTGCTGCGCGGGATCTCACGGCGTCTGACTCGGCCTGAGGAACTGGCGGGGGCGATGCAGGAATTGCGGCGGTTGTACGAGCCGCTGAGTGAGGATTTCCGTTTGTTCTATCCGCAGCTTCAAGAATTTGCACAAACGTCGGCAACGCAGTAACCCCCTGTGGGAGCGGGCTTGCTCGCGAATGCGGTAGGTCATTCAACATGTGCATTGGCTGAACCACCGCTTTCGCGAGCAAGCCCGCTCCCACAGGGGGGATCTGTGTTTCAGGCGGCGATCAATTCGCCGGCGCGACGCGGTTCGGCAGGTTTGGCCACCTCACCAAACAACGCCTTCTGCACCGCCTGCTGTGCTTCGAACGCCAGTGCTGCACGCTCGCGACCGACGCAGGCAATCGGCTTGAGCACATGAATCTCGACATCGCCGCAGTCGTTACTGAACAGACGCATCAAGTGCGAGAGCAAATCATCGTCGCCAATGAACGGTGCCAGCGTGTCGATTTCGCCATCGCGCAGATAACGGATCGCCACCGGTTGCAGCATCACCTCCGAATCAATCGCCGCCGACAGCAGGCGACCATGAAAGGTGCGCAGCGAACGGCCATCGGTGGTGGTGCCTTCCGGGAACATCAGCAGCGGATGTTGCGTTTGCAGGTGACGGGTCATCTGTTTGCGGATCAACTGGCTGTCGCCCGAGCCGCGACGGATGAACAGACTGCCGGCCTTCGCCGCCAGCCAACCGGCCACCGGCCAGGTGCGCACTTCGGCCTTGGACAGAAACGACAGCGGCGTGAGCATGCCCAGCAGCGGAATGTCAGTCCATGACACATGATTGCTGACCCACAGCATCGGCTGCTTCGGCAAGTCGCCGTGCACGGTTACGCGAAAGGGCAGGGCATTGCTCAGACGCGCCATGAAAAACCGCGACCAGCGCTGCCGACGTTGCATCGAGTGCGCCAGGCCCAGACGTTCGAACATCCCGAAGACGCTGGCCATGGTCAAGCCCAGCGCCACCACCAGCAGCACCCGCGCGATCCTCGCGTACACGCGCAACCGGCTCATCACACGGCCGCCTTGAAGTGTTTGGCGTAGCGCGGGCAGAGTTCGTCGCGCTTGAGCAGGATGAACACGTCGGCGACCTGGAAGTCTTCGTCCCAGCACGGCTCGCCGCAGATCTTCGCACCCAGGCGCATGTAGGCCTTGAGCAGCGGCGGCATTTCGGCGATCACGTTCGACGGGATATCCAGCGACGGCAGCGGATTCTTCGGTTCGGCGCGCAAGTGTTCGGTGCACAGATAACGTTCGCGCAGACGCTGCATGATCGCGTGGGCCTGCACGCCGCCGTCCTGCATCGGAATACTCGCGCAACCCATCAGGTAGCTGTAGCCGCCCTGATTCAACACTTCGGCCAGTTCACCCCAGAGCACGGCGATGGTGCCGCCGTTGCGGTAGGCCGGGTCGACGCAGGTGCGGCCGATTTCGAGGATCGGCCCTTGCAGATGGGCGAGGCCATGCAGGCTGAATTCTTCTTCGCTGTAAAAACGGCCCAGACTGCTGGCAGCGGTGTGATCGAGCAGACGGGTAGTCGCCACCAGACGCCCGGTGTTCAGGTCACGCACGCCGATGTGGCTGCAGTGAACATCATAGTCATCCATGTCCAGACCCAGCTCCGCGCCTTTCAGCTTGGCGTTGAACTCGCCGCTGAACACGTTGAAGCGCAGGGCCTGGGCTTGCTGCAAGGCCTCGGCGCCGATCAGGCGTTCGGCTTGCAGGCGGCGTTCATTGCCGGTGTCGCTGATGCGGGCGATCTGAGTCATTGGAATCTCCGTACGGGCCTTGAACCCGTCGTGGGTTGCAGCCGATCGACTTTCTTTATGCAGCCATGTTGTGCAAAGTCAGGCTATGTAGCCCCGGTGTCATCGCCATGAACGTTTGGTGATGCTTGTATGACAGCCCACAAGGAGCCTCTTATGCCCTGGCCAACCCTGCTCGAAAGTCGTGAACGCCTGCCCGCCGTCGCTGATCTGGCGGAAGGTTTCGCCACGTTGTTGCATCAACTGGGCAGCGTCACGCCGTTCGAACTGGCGGTGGCCGGAGGGCGGCGGATGGCGACGCCGGGGCTGGCGTTTCTGGTGGGGTATCAGGCGGCATTGCGCATGCTCTGGCCGAGCGCCCCGCCGAGTCTTGGCGCGTTGTGTGCGACCGAACAGCGCAGCTTGCGCCCGGCGGACATGCAGACGCGCCTGACGGATTTGCGCCTCAACGGACAAAAGGATTTCGTCACCGCCGGGGATGCGGCGGATTGGCTATTGATCGCCGCGCGCAGTGACGAACCCGGCGAAACGCCGCGCCTGAGTCTGGCGGTGGTCTATCCCGGCGAACCCGGCGTGCGCGTGGAAAAACTCCCGGCGCTGCCGCTGATGCCGGACATCAGTCACGGTCGTCTGCATCTGGACGGCGCCTTGTGCGAGCTGCTCGCGGGGGATGGCTGGGATGCTTATGTGAAGCCGTTCCGCACTCTGGAGGATGTTTACGTGTTGAGCGCGATGACCGCGTGGCTGTATGGCGTCGGTCAGGACAGCGGCTGGTCGCAGCCGCTGCTGTTGCGCTTGCTGGCGCTGCTGGGCGGGTGTGCGGAAGCGAGTCGCCAGCCGCCGAACAACCCGGCCGGGCATGTGCTGTTGGGTGGGTTGTTTGCGCAGTTCGATGCGTTCAAACCCGAGATCGATCGGGCGTTGGCTGAGGGTAATCCGGAGTGGGCGTTGATGTGGCAGCGTGATCAGTCGGTGATGCAGTTGGCGGCGGGCGCGCGGGCCAAGCGCTTGGCCAAGGCTTTGGCGGTGGGCTGACGGGCCCCTTCGCGAGCAAGCCCGCTCCCACAGTTGAAATGCATTCTCTTGTAGGAGTGAGCCTGCTCGCGATGGCGGTCTCGAAACCACCACACCCCTGTCATAAACCCCGACTACCCTCAGCAGGTTCTCCCCCAAGAGCCCACACCATGTGCAAAGGCCTGTCCCTGTTTCTGCTGCTGATCAGCTTCACGGTTCAGGCCGAGCAATGGCCCGATGAACAATGGCCGACTGGCGCAAAAATCAGCGGCGCCGCGGTCGAGGCATTGGAAACTTACGCCTTCCCGCCTCGCGACGACACCACCCGCCAAGGCATCCGCACCGACGCCTTGCTGATCATCCGCGACGGCCAGTTGATCTACGAACGCTATGCCGGCCCGACCCGTGCCGAGACCCCGCACCTGACCTGGTCGATCAGCAAAAGCCTGATGGCCACGGTGCTTGGCGTGGCGTATGGCGAAGGCCTGTTCAAACTGGATGATCCGGTCTCGAGGTTTTATCCGGCGCTGGAAAAACACCCGGCGATCACCGTGGCGGATCTGCTGCACTGGGCTTCCGGGCTGGACTGGCAGGAAGACTACGAGTACGCGCCGCTGAAATCCTCGGTGGTAGCGATGCTCTACACCCGTGGGCACCGCGACATGCCAGGGTTCACTGCCAATCACGACGCTTATGCGCCGCCGGGGCAGACGTTCCGTTACTCCAGTGGCGACAGCAATCTGTTGGCCGCTGCGTTGAAAGCCATGGTTGGCCCCCAGCGTTATCCCGACTATCCGTGGACGGCGCTGTTCGAGCCGCTGGGCATCCGCCATGCCGTGTGGGAAACCGATGCCGGCGGCACGTTTGTCGCGTCCTCTTATGCCTATCTCACGGCGCGGGATCTGGCGCGGGTCGGTCTGCTGATGGCTCGCGACGGACGTTGGCACGACCGGCAATTGCTGCCCAAGGATTGGGTCGCTTTCAACCGCACTGCCTTTGCCGGCTACAAGGCGCATCAGGACGAAGCGGTGCCCGGTGGTCAGTGGTGGCTCAATCGCCCGGCGGATGGCGCCGCCGCGCCGTGGCCCGACGCGCCGCCCGACACCTTCGCCGCCCTCGGCCACTGGGGCCAGGCGCTGTATGTGATCCCCAGCGAGAAACTGGTGATCGTGCGTTACGCCGATGACCGCGACGGCAGCTATCGCCACAACGAACTGCTCAAACGCGTGCTCAAGTCGGTGCAGCCATGAAGCTGTTGAAACGGGCGCTGCTGCTGGTGCTGATCGTGCTCCTCTGCTGGATCTGGCTCGAGCGGGACAACCTGTGGGCCTTCCCCGATATCATCAGCGCGTACACCGCCAAGGAATATTGTTCGTGTCGTTATGTGATGAACAACGACGCCGAATATTGCCGCGGCTATGTAAAACAGTGGCTGCCGACCAGCCGCTTTACCGATGACAGCGCGAGCAAAACCATCACCGTCAGCGGCATGGGCCGCAGCAATAGTGCGCAGTGGTTGAGTGAACGGCAGGGCTGCCGCCTCAATCCTTGAAATCCTTGATCCTTCAGTCAATGAACAACCCTGTGGGAGCGGGCTTGCTCGCGAATACGGTGTGCCATTCAGCATTTGTGTTGACTGATTCACCGCCTTCGCGAGCAAGCCCGCTCCCACAGGAGGTTTCACCAATCGATGGATTTGCGGCGATCAGTTTGCAATAACGGCGTGGGCGGTTAAGGTTCGTGCAGGTTTATCGCCCCCACGAGTATTCAATGTTCAACCGCTCCCTCTATAAAGCCTTCGCCAGTCTGCTGCTGGCCGCCGCCGCGCTGCCGGCGCAGGCCAATTGGTATCTGGATGGCGAGTCGTCGCGGCTATCGTTTGTCAGCACGAAAAACGCCCACATTTCCGAAGTGCAGCGCTTTCTGGTGTTGCACGGCAAGGTCGATCCCAGCGGTCGGGCCGAGGTTGAAGTCGAACTGGAGTCGATCAACAGCGGCATCCCGCTGCGCGACGAGCGCATGCGCAAGGAGCTGTTCCAGATCGAGCAATTCCCCGAAGCGACCATCAGCACCCGGATCGACCTGCGCCCGATCAACGATCTGGCCCCCGGCGCGCAACTGGAATTACGCTTGCCGCTGACCGTCAACCTGCACGGCAAACAACATGAATACCCGGCAGAGTTGCTGGCCACCCGTCTCGATGACCGACGTTTTCAAGTGGTGACGCTGGAGCCGCTGGTGATCAACGCCGAGGATTTCGACCTGGTGCCGGGTTTGGAAACTCTGCGCAACCTGGCCGGTCTTTCGGCCATCAGTCTGTCGGTGCCGGTGGGTGCGGTGCTGATTTTCACGGCGCGCTGACATGCGCGGCGCGGTGTTCCCATGGCGCGACGGCAACCGCTTCGAGCTGTTGATCGACGGCCCGCAATTCTTCCCGCGCATGCTGGTGGAGATTGCCCGCGCCGAGGAACAGGTCGAGCTGGAGTTGTATCTGGTCGAGGCGGGCGCCTGTGCCGAAGCCGTGGTGCAGGCGCTGGTGCAGGCCGCCGAGCGCGGTGTGCGGGTGCGCTGCCTGTTCGATGACTACGGCAGTCTCGCGTTTACCCTGCACCTGCGTCAGCGCCTGATTCAGGCCGGGGTCGAGTTGCGGTTCTACAATCGCCTGAGCTGGCGGCGCTGGGTCGGCAACTTCTATCGCGATCACCGCAAACTGCTGCTGGTCGACCAGCGTCTGGCATTCGTCGGCGGCACCGGTGCGACCGATGAATTCTGGACGCCGGAGCAGGACAGCAGCGAATGGCATGAAGTGATGGTGGAAATCAGCGGCCCGCTGGTGCTCGACTGGCAGATATTGTTCGACCGCCAATGGATCGCCAACCGCCATCGCCGGGCCTGGAAACCGTCGGCGCATGTCGGCCTGCCACGCCTGCCCAAGGTGCCGGACATGGGCGAGGGCATGGGCCGTGTGGCCTACGCCGATGCGCGCCAGCATCGTGACATTCTGCAGTCGCTGTTTCGTGCTCTGAACAGTGGGCAGAAACGCATCTGGATGGCCACCCCGTATTTCCTGCCGACCTGGAACATCCGCCGTTCGCTGCGCAAGGCTGCTGCTCGCGGTGTCGACGTCCGGTTACTGCTGACCGGGCCGCGCACCGATCACCCGTCGGTGCGTTACGCCGGCCATCGCTATTACCCGCGTCTGCTCAAGGCCGGGGTGCAGATCTTCGAATACCAGCCGTGCTTCCTGCATCTGAAAATGGTGTTGGTGGATGAGTGGGTGAGCATCGGTTCATGCAACTTCGATCACTGGAACCTGCGCTTCAATCTGGAGGCGAATCTGGAGGCGCTGGACCCGTCGTTGACGGCAGCGGTGGTGCAGAGTTTCGAGAAGGATTTCGGTCTGAGCCAGCAGGTCAGTCTGGAGGAGTGGCAGCGCCGGCCGTTGTGGCGGCGGGTGAAGCAGAGGATCTGGGGCTGGGTGGATCGGGTGGTGGTCAACATTCTCGATCGGCGTGGATAACGCCAATTTCGAAAATTACGGAAATCTAATGTGGGAGGGGGCTTGCTCCCGAAGGCGGAGCGTCATTCAGCATATAGGTAGCTGATACACCGCCTTCGGGAGCAAGCCCCCTCCCACAGGGTTTATGTGTTGCCTGAAAAATTACAGCAACTCAAAGCTCTGCTGCGTCACATCCTGCGAATCCAGGCCGATTTGCACGTTGAACTTGCCAGGCTCGGCTGCGTACTTGAGCTGGGCGTTGTAGAACTTCAGGTCATCCTCGGTGATGGTGAAGTGCACGACTTTCTGTTCGCCGGCCTTGATCATGATTTTCTGGAAGTTCTTCAGTTCTTTCACCGGGCGGATGATCGAGCCGGTGACGTCCTGAATGTACAGCTGCACCACGGTTTCGCCGTCGCGTTGGCCGGTGTTTTTCAAGGTGACACTGGCGTCGAGCTTGCCGGTCTTGTTCAGGGTGGTCGAGGACAGCGCCATGTCGCTCAGGGCGAATTGGGTGTAGCTCAAGCCATAACCAAACGGGAACAGCGGCCCGGTGGTGTCATCGAAATACTGCGAGGTGTAGTTGCCCGGTTTGCCCGGTGTGAACGGCCGGCCAATGCTCAGGTGGTTGTAGTAGGTCGGGATCTGGCCCACCGAAAGCGGGAAGGTCACCGGCAGTTTGCCCGACGGGTTGTAGTCGCCGAACAGCACATCAGCGATGGCGTTGCCGCCCTCGGTGCCGCTGAACCAGGTTTCCAGAATCGCATCAGCCGACTGGTTCTCTTCGAGAATGGTCAGCGGACGGCCGTTCATCAGCACCAGTACCAACGGTTTGCCGGTAGCTTTCAATGCGCGGATCAGCTCGCGCTGATTTTCCGGGATGTTCAGGTCGGTGCGGCTCGAGGATTCGTGGGACATGCCACGGGACTCGCCAACGGCGGCGACGATCACGTCAGCGTCCTTGGCTGCCTTCACCGCTTCGTCGATCAACACGTTGGCCGGGCGTGGGTCATCGACCACTTCCGGGGCGTCGAAGTTGAGGAAGTTCAGGTAATCCAGCACCTTCTTGTCGCTGGTGATGTTGGCGCCACGGGCGTAGATCAGGTTGGCCTTGTCGCCAATCACCGAGCTCATGCCGTCGAACAGCGTGACCGATTGCGCCGGTTTACCCGCAGCAGCCCAGCTGCCCATCATGTCGATCGGCGCCTTGGCCAGCGGGCCGACCAGTGCGACTTTCGCGGTTTTCTTCAGCGGCAGGGTGTCGTTCTGGTTCTTCAGCAGCACCAGGCTGCGACGCGCGACGTCACGCGCGTCGGCGCGGTGCAGACGACTGTCGGCGTAAGTGTCGGCCGGATCATCCTCGGCTTTGCCGATACGCAGGTACGGATCCTTGAACAGGCCCATGTCGTACTTGGCGGCGAGCACTTCGCGCACCGCGTTGTCGATGTCTTTCTGTTCGATCTCGCCGGACTTGAGCAGCCCCGGCAGCTCTTTGCCGTACAGGGTGTCGTTCATGCTCATGTCGATGCCGGCCTTGATCGCCAGTTTCGCCGCTTCACGGCCGTCGGCGGCTACACCGTGCTTGATCAGCTCGAAGATCGCCCCGTGGTCGCTGACGGCCAGGCCCTTGAAGCCCCAGTCCTTGCGCAGCAGATCGTTCATCAGCCAGGTATTGGCGGTGGCCGGGATGCCGTTGATCGAGTTCAACGCCACCATCACCCCGCCGGCACCGGCGTCGATCGCCGCGCGGTACGGTGGCAGATAGTCCTGGTACATCTTCACCGGGCTCATGTCGACGACGTTGTAGTCGCGACCGCCCTCGACCGCGCCATACAGGGCGAAGTGCTTGACGCTGGCCATGATGCTGTCAGCCGCGCTCGGCGTGTCGCCCTGGTAGGCCTTGACCATCACTTTGGCGACGCGCGAGGTCAGGTAGGTGTCTTCACCGAAGCCTTCGGAGCTGCGGCCCCAGCGCGGATCGCGGGAGATGTCGACCATCGGCGCGAAGGTGATGTCGAGGCTGTCAGATGCAGCCTCTTTGGCGGCAACGCGCCCGGACCGACCGATGGCGTCCATGTCCCAGCTCGATGCCAGGGCCAGCGGAATCGGGAAAATCGTACGGTGACCGTGGATCACGTCGTACGCAAAAAACATCGGAATCTTCAGGCGACTGCGCATCGCCGCGTCCTGCATCGGACGGTTTTCCGGGCGGGTGATCGAGTTGAACGTACCGCCGATATTGCCGGCGGCGATCTCTTTGCGGATCAGTTCGCGGGGCATTTCCGGGCCGATGCTGATCAGGCGCAACTGGCCGATCTTTTCATCGAGGGTCATTTGTTTCATCAGATTGCTGATGAACGCGTCCTTGTTTTCCAGGGGTACCGGGGTCGTGGCGGCCAATACTTGATGACTGGCCAGGCTGACGAACAGGCCCAGCAAACACAGCTTCTTCATGAATATTTTTCTCAAGGGCCCAAGCGGCAATGCAATGCCGGCCAGCCAAAAGTTAGGGAGCGACTATTGTTGTTCGGGTGCAGGCTCAAAATGACCGAGCCAAAAACGCCCACCGACTTTCGGCAGCGTTTGCGCAGGGCCTCTTTTTAGCCCATCGGCCCGTTGCAATCCAGTGGCGCCGCCGATTATGCCCGAACCGCCGACGCAGAAGGTTTCACGGTCGGTTTTTTATGAAATACGCCAGGGAGCATCACTTTGATGAATGTCAGTCCAACCTACCGCTCGCGTTTGCAGGTCGCCACGCTGCTGCTGATGGCTACGTTGTTGACCGCGTGCGGCATCAACAACATTCCGACCCTCGACGAACAGGCGAAAGCGGCCTGGGGCCAGGTACAGAACCAGTACCAGCGTCGTGCCGACCTGATTCCCAATCTGGTGGAAACCGTCAGAGGCTATGCCAAGCATGAAGAAGCAACCCTGACTGCAGTGGTCGAGGCGCGGGCCAAGGCAACTTCGATCCAGGTCGATGCCAGCACCCTCGACAACCCGGAAAAGCTCAAGCAGTTCCAGCAGGCCCAGGATCAGTTGAGTGGTGCGCTCAGCCGATTGATGGTGGTCTCCGAGCGCTACCCGGACCTGAAGGCCAACCAGAACTTCCTTGCCCTGCAATCGCAGCTCGAAGGCACGGAAAACCGGATTGCCGTGGCGCGGCGCGATTTCATTCTGGCGGTGCAGAAGTACAACACCGAGATCCGCACATTTCCCGGTCGCCTTTGGCACAGCGTGATGTACAGCGATCTGCCGATTCGCGAAACCTTCGAAGCCACCACCCCCGGTGCGGAGAAGGCCCCGGAAGTGAAGTTCTGATTCGAGGTTGCCCATGCGTGTGTTGAAGATTGGCCTGGTGCTGATGCTCTGGCTGTTCGCCGTCAGCGCCCGGGCCGAGTTGACGTTCCCGGCGCTGAGCGGGCGGGTGGTGGACGAGGCGCAGATGATCGAGCCCTCGGTGCGCGCCCAGTTGAGCCAGCAGTTGCAGGCTCACGAGCAAGCTACGGGCGAGCAACTGGTGGTGGTCACGGTGCCTGATCTGCAGGGCACCACCATCGAGGATTACGGCGTGCAACTGGGCCGGCACTGGGGCATCGGCCAGAAAGACAAGAACAACGGCGCGCTGCTGATCGTCGCCCGTGATGAGCGCAAGCTGCGCATTGAAGTCGGTTACGGGCTGGAAGATCGGCTGACCGATGCGCAGACCTCGGTGATCATCCATCAAGTGATCACCCCGGCATTCAAGACCGGCAATTTCAGCAAGGGCATCAGTGACGGCGTGGCGGCGATGCTGGTGGTGCTCGGCGGCAACCCGCTGGACGAGCCCTCGACGGTGTACGAGTCGAGCGGCGATCCGCAAAGCGATTTTGTCTCGCGCCATCCGCTGTTGTTTGTTTTTCTGGTGGTGTTGTTCATCCTGACCGTGTTTGTCTGCCAGATGCTCGGTATCCTTCCCGCCGGCCGTGGCGGCTCCGGAGGCGGGGGCGGTTTCGGCGGTGGTGGATTTGGCGGCGGCGGTGGAGGCGGGGGCTTCAGCGGCGGCGGGGGCAGTTTCGGCGGCGGTGGTTCGTCCGGCGGCTGGTGAACACACAACAATAATGATCAGGCACTTTTCGACATGGCATTACTGAGCGAACACGAACAACGCAAAGTCGCCGAGGCGATCGCCCGGGTCGAGCGCGACACCGACGCCGAACTGGTGACCGTGCTGGCGGCCCGCGCCGATGACTACGCGTACATCCCGTTGCTGTGGGCCAGCCTGTTGGCGCTGCTGGTGCCGGGCATCGTCCATTACCTGACCGGCTGGCTGACCATGCACAGCCTGTTGCTGGTGCAGTGGGGGCTGTTCATTGTCCTGTGCCTGCTGTTTCGTCTGCCGCAAGTCACCACCCATCTGATCCCGCGCCGTGTGCGCCACTGGCGCGCATCGAACCTGGCGCGGCGCCAGTTCCTCGAACAGAATCTGCACCACACCGTGGGTAGCACCGGCATGCTGATCTTTGTCTGCGAGGCCGAACGCTACGTGGAGATTCTGGTAGACGAGGGAATTTCCCGGCGGCTGGACAACAAGAGCTGGGACGCGATTGTCGCCGCGTTCACCGAGCAAGTGCGGCAGGGGCGCACGCTTGAGGGGTTCGTGACCTGCATCGAGGCCTGTGGGGAGTTGCTCAAGGTGCATGTGCCGGTGACGCAGGTGAGGAATGAATTGCCCAATCGGTTGGTGGTGCTGGCCTAGAAGCCCCTCACCCCAGCCCTCTCCCGGAGGGAGAGGGAGCCGGCCGAGATGTCTTGCGCTCGACATCGGCCTGAGAAACCGAGTCGATTATGGATTCAAAGGCACTCTTTCAAGTCGGTGAACCTCTTCAATATCCCCCAATCAGTCCCCTCTCCCTCCGGGAGAGGGTTAGGGTGAGGGCGCTTTTAAAGCCGTTGGGTAAATAAGAACGTGTCCCCAACCCCCATCCCCCCTAAAATACCCGCCATTCCCGTTTCGCCCCGCCCGAGGCCGCTTGTTCATGTCTGTTACCGCCCCATCCGCGCCGTCTGCCAAACCCGCGCCAGACCACCACGCCCAGTTCATCGAGCTGCTGCAAACCAGCCTCGAACACAACGGCTTCATCAAACTGGTGCTGGCCAAGTACGTGGGTGAAGAGGCGGATCTGCAGCGGATCATCATCAAAGCGGTGACGGTCAAGGCACAGCCAAACCTGTCGTTTGTCTATCGCTACAAGACCCGCGACATCACCAAGAACCTGCCGCTGAGTGAAGGCGTGGCGGTGATTGCCGAGCTGTTGCCGGCGGCGTTCAAGAATGCGCATTTGCTGACCGTGACCGACGAGGCCCAGCTCGAATACAGCAAAAAGGGCAAGCCTTCGCTGTTCAAGAGCAAACCTCAGCAATTGCGCGAGGCGCCGTCCGCCGAGCACAACCGCGAGAAAAACCGCTTTCTGGACCTGAGCCGGCCGTTCCTCAAGGACCTGGGCGTGACCAACGCGCAACACGAGCTGATCCCGGCGATGTCGCGCAAGTGGAAGCAGATCAACAAGTTCATCGAAGTCTTCAGCCACGCGCTGACCTCGTCACCGCTGGCGCTGGACAAACCGGTGCGGGTTGCTGATTTCGGTTCGGGCAAGGGCTACCTGACGTTCGCGATTCACGATTACCTGCGCAACACGCTCAAGGCCGAAGGCGAAGTCACTGGCGTCGAGTTGCGTGACGAGATGGTCAACCTGTGCAACGCCGCTGCGGCGAAACTGCAGCACCCGGGGCTGGTGTTCAAGTGCGGTGACGTGCGCAGCGTGGCGCCGAGCGAACTGGACGTGATGATCGCCCTGCATGCCTGCGACATCGCCACCGACTACGCGATCCACACCGGTATCCGTTCCGGCGCGTCGATCATCATGTGCTCGCCGTGCTGCCACAAACAGATCCGCCTGCAGATCCAGAGCCCGGCGCTGCTCAAGCCGATGCTGCAATACGGTCTGCACCTGGGACAACAGGCGGAAATGGTCACCGACAGCCTGCGTGCACTGTTCCTCGAAGCCTGCGGATACGAGACCAAAGTGTTCGAGTTCATCTCGCTGGAACACACCAACAAGAACAAGATGATTCTCGCGGTGAAACGCGCCGAGCCGGTGGACCCGGCTCAGTTGCTGGTGAAGATTGCTGAGTTGAAGGCGTTCTACAACATCAGCGAGCACTGCCTGGAAACCCTGCTGCGCGCCGACGGTTACCTGGCCTGACCTTGACCTTGTGGGAGCGAGCCTGCTCGCGAAGGCGGACTGCCAGCCAAGGATGCTGCTGGCTGTTATGGCCCCTTCGCGAGCAGGCTCGCTCCCACATGGGGTTTGATGGCGGTCTTGCGCCCGAGCATCACCGTTGCGATGACCCCGCAGGCAAACACCCAGGTGATCGGCTCGACATGTTCGCCAAAGAACAGCGCCGAAAACGCGATGGTGAAGAAGATCTGCAGCAACTGGATCTGACTGACCCGCGCGATCCCGCCCATCGCCAGCCCGGCGTACCAGGCGAAGAAGCCGAGAAACTGCGAAAACAGCGCCACGTAGCCAAAGGCCCACCAGGTCTTGGCCGACACCGCGCCCTGATGTTGCAGCGCCAGGTACAACACTGGCCCGATCAGCAGCGGCGTCGACAGCACCAGCGCCCAGCAGATCACCTGCCAGCCGCCCATTTCCTTGGCCAACCGGCCACCCTCGGCATACCCCAGACCGCCCACGGCAATCGCGCCGAGCATCAGCAAGTCACCGGCCTGAATGCTGCCGGCACCGGTGTAAAGCGCATAACCGAGCACCAGCGCACTGCCCAGTGCGGCGCAGGCCCAGAAGGCTTTTGACGGACGCTCGTGGGACAGCCAGGCGGCATACAGCGCCACGCACAGCGGCTGCAAACCGTTGACCAGTGCGCCATGGGACGCCGGCAAGGTCTGCATGGCCCACGCCGACAGCACCGGAAAGCCCAGAATCACCCCGGCGATCACCAGGCTCAGGCCTTTGATTTGCTGCCAGCTCGGCCACTTCTCGCGCCGCCATAACAACAGCGCCGCCGCCGGAATCGCCGCGAACAGCGCCCGGCCGAGGCCGTTGAGCAGCGGATGCAGTTCCTGCACCACGATCCGGGTGAAGGGCAGGGTCAGGCTGAAAATCACAACCCCGAGCAGGCCGAGGGCCATGCCGGTGTTTTCGCGCGAGGACATGTGAGTGACCAGAATTGAAGGTGACAGGGAGGTGGCTTCATCTAGCCATAAACCGGGCAGGTCGGGCTGTTACAGCTAGGCACAGAGTTATCCATACAGTTGGAATAAGTCCTGTGGCGAGGGAGCTTGCTCCCGCTCGCCTGCGCAGCAGGCGCCAAACCTGAATGCATTCTTTACTCACGGAAAGCGAGGGGACGCTTCGCGCCCCAGCGGGAGCAAGCTCCCTCGCCACAAAGGCGGGGAGGCGTAGTAGCCGGTTGTTACCCGCCCGAACGGATAAGGTCTACCTTGAATACTCCTGCAAGCCCTTTCCCAGAGGAGTCCTCCCCATGGCCGCGAAAAAAATCCTGATGCTGGTCGGCGATTACGTCGAAGACTACGAAGTGATGGTGCCGTTCCAGGCCCTGCAAATGGTCGGTCACACCGTGCACGCCGTGTGCCCGGACAAGCCATCCGGTAGCACCGTGCGCACCGCGATCCATGACTTTGAAGGCGACCAGACCTACAGCGAAAAACCGGGGCACCTGTTCGCCCTCAACTTCGACTTTGCCAAGGTCGCCGAGGCCGATTACGACGCGCTGCTGATTCCCGGCGGTCGTGCGCCGGAATACCTGCGCCTGAATGAAAAGGTGCTGGCGCTGGTAAGAGCATTCGACAAGGCTGGCAAGCCGATTGCCGCTGTGTGCCACGGCGCACAGTTGCTCGCGGCGGCGGGTGTTCTGGAAGGTCGCGAATGCAGCGCCTATCCGGCCTGTGCGCCGGAAGTACGCCTGGCCGGTGGCACGTTCATCGATATCCCGGTGACCGACGGCCACGTTCAGGGCAATCTGGCGACTGCTCCGGCGTGGCCGGCGCACCCGAACTGGCTGTCCGGATTCCTCGGCCTGCTTGGCACCCAAATCACCCTGTAACGAGGATGCGCCGATGTGCGAGCTCTACGTCAAGGCCGACCCGATTCTCTACGAATCCCGCTCGCGCTCGCTGCGCATCTGCGGCGTGGTGACGACATTGCGTCTGGAAAACCAGTTCTGGGACATCCTCAGCGAAATCGCCGAAGTCGATGGCATGACCACTAACCAGTTGATCGCCAAGCTGTATGAAGAAGTGATGGATTATCGCGGGGAGGTGGTGAATTTTGCCTCGTTCCTGCGGGTGAGCTGCACGCGGTATCTGAGTCAGCGGCGGGTGACGGAGCCGCAGTTGTCGGTGGTGCGAGCAGTTGTGAAATAGCCCACTGCGGGTCGACCCCTTCGCGAGCAAGCCCGCTCCCACAGTGGAGACTGTGCTCTGTGGAGATCCACTGTGGGAGCGGGCTTGCTCGCGAAGAGGCCGTCACAGGCGACAGAAATCCTGGGCTGGTCTTTACTCACTGGCGCGAAACCTCTCAACCGCCAAGGAGAATCGAGCATGTCCGGATGGTACGAAGTGAGCAAAAGCAGCAACGGCCAGTTCAGGTTTGTACTGAAGGCCGCCAACGCCGAAACCATTCTCGCCAGCGAGCTCTACACCACTCGCGCGGCAGTCGACAACGGCATTGCTTCGGTGCAGACCAACAGCCCGCTGGATGAACGCTACGAGAAGAAATCGACGAAGGATGGCCACCCATACTTCAACCTCAAGGCCGCCAACCATCAGATCATCGGCAGCAGCGAGTCGTACTCCACGGACGCCGCGTGCGCCAAAGGCATCGCCAGCGTCAAGGCCAACGGGCCGAGCAAAGTGATCAAGGACAAGACGTTGCCGGTGCTTTGAAATAACTCCACGACTCAGTCGCCAAAACAATGGCGACTGAATTCTGGCTATGTGCCACTACATCGCTTATCCTTCGCGACCAATCCATGGAAGGGGCGGCGGTCAATACTCTTTCGTGTGTTTTTCAATGTTTACGCGAGAGTTTTTCCTTTGATGATTCGCTTTTTCGCTGTTCTGACGGCGCTGCTCGGCCTGAGTGGTTGCTACAGCATGTCACCCACCCACATTGACGATGAACTCAAGCCAACCGCCGATTCCGGCGTGGCTTATGTGGTAGGTGTGGTCGGCATCTGGCCCAAGACGAGGTTTTCGGCGAAGGAACAAATGCTGATGATCCGTAAGCGTGGAAGCGATGATTTCGCCACTGCACGCCTGCACAACGAGTTTTACGCCCGAACCGAGCGAGATGTACGCGAGACCGATCACGGCATCGGCACGTTGTTTGTGATGCCGCTCAAACCCGGTCGTTACGAGATCTATAACGTGCGTTTCGATCATGGGCAGTCGGTGACGTGGAGCCGTGAAGACTTCACCATCGGCATGCAACTCGAGGCGGGCAAGGCTTATTACATCGGCGATTTTCGCGCCGGGTGCCTGATCGGTCTCCAGCTGTCATGCCTGTTCCTGCACAGCGATCATCTTGAACGTGATGCGGCGCTGGTTCGTGCCAAATACCCGCAAGTACCGGGATTGCAGCGTCTGGACATGCCGAATCTGGACACCGCCACGCCGTTCATTCGCGAAGAAAACGGCCCCAGCGCCTCTGTCTATAAAGCCATGCTGTCAGGAAAACTCTAATGCGCCTCAAGCTTCTGTTTCTGGGATTGCTCATGTTGCTGGGGGGGTGTCAGGCGACCCACAGCCTCAAGGCCCCCGACGTCGACTACAGCCAGCAACTGCCGGCGATCAGCGTCAATGTGCTCGGTCTGCCGAGCTGGATGTTGCGAGACGAACTGCGTCGGCGCGGCACTTTCGACGAAGTTCGCGCCGGTCGAAGCGAGGATGGCTACAACGTTCTGGTAGTCGCCAACAGCGATGTCGGCGCGCTTCAGCCTCAGTTGTTCCTGAGTGCCTTCACACTGTTCCTGGTACCGGTACCGGTGAGCTTCGACAGCACAGTGGTGTTCAGTCTCAGCCATGGCAAGGAGATACTGGGTGTCTATGCCGTGCACAATCACACTGAATCCTGGCGGGGCGCCTTCAACGCCTCGGGCGGGCAGTTCGAACATGTGCGCTTGATCGCTGACACGTTCATTGCGCAGGTCCTGAAGGATCAGCCCTTCCACCGCGAAGCGATGAAGCACGCCGCCAGTCTTTGACCGACAGGCAGGAAAAATCCCGCCCGGAGTGTTCCGGGCGGGATTTTTTTCATCAGCGCAAAACGTCGAGCAGCGCTGTGAGGTGATGTCTGCCGGTGTCACTCAACGGGAACACTGGCAACCGGGGATCGCCGACCTCCAGCCCCGTCTCGCGCAATCCAGCCTTGATCGTCGCCGGCAAGCCGCCCTTGAGGATGAAATCCAGCAGCGGCAACTGGCGGTAGAACACCTCACGTGCCCGCTCCAGATCGCCGGCCAGCGATGCCGCGTACAGATCCAGATTCAGTTGCGGGATCAGGTTCGGCGCGGCGGTGCACCAACCTTTGGCGCCGGCGGCAAACGCTTCCAGCGCCAGCGGATTGCAGCCGTTGTAGAACGGCACCTGGCCTTCACCGAGCAATTGCAGTTTGTGCATGCGCTGAATGTCGCCGGTGCTCTCCTTGACCATGGTCACGTTTTCCACGGCATTGACGATGCGCAGAATCAGCTCGACCGACATGTCGGTGCCGCTGGTAGCCGGGTTGTTGTAGAGCATGATCGGCACGCCGATGTTGTCGCCGATGGCGCGGTAGTGGGCGAGGATTTCCGCCTCGTTGAGCTTCCAGTACGAGGCCGGCAGCACCATCACCACGTCGGCGCCATGCGCTTCGGCGAAGCGCGCGCGGCGCACGGCTTTGGCGGTGGTCAGGTCGGACACGCTGACGATGGTCGGCACCCGTTTGGCCACGTGTTTGATGCTGAACTCGGCGACCTGATCCCACTCGGCGTCGCTCAGGTAGGCGCCTTCGCCGGTGCTGCCCAGCGGGGCGATGGCGTGGACGCCGCTGTCGATCAGACGATCGATCGATTGGCCGAGGGCGGGCAGATCCAGGCCTTCGCCCTTGGCGCCGAACGGGGTGATGGTGTAGCCGATGATGCCGTGAATGTTGGACATGCGGTGTCTCCTTGAAAAGCTGAAATCAGTTCAGGCAATCGGCGTGCTGGCGCAGGTTCTGCCGGGCGTAGTAGTTGAAAGCGGCGGCGTGGCGCTTGGGTTTCGACACCCAGTCATGGGCCTCGCGTCCCAGTTGCGGGATGATCGGCTTGATCGTGCCAGCGGCCATTGCCAGCAACTGAAGTCTGGCGGCGCGCTCGATCAGTTGGGCGATGACACACGCTTCTTCGATCGTATTGCCGGTCGACAGCTGGCCGTGGTGCGACAGCAGAATTGCACGCTTGTCGCCCAGTGCACCGGCAATCAGTTCGCCCTCTTCGTTACCCACCGGCACGCCCGGCCAGCCTTCGAGAAACGCACAGTCCTCGTACAACGGGCACAGGTCCATGTGGGAAATCTGCAGCGGCACTTCCAGCATCGACAGTGCGGCAATGTGCGTCGGATGGGTGTGGATGATGCAGTTCACGTCTGGCCGGGCGCGGTAGACCCAGCTGTGGAAACGGTTGGCCGGGTTGGCCATGCCGTGGCCTTCGAGCACTTCCAGGTCTTCGTTGACCAGCAGCAGATTGCTCGCGGTGATTTCATCGAAACCCAGGCCCAGTTGCTGAGTGTAATAGGTCCCCGGTTGCGGGCCACGGGCGGTGATCTGTCCGGCCAGACCGGAGTCATGACCGCTCTCGAACAGGATCCGGCAGGTCAGCGCCAGCTTTTGCCGGTCAGTCCACGTATTATCCGCCAGGGTGTTTTGCATCTGGGTCAGCGCTTGCTTGACCAGTTGCGCTTTGGGTAGTGCTAATGTCTTGGCCATGTCTGTGTCCTTTGGGTGATTGCAAATGACACGAAAGAGCCTATATGACACAAGGTGTCATAAGCAAGCATGAATCGTCGTTTCCTTGATGGAATAACTGCTGCGCATGTCTATCCGTTTGAAATTATTGAGAAAAAAACTTGGGGTAACGCTTGAGGCGCTGGCCGAAAAATCCGGTATGACCAAGAGTTATCTGTCGAAAGTCGAGCGCGGGTTGAACACCCCGTCGATTGCGGCCGCGCTGAAACTGGCGAAGGCGCTGAACGTGAAGGTCGAGGAATTGTTCTCCGAAGACAACGTCAGCCTCGACAGCTACAGCCTGGTGCGCAGCCACGAGCGCCAGTCACTGGCGGCCAACGATCAGAGCCCGGGGTATGCGGTGCTGGCGCATCAGGTCAGCGAGCGCAACCTGCTGCCGTTCATCATCTACCCGCCGAGCGAGTTCACCGACAAGACCTTCAAGGAGCACTTGGGCGAAGAGTTTCTGTTCGTCCACGAAGGGCAGGTGGAAGTGGATTTCATGAACGAGCGAGTGCTGCTGGAGCGCGGCGATGCGCTACATTTCAATGCGCAGAAACCGCATCGGATCAGATCGGTGGGCGAGGTGCAGGCGCAGTTGCTGGTGGTGGTGCACAGCAGCGAAGAATGAGTTGGCCCCAAAAGCTTCGCGAGCAAGCTCGCTCCCACAGTAGTTCGCGTTCCAATGTGGGAGCGGGCTTGCTCGCGAAAGCGTCACTCCGGTTTACATCAAACCTCGACGGGCACTGACAACTTCGGATTGCCCAACGCATGCGTCTTCGCATCAAAAAACCGCAACTCAACCCCGGTCCCATCGAACACCTTCGCGTAATGCCGCTTCTGGTGCTGAATGAACGCCGCACTGCGCGGATAGATCGAGATGGCCACGCTCGCCGGTTTCGCCAGGCGCAGCGCCCTCAAGATGTGAGCATCCTGCTCGCCCAGCGCATGCCCGAAGATGCACAGGTTCTGCGCGTGGCCCAATAACTGCTCATAGCAGAACGACAGATAATCCGAGCTGCGAATGGTCTTCAGCTTGTCCGCACTCGGCCCTTCGTTGACGAACAGCGGCACGTCGTCGAGGGTCTTGATCGTGTTGTTGATCGCGAAACTGCCGAGCAGGGTGCCTTCGGTCGAAGTCAGTTTGCGGGCGGTGCCGTCCTGATTGCGCACCAGGTGCAGACCACCGTGCAGATACAGCAGACGCGGTTTGACGCTGGCGCTTTCGCTCAGATCAAAACTGGCGTCGGGGCCGTTGAACAGGTCGTCGATCGCCTCGCTGCGGTGCTGGATCGCCCAGTAGCTGAGCAGATCGTAATTGGTGGTGAACACCGTGCGATAACGCGCCAGTTCTTCGTTGAGCGTCGCCAGGGTCGAGGCCTGCACCAGTCGCCATGGAATGTGCACCGCATGCACGGTGTTGATCAGCGCTTCCTTGATCGCGTAGTAGCGATTGCGCGGTGCGGCCGAGCTGACCGCCAGCGCCTTGTTGACCCGGCTGGTGGTTTTCAGCGCACCGAGCACCTGCTCGAAGCTGCGCGTCTGCATCGCATCGAACACGCTCAGCTCCGACGGACTCAGTGGTTTCTCTTCCACGGTGCGCGCGTTTTCGAACAGCGAGTCGTAGCCGAAATCGTCCCACACCGCGCGGCTGGCGCCATTGCCCACCAGCAGACCGTTGAAGTCGGCGGTGGCGCGCAGGGCGCTCCAGTCTTCGAGGGTGGCATCGACTTGCAGAAAATCGGTCATTGCGTGGGCAGTCTCAAAACAAAGGGCAGATGGGCGGCGACTTTATCACGAGCGGGCATTGAGCCAGATCAACATCGGTGGTGACCGATCGGTCGATCCTGTGCACATCCGCCGTATCGGAGCAGTCGATTCGGCCCCAGTCAGGAGACGCGCATGAGCAGCACTTTTTTCATTCCAGCCGTAAACATCATGGGCAACGGATGCCTCGACGAGGCCATGCTTGCGATCCGCAACTACGGTTTTCGCAAGGCGCTGGTCGTCACCGACGCGGGGCTGGCCAAGGCTGGCGTGGCGGCCATGGTCGCCGAGAAACTGGCGATGCAGGACATCGACTCGGTGATCTTCGACGGTGCCAAACCGAACCCGAGTATCGCCAACGTCGAGGCCGGACTGGCGCTGCTCAAGGACAGTCGCTGCGATTTCGTGGTGTCGCTCGGCGGCGGTTCGCCCCATGACTGCGCCAAGGGCATCGCCCTGTGTGCGACCAACGGTGGGCAGATCCGCGACTACGAAGGCGTCGATCAATCGAGCAAGCCGCAGTTGCCGCTGATCGCCATCAACACCACCGCCGGCACTGCCAGCGAGATGACCCGTTTCTGCATCATCACCGACGAATCGCGCCACGTGAAAATGGCCATCGTCGACCGCAACGTCACGCCGCTGCTGTCGGTCAACGACCCGGCGCTGATGGTCGCCATGCCGAAAAGCCTGACCGCCGCCACCGGCATGGACGCGCTGACCCACGCCATCGAGGCCTACGTTTCGACTGCCGCCAACCCGATCACCGACGCCTGCGCACTGAAGGCCATGACCCTGATCAGCAACAACCTGCGCCTGGCCGTGCGTGACGGCAGCGACCTCGCGGCGCGCGAGAACATGGCCTACGCGCAGTTCCTCGCCGGCATGGCGTTCAACAACGCATCCCTAGGTTACGTGCACGCGATGGCCCACCAGTTGGGTGGTTTCTACGACTTGCCCCATGGTGTGTGCAACGCCGTGTTGCTGCCGCACGTGCAGACCTTCAACGCGTTGATCTGTGCCGAACGCCTGACTGACGTCGCCCACGCCATGGGCGCGGACATTCGTGGGTTCAGTCCGGAAGAGGGCGCCCAGGCGGCGATCAACGCGATCCGTTGTTTGGCCAGGGACGTCGAGATTCCGGGTGGCCTGCGTGAACTCGGCGCCAAGCTCAGCGACATCCCGGTGCTCGCCAGCAACGCGCTGAAAGATGCATGCGGCCTGACCAATCCACGGGCGGCGGATCAGCGGCAGATCGAGGAGATTTTCCGTAACGCGTTTTGAGATGCGCCGTTCTGATATTTTTTAGCTGAGCTCAATGGCCCCTTCGCGAGCAAGCCCGCTCCCACAGTTGAAATGCGATCAACTGTGGGAGCGGGCTTGCTCGCGAAGACGTACTCGTCAACACCACAAAACCATGCGTTTTCACATCAGCCAACCGCCGCCACATTCCTCTCGAAAACACCGCCAAACTGAATCAACACCACCCCGCCAATCAGCAGCAACGCGCCCAAAACCCGCGACATCGTCAGCTGTTTCTCCACCAATCCAAACAGCCCGAAGTGATCGAGCAGCATCGAAGCAATCACTTGCCCGGCCAACGCCAGCGCAACAAACCCGGACGCGCCGAGTTTGGGCAGCAACATCACCGCCAGCGCCACAAAGCACACGCCGAACGCACCGCCAGCCCACATCCACAACGGCGCCTTGCTGATAAACCCCAGCGACGGCAGCGGCAGGCGCAACGCCAGAATCACCGGCAACAGCACCAGCACACTCACCAGCAACGAGGCCAAGGTCGCCCACAGCGGATGTCCCAGTCCTCGCGCCAGATTGCTGTTGATCGCACTCTGAAACGGCACCACCGCCCCGGCAAACGCGGCCAGCAGCGACAAACCGACCCACTGCAACGTACTCATGATCATTCTCCAACAGGTTTTGCTGGACTCTAGAGTATTCGTCGCGCAGATTTAAATTCCGTTTTGTCATCCAGAACATGCACAAGATGAATGATCTGCGCCGTATCGATCTCAATCTGCTGGTGGTTCTCGACGCCTTGCTCAGCGAGCAACATGTCACCCGCGCCGCCGAGCGGCTGCACCTCAGCCAACCGGCAGTCAGCCATGCGCTGGCGCGTCTGCGCGACTTGCTTGGCGATCCGCTGCTGGTGCGCGCCGGTTCGACCCTGGTGCCCACGGCGCGGGCGCTGGAACTGGTCGCACCGCTGGCCGAAGCACTGGCTCAGGTGCAGTCGCTGCTGGCGCCGAACACTTTCGATCCGGCCACTGCGCGGCGGACCTTTCGTGTGGCGATGTCCGACTACGGCGCGGCCATCATCCTGCCCGATCTGATCCGCACCTTGCGCCGCGAGGCACCGGGCATCGACCTGCAAATCAGTCACGCCAGTCGCGAAGGCATGCTCGAAGGTGTGCTCAACGGCGACATTGATCTGGCCGCCGGGGTGTTCCCGGAAATGCCCAACGAATTGCGCAGCACGCTGCTGTTCGAAGAGCGCTACGTCTGTTTGCTGGATCGCCGCAGCCTGCCGGCCGAGGGGCTTCTGGATTTGCCGACCTACCTGTCGCGCCCGCATGTGTTGCTGGAAATGCGCGGCAGTGGCACCCCGGAAATCGAACGGGCGCTGACCTCATTGCGCGAACGCCGCCGCGTCGCCATCAGCCTGCCGCACTGGAACGTCGCGCCACAGTTGATCAGCGGTACGGATTTGATTCTCACGGTGTCGTCACGCAGCGTGCGCGAGATTGATCAACAGGAATTGATTGTGCTGCCGCCACCGTTCGAGATCGCGCCGTTCACGTTTGTGCTGGCGTGGCATAAGCGCCGGGGTGGGGATCAGGCGTTGAACTGGTTGAATCGCAGGATTGAGGAGGGGATAGTGCGCGGCTGAAAACCATATCAAGGAGTGGGATGTGACAGTGAAGTCTGGATGGGTCGGGTGGGTGGCCCTGAGTGGGTGGTTGATGGCAGGGCAGGTGTTCGCCGAGTGCACGCCAACACCGATGGCAGGAGAACTGGATCTTTCTGTCTGCAAGGAGTGGCCTGCATATCCAGGATTAACCATCAACGCCACTGCGCAGTTTAAGCGCGGATCCCCATCTGATGACGCTGAAGCACTGAGTACCTACGATCTCGACTTGTCCGTTCTGGACACTGCTCAATCGAAGCCCATTGCGACTTATTACAAAGCGGCTGCATTCGTATTGGATGGCGTCAGTTTGCGAGAAATAACACTCGATACGGCTCGCTACACACTTACTACCGATCTTCGTGCCTTTGGCGTACGTGCGTTATCCACTAACGGGTCCCGGATCAATCCGATGGAAGAAAATCTGCTTTCGCTCTACGCGAAAGAGGGCGAAAAATTGCGCCCGGTATTGGATAAGTTAGTGGTTTATCAGTATGGCGGCGAGTGGGATGGTGACTGCGAAGGCGAGCGATATGAGATTTCAAGAACGATAGAAATCGCTAAAACGAGCTCCCACGGCTATGCAGATCTGATTGTCAAAACCTTGGAGAAAGACACAACAAGTGTGGGTACGGGAGCCGCGTGTAAAACGAAAACCACTGACAACAAACCCGTTTTGACAACATTGCACTACGACGGAAAATCCTACGTTTTGCCAAACGGTTTCCAAGGCCTATAACCCGCCAGCCCAACACGACACTTATCAAGGAAGAACCATGCTCAACCCCACCAGACTCCTGATCGCCCTCGGTTTCCTGGCCATCACCACCCACACCCACGCCGCATGCACCACCAAGAGTTTCGACGGCAAATCCATGTCGCGCTGCAACGTCTGGCCGGCGTTTCCGAGTCAGGCGATTTCGGTCAAGTCCACCTATCTGGCCGATTCTGGCGGCGACGATGCCGGGGCGTTCGATCTGGATCTGGCGCTGCTCAATGCGAGCAATGCCAAACCCATCGCCACCTACCGTAAACCGGGCGCCTACAACTCTGATGCCGTGCAGTTGGACGATGTGCGCATCGACACTGCGCGCTACCGACTGACGCCGGATATCCGCGCTTTTGGGCTGCGAGCCAAGTTCGTCCACAGTTCCCATGCCATTCCCTATGAGAAAACCGATCTGGCGCTGTATGTTCGCGAGGGGGACGAGTTACGTCCGGTGCTTGAAGGCCTGGTGGTCTTCAAGAACAACGGTGAGTTCGTGAATGACTGCGAGGGCTACAGCAAAAAAATCCGCCGGACGCTCGAGATCGCTCCAACGAGCCACAATGGTTTCGCCGATCTGATCGTCACCACCAGCGGCAGTAAAATGAAAAACACCAAGTCCGGCAATCAGTGCGTATCGAACACCACCGAGCTGAAGAAAAAGCAGATCACCCTGACGTACGATGGTCAGCAGTACAACGTTCCTGAAGACCTCAGAGGTTATTGACCCCATGCTCACCGGCCTCAACCACCTGACCCTCGCCGTCAGTGATTTGCCCCGCAGCCTGGCGTTCTACCGCGATGTGCTGAGTCTGCGCGTCGAAGCCACATGGGACGCCGGTGCCTACCTGTCGCTGCCGGGGCTGTGGTTGTGTCTGTCGCTGGAGGCGCAGCGCACCACCGAGCCGTCCGTCGACTACACCCATTACGCGTTCAGCCTCGCCGAGACAGATTTTCCGTTGTTTGTGCAGACGCTAAAAGCGGCGAATGTGAGGGAATGGCGCGACAACCGCAGTGAAGGCGCGTCGTTCTACTTTCTCGACCCTGATGGCCACAAGCTCGAGGCTCACGTCGGCGATCTCGCGTCGCGACTGGCAGCCTGTCGGCACAAACCGTACGCGGGCATGCGTTTTTACGACGCGTCGTGATCTGGCGTTGCGGGCTGATATAGACTGGCCATCATTTGTACTGGCGCCAGCAGGTTTTTCATGACTCCATCGCTGCTAATGGCCGTTCTGGCCTCGGGTTTCATTTACGGCATCACGCCTGGGCCGGGCGTGCTGGCCGTGTTCGGCATTGGCGCGGCGCATGGGCGGCGGGCCGGGGCGGGGTTTCTCTGCGGGCACCTGCTCGGTGATGTGGTGTGGTGCAGTACCGCGCTGATCGCCATCGTCGGTGCCCGCGAAATCGGCAGCACCGCGTTCGATGTGCTGGGTGTGCTCAGCGGTTTGTACCTGTTCTGGCTCGGCTGGCGCGCAGTGCGGGCCAAACGGCGCAGCGATGATCAGCCCCAGGGCGCAGCGCGTCAGCCGTTCTGGCACGGCATCCTGTTTGGCCTGACCAATCCCAAGGCGTATCCGGTGGCTGTGGCGACGTTTACCGCGCTGCTGTCGAGCCGTGCCGAACTGCTCAACTGGTCGATGCTGCCGGCGCTGATCGCCCTGAGTTTCCTCGGCGGTTTGCTGGCCTACGCTATTCTGATCGGCGTGGTCGGCGCCCGACGGGTGCGCACGCTGTATCAGCGCCACGAGCTGATGATCACGCGTTTGTGTGGCGTGATGTTCATCGGTTTTGCCATAAACGCACTGGTGCACGCACTACCGGGATTGCTGCCGAACAAGGCTTGAAGTTGTGTGCAGGGATGCGTGAACAAAGGGTCAGGGATGGTTGAACAGTGCTGCATTGTCCGGACACCCACGCTGAACCATGGAAAGCCGAAATTCCGCGCCGCTGGCGAGTTATATGGACCTGTTGCTCGATGCCGTCTGTGCGGTGGACACGCAGGGCCGTTTCGTTTTTGTCAGCGCCGCCTGCGAGCGCATTTTCGGCTATACGCCTGACGAGTTGATCGGTCGGCCGATGATCGAACTGGTGCATCCTGCAGACCGCCAGCGCACCCTCGCCGCCGCCCGCGACATCATGGGCGGCGAACCCAAACACAATTTTGAAAACCGTTACGTGCGCAAGGATGGCCGCATCGTCAACATCCTCTGGTCGGCGCGCTGGTCGCAGGTCGATCAACTGCGCATCGCCGTGGCCCGCGACATCACTGAGCGCAAGCAGGCCGAGTCACGTCAGGCGGCGTTGTATGCGATTTCCGAAGCGGCGCATGTCGCCGAAGACTTGCTGGCGCTGTTCAAGCGCATTCACCTGATCATCGGCGAGTGGTTGCCGGCGCTGAATTTCTCCGTGGCGCTGTACGACGAGCACTGTGCGCAGCTGAATTTTCCCTATCACGTCGACGATCACGAATTGCAGCCCGAGCAACCGGGCACCGTCACCGGGCGCCTGTGTGCGGAGGTTATCCGCAGCGGTCAGCCGATTCTGCTGACGCCGGACAGTCCCGACGCCCCACCCGACTTCGCGGCGCTGGTGGCGGGGCAGGATTCACCGTGCTGGCTCGGTGTGCCGCTGAATTCGAAGAACGGCACCATCGGTGCGCTGATCGTCAAAAGCCTGCCGGGTGGCGAGCGTTACACCGAACAGGACAAGGAACTGCTGCAATACGTCTGCGCCCAGGTCGCGACCGCGATCGAGCGTCAGCAACTGCACGCGCGGCTCAAGCGCATGGCGCAGTACGATCAATTGACTCAGTTGCCCAATCGAGGATTGCTCAAAGACCGCCTCAAGGCTGCGCTGGCCGGTGCCCGCGAAGCGTCGGGAAACATGGCGCTGCTGTACGTCGATCTGGATCACTTCAAGCAGGTCAACGACACCTTTGGCCATGCGGTCGGCGACATGCTGCTACAAACGGTGGCGAGTCGGCTCAAGGGCTGCGTACGCGATACCGATACCGTGGCGCGCATTGGTGGCGACGAATTCGTGGTGCTGTTGCACAGTGTTCATGCCGCTGAAGACGCCGACAGCGTGGCCGGAAAAATCCGACAGGTGCTGATGCAGCCCATGCGCCTGGACGGTCACAACCTGTGCATCGAGCCGAGCATCGGCGTGGCCCGTTATCCCGAACATGGCCGCGAAGAGCAACAACTGTTCCGGCACGCCGACCAGGCGATGTACGCCGCCAAACGCCTCAATCATCGGGTAGTGGATAGCTGAAACAGTGCACGCCGTTCGTCGCGGCGCGGGCAACTTTTCTAAACCTTTATCGGTCCGGCAATTCTCAATCTAGGCGGGCACCTGCTCGCCAACGATCAACACCAAGAGGAAGAGAATCATGCCTAATTCAAGAAACTCGAACTCGGGAAACTTCGCCAACGATCGAACCAAGGCCTCTGAAGCCGGTCGCAAAGGTGGGAAAACCACCACCACGACAGTCGACAAAGAGCCTGCGAAAACCGAAATGGGCCGCAAGCCAGCTCAGAAGTCGAAGTAGTCGGTGAGGTAGTTTTGATTGAGAGGCGGGGGCGCAAGCCCCCGCTTGAATTTGCAGAGATAGGAGGGCGCGACCATGAGCCGGATGGCCACCCAGATACGTCGTTTCAGTTTTGCCACGCTGTTGGGCTTGTTCGCTGGCAGTGCATTCGCCCAGTCGCCTGCCGACTTCATCAACGATGCGTCCGCCAAAGGCATGGCCGACATCGAAGCCAGTCGTCTGGCGCACCAGAAATCCGACTCCAAAGAGGTCAAGGATTACACCATCGTCGTGATCAATGACCGCACCACGGCCAACCAGCATCTGGCAAAGATCGCGAAAAAGCTCGACCTGCCCGTCGCACCTCGTGAAGAAATTGCCGACAAGGCCAAAACCATGATCCCGCAGGTGAAAGACGGTGAAACCTTCGATCAGGCCTACGCCGCAAGCCAGGTGAAAGCGACCGAAGAAGCTATTCAGCAGATCCAGCAGGAAGCGCAGTCAACCGACGTTCCGGAAATCAAGGCATTTGCCGACGAGACGTTGCCAAAACTGCAAAACCATCTGGAAATGGCGCGAGCGCTGCAAGCCAGCCGCTGATCCCGCTTACAAGTCAAAAGATCGCCGCCTGCGGCAGCTCCTGCACCATTCCATGCAGGAGCTGCCGAAGGCTGCGATCTTTTGCTTTTTTAACTTTACTCAGCAGTCATTCAAATCCTGCTTCGGCTTGCTCTTCTCCCCCAGCCCATCGAGATTGAACACCTCGCTTTCCCCCAAGCTACGGTAATGCTTGCGCAGCGCCTCCAATTGTTTGAGGTCCAGCGATTCCAAGCCAAGCATCGCGTTTTGCGCTTCCTTGTTTACCCGCAACAACTCATCGAGCTTCAGATGCAGGATGTCGGTATCGCGGTTCTGCGTGTTCTGGATCAGGAACACCATCAGAAAGGTGATGATGGTAGTCGAGGTGTTGATGATCAGTTGCCAGGTGTCGTTGAAATGAAAAATCGGCCCACTCAGCCCCCACAGAAAAATCAGGATCAACGCGCCCATGAAGGTTTTTGGGCTACCGGCCCAAAGGGCCAGGGTCTGGGATATTTTTGCGAATTTCATTGCGGTGTTCCTTATTGGGAGACGCTAGAAATTCAGACAGTGAGGGCGTTGCGAAAATTCTGTTTTTCGTTGCCTGTCCATGAAAAACCGGTCTTGCGACCGGCTCATACATGAGTAGGCTCAGGACGTCAGTTCGACTCCCACCTGCCACTGAAAGTACCCCGCCACTTCACATTGCTGATTGACCAGCATGAACATTAATCCGCACTGGGCAGTGCCAGGTGTTTTCGGGGTGCAGGCCCAAAAATGATCGTCTGCCTTGCGGCTGCCCGGCACGGCGGGGGATTCGGGGTTGGGCGCGGGGACGGTAAGGCCGGTGTGGATTTCCAGTTTGGGTACAGTAAGAACGCTGCTGTCATCGACGGTCATGCGACAGGCCACCACGCTGTGCTCGGCGATCAGGCTGACGCTTCTGACGCGAAAGTGAACATCACGGTCCATCACGACTAAGACTTTGGTAGCACTGTCATTTGTAACAATTTCTTTTGAGTTATTACCCGTGGCGAAAAAGATAAATCCATCGGCAATGTCTGTAGGGTTGGCAGGATCCTGGCTGGGTGTTGGATAGTGCGCAAGCAGAGATTCGGCATCGACGATCAGCAATACATTCTGCGCGCTGTCGACGGTGGAAGAGGGGGAGGTGATCGGTTCGGAAGTCATCATGGATTCCTTTCATGACGTCGCTAAACACTGGCGGCCGCATCGGTCAAGGCAAGACATCCTGATTCCGCCGGGCTGCATCGGATCGGTGGAGCCCCTCGTTGCCAAGGGGCTCGTTACAGGGTCAGTTGTGGATGGAGATGAACGGGTCCCACGAGCAGCAGCCGATGATCTGGCAGTTGCGGTCGACGATCAGGAAGTGGAAGTGATAGGTCACGCGGCCGCAATCCAGGGTCTCGGATGACCAGTAATGGTTGTCGACTTTCTGGCAGCTCGGCACAGATGGATTTTCCCGGTTTGGCACTGCAACGCACGCCGTGGCCTTGCGCGGTGAGGGTGGGGAGATCAGGTCGGCCCCCGCGTTGCCGATGAACTTGTAGAAAATTACCGCTTGTTCGAAGCTCTGCGACAGGCTGGTTTCACGCCAGCGGATCAGGTCGCCGACTTGCGCCTTGAGGTCCAGTTCACCACCGGCCTGGCCACTGACGACATTGTCCTGGTTGGTGACCATATACACATGATGCCAGTCGATCAGCGTGGGATTCTTCGGATCCTTGCTGATGTTTGGATACTTTTTCAAAATGGTTTCGGTGTCGATGGAAACCAGAATATCCGTAACTCGAGACATGGTGAGGCTCCTTTTTCATAGTGAGCGTCGGACTGCAATCCAGGCACGACGACGCTTGCTTGCCGTATGGCTTTTGCGAGCACACTACTGGGGGAACCCATCGGTCATGAGAGACGCGCAGGCCGTGCTCCTTGCACGAAATCAGATGAGTCGGGTTCCTTCCGACTGCCGCAAATTGACTATAGGTTTGATTTTTTAGCTGTCAAAAATGCGTGTTAATGGTTCGACGGACGGTCGTTGATTGCATAAGAATCGCCCAATTGGCGATAAGCAGCCCGCCCGCTGACATCGTTTGCAATCAGTCGCTCTGGAACTGCTCGCATGGCTGCCTGTATTGTGACGAACCGCTGAAGTGTCCCGACAGGAGAACGCAATGAGTTGGTCCGCCAGACAATACGTCGCTTTCGAAGATGAACGCACCCGCCCGGCCCGTGATCTGCTGGCGGCGATCCCCACGGTTCAGGCGCGATCGGTGGTCGATATCGGTTGCGGCCCGGGTAACTCCACCGAGCTGCTGGTGCCGCGTTTTGAGCAGGCCCAGGTCAGGGGCCTCGACAGTTCGCCGGACATGGTCAACGCCGCGCGCAAGCGCCTGCCGCAGTTGCAGTTCGAGGTCGCAGAAATCGATAGTTGGGCGGATCAAGGCCCGTTCGATGTGATTTTCGCCAACGCGGTATTGCAGTGGGTACCGGATCACGCGACGTTGCTGCCGGCGCTGGTGGGTAAGCTGTCGGACGGTGGCAGTCTGGCGATCCAGATGCCGGACAACCTCAACGAACCTTCCCATCGACTGATGCGCGAAGTTGCCGCCAACGGCCCGTGGTCCGCGAAACTGGCAGGCGCCGCCGGACAGCGCACCGACATGGCCAGCGCCAGCGAGTACTTCTCGATGTTGCGTCCGCACTGCTCGCGGGTCGATGTGTGGCGCACCACCTATCACCATCAGTTGTCCGGTGGAGCGGCGGGGATCGTGGAGTGGTTCAAGGGCAGTGGCTTGATTCCGTTTCTGAGCCCGCTGAGCGAAGAGGAGCGGACGCAGTATCTGCAACAGTATCTGGCGGCCGTTGCCGAGGCGTATCCCGCGTTGCCTGATGGTTCGGTGCTGTTGCCGTTTCCACGGCTATTTATCGTCGCGACTCGCTAAAGGCAAACAACAATTCTGTGGCGAGGGAGCTTGCTCCCGCTGGACTGCGAAGCAGGCCCAAGGTCTTCGGGGCACTTCGCGCCCCAGCGGGAGCAAGCTCCCTCGCCACAATGCATGTTTCGCCAGTTAGCGCTGTACCGCCACCAACATCATCATCGGCCGCTCCCGCTCTTCAGCCAGCGCCGGTTGCGCCGCCACCTCCGCATCGCTCGGCCCCCATTCGTTGACATGGCGAATGGCAAAACCCGCCGCAATCAACGAATTCAACAGCGTGCCCATCGTGCGGTGCTGCTTGATCACCCCTTCGGCCAGCCAGTTGGTCACCCGTTCGCCTTCCATCTGATAACTGTCCAGCGGCCAGCGCTTGCGACCGTCGCTGTCGATCAACCAGCCCGGATTGCGCGGGGCCATGAAGATCGGGTGTTCGATGGAGAACACAAAATGCGAACCCGGTTTCAACGCTGCGTACAGATGAGCGAACAGCCCTGGCAGATCTTTGATGTAATGCAGCGCCAGTGAACTGTAGGCGAGATCGAAACTGCACGCTGGGAGATCGAGATGCTCAAGATCGGCGCGTTCATAGCGGATGTTCGCCGCCGCAGTGGTTTCGCGCGCGCGCTCCAGCATCTTTTCCGAGACATCCAGCCCCAGCACATGGGCGGCGCCATGTTCACTGGCCCAACGGCTGAACCAGCCATAGCCGCAGCCGAGGTCGACCACATTAAGATCATGCATCGACGGCAACAACGCTTTGAGCGCCGGCCATTCCGGCGCGGCATCGAGGCCGCCGATCGAGCGGTTCATCTGGCTGTAGCCCTGAAAAAATTCCGGGTCGTCGTAAATGTTTTGCGTCATGAGTGAGTGGCTCTTTTGAGTTCGGTCATCAGCGGCACAGTGGCCGCGCCATGGAGTCCCTCGAAAGTCAAAACGCGTATTCGTCGATGGCCGCGCAGGGGGAGGGTGGTGGGTGAAGTGGGAATCCTACTGGGTCGTGGGGACGGTGAGAACCGTGGGTGTGTTGTGGATCTGTAATGTCGGAAAAATCTTCAGGGTTTCAAAAAATGTGATTTGCAAGGATATGCAGTCATCGCAACAGCTTGATGTTGTGATCAATTCGGCTTTGAATGGTACGCAGGGTTTCCTGAGTGATCACGCCAGGATAAAGATCATTTGCCACAGTCGAGAATTGGCTGGATACGTCGCAAAAGCGCTCAATGATAACTCCTGCCTCATAGGCACCCACCTCCGCTTCTTCTGCCAGTCCAAGCATGGCCTTTCGGTCGATTTCCAGCGCTTCGCCCATCACATCCATCTGGTGATACCCACCCGGCCCCTCGCAAAAGGTCACATCGTAGGCCGGGGCTAATTTCCAATCGCCAGCTCGCGACATGGTGTAGGCAAAGTTCTTGGGATGATCATCCCGGTTGTGGAACGCAACGTTGAAAACAGCACGCTCGAACGCCCGTGCTTTTTCACGTACATCATTGGTACATCTTTGGGTGGCGCGCAGGAAGTTGACATAGTCCAATGCTCCCGGAGAGCGAAAATCTGCACCGGTAAAGGCTGCGAGGCTTTGCATGGGGACGCGTAGTCCGTCTTGTCGATCAAACCGTCTGCTGGCGAAGGCAGCCATTCCATCTGACAGACTGAAGTACTGCGTATCCGGCGTTTGAATGCCGCAGAGGCGCAAGCAAGCGGCATAAACCATTTCGATGGCGCACACTTCGGGATGTTCGTGTTGGGCAGGGAATTTCACCAGCCATGCTTCAAAACCTGGAGTGGCAGCTGTGGTGAACGTCCCGGTGTCGGGGGCGCGATAGACCAGAGCCTTGGGTCTGGCACCTTGCGGAGAGCCTCCAACCAGCAGCAACTTATGAAGAAGCTCGCCCCCTTCACCTTTCAGCACTTGCCGCACTTCGGCTGCAAGTAACTCAATGGGAACATGCATTTGTGGTTCTAGTACGTCAGGTGCCACAGGCTTGAACGACATGGCACCCATGGCATTGTTGCCGATGTAGGCCAGTCGCTCCAAAGGTCCGATGCGTGCGGGATTCAGGCCGCGACGTTTGAATAGACGATCCATCAGCAGCATGCCCCAGCCGTCGGGCAGCGAGTCATAGACGGGGCCTGGCAATCCCAACTGATGTGGCGGGAAATCCCGACTTAATTTGGCGCCTTGCAAAGGAAGTTTCAGGGACGAAAGTTCGAGTCCTCTTTTTTTCGCTTCGTCGCTGTACTCAAACACCACCAGCGGACGGCCGGTCAGCGCTGCGGTGGAAGCCAGTGTGCCCCACCGCCAATGTTCACCCCAGCCCTCGTAGTAGACGTCTACTTTCTCAAGCATTGTCGGATTTCCTTTTGATGCGGTAACGCTTGGCACTGTTTTCGTAGCGCAGGATGTCGTCCAGAGTTTCAAGCTTTGGCAAGAACAGGTTTTCGAGTTCCTTACTGCGCCCAAGTACCATGGCAACACGTACCAGATTTTCGAAGCCCACATTACGCCCGGCTTCAAGATTGGATACCGTGTTGGTTCCGATGCCGGCACGTGCGGCCACGTCCGCTTGTGTCATTTCCAGAGCGAGTCGATCAGTGCGTAGACGTTCACAGATCCGCTTGACGATCTCACTTGGCTTGCTAAGGCTTAAATCCAACATAATGGGTCTTACACCTCAAAAGCTACTTTAAAGCCGGTAATTCTGGATTTATCCAGGAACTTGTCATCCATGCACTATTCCTGATTATTGTGGCTTATCTTTTGAAAATCGCAATAACCCACAGAAAAATGGAATTATCCAAATTTGGGTTGAGGAGAGGTTCGAGTCAGGAGAATCATCATTCATGGTGTGTTCCCACAAATCCCGGACACAAAAAAACCGGCCCTGTAGGCCGGTTTTTCTGTTTCTGCATCCCCCGTCATAACCTCGACGTGAGACCCGATTGAGTGGAGCGGGTAGAGGGAATCGAACCCTCAACTAAAGCTTGGGAAGCTTTCGTTTTGCCACTAAACTATACCCGCTCAGAGCGGCTGACTTTGTACCAGAGTCGGGCGCGGATTTGAAGTTTTTCTTTTGCCCGCAGCGCGTTACAGCATTGAAAACGGTCATTCGCGGGCGAATCTGCAGGTAATCAGCGCTGGCTTCTCAGCCCCACAGACTCGCTCGCGACGACGCTTTTTCAAATGGCCGATGCATGGTGATCCTGGACGAACGAGTAACGCGTTCGGCTCGACTGCTGTGACGGTTTCAGGAAACCAAGCAGGGCATTCTGGCTGTCACGGCAAGCCGCCTTGTGCTCCATGTCGAGAAAATGCCCGGTGGCCTGCAGCGTGGTGAAGGTGCTTTGTGCCACGTGGTTGCCGAATATCCGTGCGTCTTCGGCGGCGGTGTACTCATCCCATTCGCCGTTGAGGAACAGCACCGGCACGTTGATCCTTTTCGCCGCATTCAGATAGCACTGACGATCACTGTGCAACACGTCGTTGATGTGAAAGTGCATCTGCCCGTATTCGTGCTCGGCCAGACTGCTGACGTGGCGATAGTTGAAGCGCTTGAACAGTGACGGCAGGTGTTTGCCGATGGTGTTGTTGACCAGGTGCCCGACCCGGTCGCCGTCGCGCTGGCCGAGGTAATCGACACCGCGCTCCAGGTAATCCAGCATGTGCGCGTTGATCACCGGCGAGAACGAGCTGATCACGGCTTTTTCGATGCGCCGCGGCTGCTGGGCCAAGGCGACCAGGGTGGCCGCGCCGCCCCAGGAAAACGACAGCACGTGTTCGGCACCGAAATGGTCGATCAGCTCCAGCAGAATCTGCCCTTCGACTTCCTTCGTCAGATGTTTCTCGTGGCGGTTGTGGATTTTTGACCTGCCCGCGTAGGGCTGGTCGTAGCAAACCACGTTGAATTGCGGGTGCAGATTTTTCACGGTTTGAGCAAACGACGCAGTCGTGGCCATCGAGCCGTTGACCAGGATGATGGTCTTTTCTGCGGCGTCTGCGCGATAGAACTCCGTGTAAACCCGATACTGACCCTGTATATCCAGCACAGCGATTTCTGGCCTCATGTCATAAGACTCCTGGCAAGCAAGCGGGTATGCGCGCAAATAGAGATTGCACGAGCTTTGTGACAGGTAGGCATACGCCTGGAGTTTGGGGCCCATGTCGATCCGGAACGGCAGGTCGACGGGTATTATTATTGGCGGGCAGTCTGCCGGGGGAGGTGGAGCCTTTGAGGCTCTCTACCGGCAAAAAGGTTGCTTGGGTGTACTGCGTGACTCATCGGTCACAATTTGGCCGACGTCCTGATTCAAGCAGGGGGATCAGGATCGCGCAAGTGCCGTTGGTGAATTGTTCGACAACTTCTGCTGAGCGGTCGCCGGCTTAGAACAAATGGATCTCTTCGGTGCGCAATGTTCGGTACTCGCCCGGTTTTAGCGCGTTATCGAGCAACAGCGGGCCCATGGATTCGCGGTGCAGGCGCAACACTTTGTTGTTGAAGTGACCAAACATGCGCTTCACCTGATGGTATCGACCCTCGACGATGCTCAGACGCGCCGCCCTCGGGCCGAGCACTTTGAGTTGCGCCGGTTGCGTGGTCAGGTTTTCGAAGGCGAAGTAGATGCCCTCGGCAAACGTGACTGCATACTCCGGCCCGATCTCCTGTTCGGTCTCGACGTAATAGACCTTCGGCAGTTTGGTCTGCGGTTGGGTCAGGCGTCGCGACCAGCCGCCATCGTTGGTGATCAGCATCAGCCCGGTGGTGTTGAAGTCGAGGCGACCGGCGATGTGCAGGTCGTCCTTGTCCGGCTCGTGGATCAGATCGAGCACGGTCGGGTGCTGCGGATCGCGGGTGGCGCTGACGCACCCCGGCGGTTTGTGCAGCATGAAGTAGCGCGCCGGTTTACCCGGTTGCAGCAACTCCTCATCGACTTCGACGCGGCTGAATTCCAGCACTTCGCTGTGCGGGTCGCTGACGACTTTTCCGTCGATCCGCACACGCTTTTCCACCAGCAACAGGCGAACCTGCTGACGGTTGTAGCGGGGCAGGTTGCTGAGGAAACGGTCGACGCGCATGGTCAGGAATCGGCGGATAAAGGGGCGCGTATCTTACGGGATCGGCCGCCCCGCTGCTTGCAGTTGCGCCTCGACCTGCGCGCAGCGCGGGCACAGGCAGGATTTATTGCGCAGTTCGGCCGGCAGGGCTTCGAGCACTGCCGGGTCGATGCTCACGCCATAGCACCAGCAAGCCTGGTCGGCGGTGCGCGGGTCGGCCAGGGTGCAGTCGTTGCGGGCGCCGCAGGCCGGGCAGAGGTCGGGTTTAGCGTCGGTATCAGGCATAAGTCGAATGAGGCATTTCCACGCAGGTGCGGTTACGGCCGGTTTGTTTGGCTCGGTACATCGCATGATCGGCCCGGGACAGCAGCGTGTGCAAGGTGTCATCCGCTTGCAGGGTGGTGGCGCCGATGCTCACGGTCAGACTCAGGCTGTGGCCATCGTAGGAATACGCCTGTTGTTCGACGTGTCGGCGGATCTTCTCGGCAATCTTCTGACCGGTCTCAGCGTCGGTGTCCTTCAGCAATACGATAAATTCCTCACCGCCCCAACGGCAGACAATGTCGGAATGGCGCAGGCAACTTTGCAGGTCGCGGGCGAAGCCGATCAGCACCTGATCGCCGGCCATGTGCCCGTAGGTGTCGTTCAATGTTTTGAAGTGATCCAGGTCCAGCAACAGTGCCGTCAGGGGCTTCGGCTCGCGTTGCGCTTCGTGCAGGGCCTGCACGGCGAGCAGGTCGAAGCCGCGGCGGTTCGGCAATTCAGTGAGGCTGTCGAGCGTGGCCTGCGTCTGAATCTTGCGCTGATAACGCCGGATCACCCGATTGAGCAGGGCCAGCACGCCCAGCGTCACCAGCAGGCAGATCAGCAGATTGAGGTACAGCGACTGACGGATGTCACTGAGCGCGCCGTCCTCGCGCTTGTCGACGAACAGATACCAGTGCAACTCCGGGATGTAACGTACGTTGAGAAAATGTCCCTGACCGTGGGCGGAATATTCGTAACTGCCGCTGTGGGGCTTGGGTAACTGGCTGATCAGGCTTTTCATACTGGCGAGTTCGCTGAGGCTTTGCCCGATGTGCGCACCTTCCGGGCCGCCGCTGGCGCCGGTGAGCACCAGTCGCCCGAAGGCATCGACAAAGTAGACGCTGCGTTGATAACGCTGCTGGTACTTGTCGATGAGCTTGATCACCGCGTCCACCGTCAGGCCTACGCCCGCGGCACCAATGAAGCGGTTGTCGTAGTCGTAGACCTTGTAGTTGATGAAGAAAGTCAGGTTGTCCTTGTTGGCCAGATCCGGGTCGACGTTGATCTCGTACGGGTCTTTCATGTCGCGCACGCGGAAGTACCAGGCGTCGCGCGGCTCATCGATCCTGACCTGCTTGAGCACGCCTTTGGCGTGGTAGTACGTGTGGCTGCTGTCGGAGACGAAGAACGCGGTGTAGGCGCCGTAGTGGGTCATGACCTCGTCGAGGTAGCGGGTCATTTTTACCGGGTCTTTTTCGCCGTTCACCACCCAGTCGCGCATGAACGTATCGCGGGACATCATCGAGGAAATCAGGATCGGTCTGACGAGGTCTTTCTGGATTTCCGAATAAACGGTGTCGGATGTCAGCGGCAGTTCGGTGTTGACGATGCTGTCGCGGATCGACGCCCGTGAGGCGTAATAGCTGAGCAAGGAAGTGGCGAGGAAGCCGGCACCAAGCAGTGCGACCAGAGTCAGCACCAGCGAGCGTTGGGAGTACAGCGCAGATCTGTGCGGCATGGGCGGTTCCGTTGGCAGATGAGCCGATGGCAGCATTCTAGTGGCACTGCCGGGAAATAACTGCTCCATACGCGGCGCAAATGGTCGTTCCTGTATTTCCGGGCATTTGCACCGTTCAACGGTGGGGGCGGGCTTGCTCGCGAAGGCGGTTTTCCAGACACATGAATGTTGATTGGCCCACCGCATTCGCGAGCAAGCCCGCTCGCACAGGGGGATTCTCAGGGGGAGTGACACCGCTGATCTGAAGCTTGTCCGAGTCCGGCACTTGCCCCGGGCCTGACAGTCAAAACTGTGTCGGCTGCGCTGTCCTGCTGCGGTCGTGGGTCTTTCAGGAGGCCGTCATGCGTGTTCAGAAACTGTTTCGTCGAGTGTTGCTCGGTGCAGTGCTCGGGCTTGGGCTGTCCGGATGTTATTACTACGGGCCTCCCGCCGATGTTTACTACGCCGCTCCCTACTACTATCCCGGCTACTACTCACCTTATTACTACGGCGGATATTACGGCCCGCGCTACTACGGAGGCGCCCGTTACTATTACGGTGGTTACGGCTATCGCGGTGGTTATGGTCGCGGTTACCACGGCGGCGGCTATCACGGTGGACACCACTGAGCGACGGCTGAATGACAGTGTTTTGCAAATGAACAGGATTTCATCAATCACATGTTTCAACTTGTTACGGAAGCGCACCAGATTCGGAAAACGCTGTCAGATCATTCGTCAGTCACCGAATAACCGACTGATGCCTGCCAGCGTCGCTGGTGTGGCTCACTCGCGGTCCAGGAGGCCGCCATGTATCGACGAATTCTACTGCTTGCTGCGATGATGTTTTCCGTTGCCGGTTGCGCTCCCTACTCCTACGCAGATAGCTATTACAGCTCGGAGGTCTACACCTCACCCGCTCCGGCCTACTACAACACTGGTGGCACGTATTACAGCGGTGGCAGCACATATTACTCGGCACCGCGCTACTATCAGCCAGCGCCGCGTTACTACCAGCCCGCGCCAAGGTATTACTCGCAACCGCGCTACTACCAGCCGGCCCCGCGCTATTACGAGAGCCGTCGCTGGCACGACAATGATCGCGGGCGCTGGGACGGCCACCGCGGTGGTGGTTGGGACCGTGACCGCGGCGGCCGAGATCATCACGGTGATCGGGGTGACCACGGCGGGCGAGGCGGTCGCTGGTAATCATCCGCAAACAAAAAAGCGGCGCATTGAGCGCCGCTTTTTTTGTACCTGTTGAAAATTCGTATGTTGCTCCATCTCCTAGGAAGTTCTCGGAAGCCTCCTACAGTTTTATTTCTGAATAATTGTTAGCGTTTGTATGCGCCTATTGAAGCTGGAAGCTTTCAATTTACGGAGCTATATAAACACGGAAGTTTTTCAGGCATGCATTTACTTATCATTCATCAAAATTTTCCCGGTCAATTTCGCCATGTTGCATTGGCGGCGCGTCGAAAGGGTTTCAAAGTACTTGCAATTGGTCGTGATACGGCACCGGGTATTGCCGGGGTGAAACTGCTTCGGTATCGGTCCTCAATAAGAGACTCGAATAGTAGCCATGCTTATTTGCATGGATATCAAACGGCTGTGTTGGATGGGCAGCGTGTTTTGGTCTTGTTGAAGAAACTCAAACAACAGGGTTATCGACCCGATGTGATTGTTGCTCATCCCGGGTGGGGTGAAACGTTATTTATCAAGGATGTATATCCGGATGCACCACTGATTCACCTCTGTGAATATTATTATCGAGCGCAGGGGGCAGACTCAGGTTTTGATCCTGAATTTCCCCGTGCGTCGGACGCTTCCTCAAAATTAAGAATTTTGAACTCAATGCATCTGTTGAATCTGGAACAGTCTGATATTGGAATTGCCCCAACAGAGTGGCAACGAAGTCTTTTTCCGAAAAGCTATCAGTCCAAAATTCGCGTGATTCATGAAGGTGTCATCCAAACGCCTCATGCCGAGAAAGTTAAGGCTGTAACTTTACCCAGTGGCTGTGTACTTAAGGCACATCAGCCAATAGTGACGTACGTTGCCAGAAACCTTGAACCCTATCGTGGATTTCATACATTTATGAGGTCCATCAGCCATATTCAGGCTGAGTGTCCGACCGCTCAAATAGTCATTGTGGGTGGAGATGAAGTCAGCTATGGGCGGTGGCCTGTTGGGTATGAGAATTGGCGAGACAAGATGTTATCGGAGGTGGATTGCGATGTTTCCAATGTGCATTTCACCGGGAAGCTGCCTTACCAGAAATATAGAGCTGTTCTGCAAGTTTCAATGGTGCATGTTTACTTGACGTATCCGTTCGTTTTGTCTTGGTCCTTATTGGAGGCCATGTCGGCTGGCTGTGTGGTAGTCGCTTCTGATACAGCTCCGGTGAAGGAGGTCGTTGTTCACGGGGGTAATGGGATTCTTGTCGATTTTTTCCAGGTTGAATCAATAGCTGCCAATGTATGCAGCGTTTTAAATTATCCCGGTGATTTTGAATCTATCAGAAAAGCTGCGCGGCTAACGGCAAACAGTTTTGATGTCAGTGCTGGTCTGAAGGGCTATTTTCAGGTTTTTGAAGATGCGATGGCAGGTCGATTCTAACTAGAGTTTTCGTCATTTTAAAAGGGAGATTTGAAATGTTCAAAATGTCACGCAAGGAAGCCTTTAGACGTTGTAAAGCCTTACTGAAGTATGGTCTGGTTTTGCTGGTGTGCTATTGGGTGGTGGGTTTTTATATTGAATGGGAGGAGGCGGCAGAACGCAGGGCGATTTACCAAAAGGAACAAGGTGACTGCAGTAAAAAACTGGCGGGTATGGAACAGGTGCCAATACCGGGCGGGAGTCTTCTTGATCGGAGTCGGATACCCGGATTTTATTTCGGATCGAATTTGAGAAGTGACGGGTCATGTATTGCCGATACTCTCGAGGGTTCATTTTGGTGGACGGGTACCGAACTTCGTACGGAGTATGAGATGAGCGGGATAGAAAAGCCTTCCAGTTGGGGGTATTTCCGGCTTGCGGCGAGACTCTACACGCGGAAGGAGCGCACTGAGCCGCACAGGATGGGGTATCGACATGCAGATTGGCCGGATGATCTGATTGTGGAACTAAAAAATTATCCAGGATTAGAGCTTTGGCTTAATGCTCCTCCGCCTCATTTCAAGAATGAGTTTTCCATTACCACATTTGTTATGCGTAATTGGCGCCGGCATGACGGAACACCTCGGACGATAAGTTGTGATGGATTGAATCATCCTGGCGACAAGATTCAGGCCGCTGGTTTGGGCAAACAAGACTTGTTGAAGCTTAACAAAGAACAGTTGGAAAGTTTGGACTTTGGAGTGTTACAGACCTACTGCACAGTCGAGCTCTACAGTTTTGATTTCGCAGGTGGGGACGGACGTATCGGGCTGGACACAAGTTCGTTACTAGGTGCGCCTGAAGCGATTAAATTTGTAAGCGACTATCTTTCACGCTCCATAATTACAGGGAAGTAACTATGAGTTGTGTTTTTGATGATTTAGAAAAGTCAATGGTGCTACAGGTTGCGAATACTTCTGAGGGGATGTGGTTTGATCAGGATGCTGAGAGGTATATAGCATCTGAGGAACAGGGGCGAAACTGTGCTTCCTTTTATCGGGTGTTATCTAAAATCATTGGCGAAAAATTTTCTGAGGATATTCTCTTTGAGAAAGATGTAATTGATGTTTTGAAGAGTGCCAGACTTTGGCTTGATGTCGCAATTGATGCTAATGGTGGGCAGGGGGCTTACTCCGCTTTGATTCGCGCCTACACCATGCGGCAAGGAGAACTTCGATTACGTAAGAGGTTTACAGAATCGAAAATGCAGGCCTCCTCAAATCAGGTTGCAGTAAATTTCATGAATATACTGTTATATGGATCGGTTAAGGGCGATTTGGCTCCTTGGACAGTGCCCTCAATCAGTCAAATCGCAGGTATTGATGCGAGCGCTATTGGAGAGGTTTTATTCCTTGATGATCTTGGCAAAGACGATACCGCTACAAGCCGTAACGCAGGTTGGTCTGGAACCATCGGTTTCAGCCTGTTAGGTGGCAAACCCCCGTATGAAACCTGGAGATTGATTTCCGCAGGCGACCCTGGCTCAGAAATCAAAGGTAATCATGAACTGGCTAAAGCTAACAGGCTCGATGATTTCAAGAATATTCTATTTGCCATTGACTCATACAGTGTCGGCCTACGCGCTGCGGTCAATAACTTTGGTGTCAATGTGCTTGAGAGCGTGTTTTCGGTAGTGCCTGAGCAAATCAAAATTGCAATGGCCAGTGGAAACACCAATCCCTTGATCCAGTACGTGGTGAAAGGCACACCTGTTTCGCCTATCGTTGATCTGATCTTGCGATATGGCGTAAATGTTTTTTTTGACATGTTCAAGCGAACATACGACGGCGACTCTAATGCCGCGCCCACCACCGAGGAAACGTTTGCGTCCAATGTGTACGCATTTTTCTCAGCGTTTACACCAATTCAATCCCAAAGCATCGTTACCAAGACCATCAGCGAATATGGCAGTGCTACAGCATGGGCCAAGCTCGCCGCGCAAGACACACCGGTTGGCTTGGCTTTGCGCAATTCTCTGAAACAGCTAAGTGAAATAGTCATAGAAAAAGATGACGGTTTTCCCGGTCGTGGCTTGGAACTCTATGATCCTGCCACGGGTGAAGGCTTTATTACTGAGCAGTGGATTTTTGATCGCGCAGAAATGTTGGCCCGGTTGATATCCAGAACCCATGGTTCGTTCGGAGAAAACACACTGCAGAAGTTTTCCTATTCGGATATAGGCTCAGGCAAACAAGCGCCCATGACGACTGGCGTATCCAATCCGCTGGTGATGTTCGGTGACGACGGAGGGCGATCTTTCGGTGGTGCGATAAATGCCGATCATCTGTATGGCGGTGAGGGCAATGACTCGATCAGTGGACTGGCAGGTAATGACGTTATTGAAGGTGCTCGCGGTAACGACTCGTTAAGCGGTGGCGACGGCAATGACGCGCTATACGGGATGGCGGGTGATGATGTTTTGATCGGCGGCAAGGGTAACGATTCTCTGACCGGTGGCGAGGGTAATGATCGGTACGCGTTTTACAGTGGTGACGGAATCGATGAAATTTTCGATGCAAATGCTGATGGGCAGTTATTGATAAATGACCGTCCGATTCCCGCCCTCAAACGCAGTGCTCTTCTGAGCAACACATGGTTCACGCAAGACCGATCCATAACGTTGACGCTCATTGAAGAACTCACGGAAAACACACTGAACATCCGCTACGGCCAGGGCGATCTGATCGTAATCAAGCACTACAGGCCGGGAATGCTGGGTGTTCAGCTCCCCGACTTCGATGGCCACACCTTTTCAACACCCGATCTGGTTATCCAGGGTGACTGGAGAGCCGCCGATACGGACCCCAGTGTTCCCGGTGATCAGCTTTCCTACGATGACTTGGGTAACGTTGTGCTGTTGCCAAATGTAAAACAGAGGAATAAGGCCGACGCACTTTACGGATCACCCAAAGACGACATCCTCCTTGGGCTTGGCGGCTCCGATCGACTGTTCGGGCAAGCTGGAAACGATCAATTGTTTGGAGACAAACAGTCAACCCTTGAAAAAGCTCTGGCTGATGGTGTCGCCAAGGGGAAGGTCGGTCGTGGCGATTGGCTGGATGGTGGGCAGGGCGATGATCTGCTGGTGGGTACTGCCTCTGGAGACGTGCTGCTCGGTGGCAACGGTCGAGACACACTGGCTGGGGGGGCGGGTGATGACTTCTTGCACGGCGACGATACGACTGGGGTACTGGAGCAAAACTGGAAATATAAACGACATGAAGTCGTTCTTGCCCAAGGCGTCATCAGCTTGCGCACCACCTTCGACAAATCCTCCGTGAAAGATGCATTGGAAGGAGGCAACGACGTTCTGTACGGCCAAGGCGGGAGAGATGTTCTCTGCGGCGGTTGGGGCGAGGATGTGTTGGATGGCGGAACAGAAGATGATCAGCTGAGCGGCGACGGGGGCGACGACACCCTGACGGGCGGCAGTGGCAACGACACATTGTTCGGAGACAACCTTGATTGGGGTGGAGGACTCCAAAGCGGACACCATGGCAACGATCTGCTGGAGGGAGGCAGTGGCGACGACGCTCTCGCTGGCAACGGCGGTAGCGACGTCTTGTATGGCGGCCCCGGCAATGATGCCCTGAAGGGGGATGACGACGTATTGGATGGTGTGGCGGGTGACGCTAGTCATTTCTTCGGACGTGACTTTCTGGACGGTGGTGCGGGCGATGACACCCTTTGGGGCGGCGGTGCTGATGATTTGCTGTTTGGTGGGGCAGGAAATGACGAGTTGGTTGGCGATTACTACGACCATCCGATTCGCCACCACGGTGATGATTTCCTTGATGGCGGTATGGGTGACGACACGCTCCGAGGATTGGGTGGCTCCGACACTCTGATAGGCGGGCCGGGCGCTGATGCTCTGGATGGTGACCAGCCAAACCTGCAATCCGGCGGCACCAATGATGACCTCGTTCGAGGCGGTGCCGGAAACGACACCCTTTGGGGGGGCTTGGGCGCCGATACGCTTTACGGCGGTGATGACGATGACTTGATGTCTGGCGACTACGAGCAGACGCCTGAAAGCGAACAGGGTGCAGATTATCTGGACGGTGGTTCAGGCAACGACACGTTGCTGGGCGGCGGTGGAAACGACACGTTATTTGGCGGGGAGGGTGTGGACTACCTGCGCGGTGACTCAGGAAATAATGTGTTTGATGGCGGGGCCGGTAACGACTACCTGGAAGCGGGGGACGGGGATGATATTTACTATTTCGGCGCCGGTGATGGGCTTGATGTAGTTGTAGACGCCGGTGGCAACAATGTCATGAAGTTCGGAGCCGGTTTTTTTGCGGACAATCTGAAGATTGAAATTATCGATATTGAAATCGGTCTGGTATTGCGGCTGGCCAACGGAGTGGGTGACGCCGTTCTGATAAAAAATCACGAGACGTGGCGAGACTCAACTTTCAGTTTCAGTGATGGAGTGGTCTTGAGCTATCAGGATGTCATCAAAAAAACGCTTGCTCCGGTAGTTGTGATCGAACCGCCGGTAATGGAAGTGGTGGACAAGGCAGACATAGAAGAAACAGAAGACACGAGTGAATACAGCGGTATCGCAAGCGTTCCCGTCGAGTCAGCCATTGATGTTTCGAGCGAAGGAAATGAGGCTGAATTGGGTAATGGCATTGAAGGGGTGGAAAAATTCCTTGGGGAAATTCAAGGAAGACGTTCGAAAAACAGGCAAGCCACGGGTTTCACACTCAATGATCAAGGTGTCTGGGTCAGAAATCACATTTTCACGACTGATACGGGTTTCATCACTTATTCCGACTTGATTGACGAAAGCATCGAAAACGGATCCTTGTCTGACACACCGCAGTGGATGAACGCTCCATCTGGCAGAGCTGTGTACAGCGACAGGCAGACGAGCTCTGCATCCCACTCCTATTTCAAAAATACAAAGGTTGAGGGGGCAGCAAACCCATCGAACCATAAACCTCAATATTATCGATCTGGTTCGGGTAGCGGTTTTTCGTTTAAAACAGGAGACGTGCTGGTAGAGGATAGAAACAAGTCAGGGACTATTGAAGGTTGGTACATCTATCCTGCAGCAAGCTTCAACTCTGGCGAAACTGTCCGTAAAGAATTTCGCCGGGATGTAAAGACCGAAACCATCAAGCACAAGACTGTACAAGGTGACGCCGGCGGCGGACGAGTGAACCTGGAAGTCGGGAATACCTTTCATGGCGGTAAGGGTGATGACCTGGTAGTCGCTTATGCGCTTACCCCACTTGATTATGGTTCGGTAAATGACAGATTACCGGGGGCCATACTATCGGCTGGAGCGGGCAACGATACGCTGCTCGGATCCGAGGGGGCCGATTATTTAATCAGCGGTTCAGGGATTGATTGGCTCTACGGTGAAAATGGTGCCGATACCTACACTGTGCAAGCACACGCTGGCGCAACGACCATTATTGCGGATGTACTGAGTCCTGTTTTTCACCGCCCGGAAGTGGGTGTGACGGGGTGGAAAGACGAGTATGGGCTGATCGATCAAGATGTTGTCATTCTTCCAGATGGGGCAAGGCTGGAAGAGCTGCAGTTAAGTTGGGGGGCGGTGTTGATTGAAACAGTCAATATCGAATTGGCCCCCAATCCGTCACGTGACAACTATCGCCATCCACCTCGGGCGAAGATGCTCTATTCGACCCTCGATATCAAATGGGGGACTCAGCAGGTTCGTATCGTTTTACCCAATGCAGGGGATCTCCAGGGCTCCGGGATCGAAGTCATTAGGTTTGCCGACGGCACCAGCGCCAGCCTGAAGACTCTTCTGGAGTCTAGTCAACTGGGCCCTGCCCCGGATACTTACCATAATGCCGTCGTCATTGATAATGCGACGCCCGCCCAATCTATTCGAGATGCTCAAACGCTGCCGCTGGTGGGCGGTCACGGTAATGATTTGCTAACTGGTAGCTCTGGCGAGGATGTGCTGCTGGGTGGGCCAGGTAATGACACGTTGTCGGGCGGGGCGGGCGATGATGTTTATAAATATGATGGTCTTGGCAGGGACGTGATTGATAACTCGGGCGGTGGTATTGATGGAATCGATTTTTCAGATGTTGACTTGAATATCGGGCAATTGAAATTCCATCGCGAAGGTGATGATCTGGTAATAGTTGTGAATTACGGTGTTTCACCGAAGATGCGAGTGGCCAATCATTTTTCTGCAGGGGAAAGCGCCATCGGCTATATAAGGGTTAGAGGCGAAGGTAAAGCGACTCAGGACTATACTGCCACTGAAATTGCTGAACGTTTGCATCCTCTTCCTCCGTTAAGAGATGTGGAGGATATCTTGATTAAGAATAACGAGGAGTCGTCAATCGCTATTGCGGAAATAGTTAAGTTTTACGAGTTGAATGTTTAGGTTTAATACGGTCAGTTAAAGCTTGCCCGCGATAGGCGACAAGCGGGACTATCGCGGGCAGTTGCCAATTAATACTGCGACAGATCCGCCAACGGATGCCGACCTTCCCAGACCTTGTGAAAGTGCGCTTCCACCACCGCGTCCGGCACGGTATTGATGTCCGGCCAATGCCAGTGCGGTTTCTGATCCTTGTCGATCAGTCGCGCCCGCACCCCTTCACTGAATTCCGGATGCCGGCAGCAGTTGAGGCTCAGGGTGTATTCCATCTGAAAGACTTCGGCCAGCGACAGGTGGCGCGCACGGATGATTTGCTCCCAGACCAGGTGCGCGGTCAGCGGCGAACCCTCGCTCATGGTTTTCGCAGCACGGGCGATCAGCGGGTCGCTGCTGTCACGTTGCAGGCTGATGGCTTTCCAGGCGCAGGTGACGTCGCTGACGTCGAGCAGTTCGTCGATCTGCCGGCGGCGCGGCAACCACTGCGCCTCGGGCATCTGCCCCACGGCTTCCTGTTGCAGGGCCTTGAGCAGACTGTTGAGCTGCATGTCGGTCTGTTCTTGCCAGTTGAGTTGCAGCAGGCCTTCGATCAGCTGTGGTTGCTGCTCTTCAAGCAGAAAGCGGTCGGCCAGATCGAGGTCGATCGCATCACGCCCGTTCATGTGCGCTCCGGTCAGACCGAGGAACAAGCCGAGCTTGCCCGGCAACCGTGACAAAAACCAACTGGCCCCGACGTCCGGATACAGACCGATGGTGATCTCCGGCATCGCCAGGCGACTGCTCGGTGTGACGATCCGCGTGCTGGCGCCTTGCAACAGGCCCATGCCGCCGCCGAGCACGTAACCGTGGCCCCAGCAGATCAGCGGTTTGGGATAGGTGTGCAGGCTGTAGTCCAAGCGATATTCGGCGGCGAAAAACTGCGCGGCCAGCGGTGGGACTTCACCGGGATGGGCGCGACAGGCTTCCACCAGGCTGCGCACTTCGCCGCCGGCGCAGAACGCCTTGGCGCCGTTGCCGCGCAGCAATACGCAGACGATTTGTGGATCCTTGGCCCAGGCGTTCAACTTGTCGCTCAGGGCGTTGATCATCGGCAAGGACAGCGCATTGAGCGACTTTTCAGCGTCCAGGCTGGCGATCCCGAGGCGGGCGCCGTCGGTGCCGGTGAGTTCTTCGAAGTGCAGATTCATCGTGACCTCGATCGGGAATTTGAACGATCAGTATGATCGCTGTGTGGGAAAGTGCCGGATCTGCGTCAGATCAATTGACAAGCGTGGTCGGCTTTCCTAGGGTTCGCCCCATTGTTTTTGCCGGGTATGACCATGACTGCTGACGACCGTATCAAACTCGAACCGAGCTGGAAGGAGGCACTGCGTGCTGAGTTCGACCAGCCATACATGGCAGAGTTGCGCACTTTTCTGCAGCAGGAGCGGGCGGCCGGCAAGGAAATCTATCCGCCGGGACCGCTGATTTTCAATGCGCTGAATTCGACGCCGCTGGATAAAGTCAAAGTGGTGATCCTCGGCCAGGACCCGTACCACGGCCCGGGCCAGGCCCATGGCCTGTGCTTTTCGGTGCAACCCGGCGTGCCGGCTCCGCCGTCGCTGGTCAACATCTATAAAGAGTTGAAACGCGACCTGAACATCGACATTCCCAACCACGGCTACCTGCAGAGCTGGGCCGATCAGGGCGTGTTGATGCTCAACACCACAATGACCGTCGAGCGGGCCAATGCCAACGCGCATAAGGACAAGGGCTGGCAGTTCTTCACCGACCGGATCATTGAAGTGGTCAGCGAACGCCAGCCGCATTTGGTGTTCATGCTGTGGGGCGCGCATGCGCAGAGCAAGCAGAAGCTGATCGATGCGACCAAGCACCTGGTGCTGACGTCGGTGCATCCGTCGCCGTTGTCGGCTTATCGAGGCTTCCTGGGGTGTGGGCACTTCAGCCGGACCAACAAGTTTCTTGAGCAGAATGGTGAGGCGCCGATCGAGTGGCGGTTGCCGCCGGTTTGATCGGCTGAGTAAATCTGTGGCGAGGGAGCTTGCTCCCGCTCGGCTGCGCAGCAGCCGCAAAACCTGTGATTTCGGTGTGCCAGAAGCACCCGGTTCAAGGATTTCGGGTCTGCTGCGCAGCCCAGCGGGAGCAAGCTCCCTCGCCACAGTGACTCGGTGTTACTCGGGATTACGGTTCCAATACTTGAACAACGGCTCCGCCAGAAACAGCACAAACAGCAACCGCATTACCTGCATCGCCGTCACCAGCGGTACCGACAGTTGCAGGGTCTCCGCCGTCAGGCTCATTTCGGCGATTCCGCCGGGCATCATGCCCAGCGTCAGCGAACGCAAATCCAGGTGAGTCAGGGCACTCAGGCCCAACGCCGCCAATGTCGCGATCAACATGGTCAGTGCCGTGCCGATCAGCGTACGTCCCATGAATGACGGCGCGCGGCGGAAGAACTGTCGGTTGAAGTGACAGCCCAGCCCGCTGCCGATCAGCCACTGGCCGATCTGGCTGCCGCCATCCGGCAGGCCGATGTGCAAATCCCAGGCAATGCTCACCGTGGCACTGACCAGCAGCGGCCCGAACAGCCACGGATTGGGTTGACGCAAGCGTTGCCAGAGCCAGGCGAGCAGGGCGCCCGTGGGAAACAGAATCGCCAGCCAGCGCCAATCGACGTTGCCGGCGTGGGAAATTGGCGTGCCGTCGCCCAGCAGATACTTGAACGCAGCCGGCACGCACAGCACCACCACCAGCACCCGCAGACTTTGCCCCGCCGCCACATGGCTGAGCAGCGCGCCATTGCGTGCGCCGAGGTTGACCATCTCGCCTGAGCCGCCGGGCATGCTCGAGAAAAACGCCGTGGCACGATCCTCGCCGGTACGGCGCATCAACCACACGCCGACCACCGCCGACAGACTGGTGACCAGCGCACCGAAGAAGATCAAACCGAAGTGACTCAGCACCTGCTCCATCACCACCGGGGTGAAGTGCAGGCCGATACCGATGCCGACAATCCATTGGCCGCATTTGCGCCCGCCAGGGATCTCGGTCAATTGCCAGGGTGTCAGGCAGCGCACCAGGATGATCGCCAGCAGCGAGCCGACCATCCACGGCAGTGGCCAGCCGATCTGGCTGGCGATAAAACCGCCAAGCAGACCGACCAGCGGGGTGGCCCACCAGCTTCTGAGGGAAGAGCGATCAAACATCGGCGATGGCGCGTTGCGCTGCCGAGCGTTTGCGCCAGATGCGCAGCAGCGGCATCAGCAACATGATCGCGGTCAGGACCCAGACACCGAAGGTGATCGGGCTCGACCAGAGGATTTCCAGCGCACCGTTGGAGATCGACAGCGCACGACGCAGGTTCTGCTCCATCAGCCCACCGAGAATGAACCCGAGCAGCACCGGCGACAGCGGGAAATCCAGCTTGCGCAGGATGTAACCGAAGATGCCGATGCCGACCATCAGGAACAGGTCGAAGGTGGTCGCATGCACCGCGTACACGCCGATCCCGGTGATGATCGCGATCACCGGCACCAGTGCCCAGTTCGGCACGGCGAGGATGCGGGTGAAGATGCGGATCATCGGGATGTTGAGGATCACCAACATGATGTTGGCAATGAACAACGAGGCAATCAGGCCCCAGACGATGTCCGGTTGTTGTTGGAACAACAGCGGCCCTGGAGTGATGTTGTACAGCGACAGCGCGCCGATCATCACGGCGGTAGTGCCGGAACCGGGTACGCCGAGGGTCAGCATCGGCACCAGCGCGCCACAGGCCGAAGCGCCGATCGCGGTCTCCGGAGCGGCGAGGCCACGGGCGTCACCCTGACCGAATTTGCCGCCGGCACCGGCGATGCGTTTTTCGGTCATGTAGGCCACGGCACTGGCCAGCGTCGCGCCGGCGCCCGGCAACACGCCCATGATGAACCCCAGCAAGCCGCAACGGATGTTCACCACGAACACCGACGCCGCTTCCTTGAAGTTGAACATCATGCGCCCGGTGGCCTTCACCGCTTCCTGACCGCGATGGGTTTTTTCCAGCAGCAGGAGGATTTCACTGACCGAGAACAGACCCAGCACCAACACCACGAACTGGATGCCGTCGGTCAGGTGAATGTTGTTGCCGGTGAAGCGGTACACGCCGCTGTTGGCGTCGATGCCGACGGTCGACAGGAACAGCCCGATCAGCGCCGCAATAAAGGTCTTCAGCGGTCGATCGCCGGCCATGCCGCCGAGGCAGACAATCGCGAACACCATCAGCACGAAGTATTCCGCCGGGCCGAAGGCAATCGCCCATTTCGCCAGTAACGGGGCGAACAGCACCATGCCGCAGGTGGCGATGAACGCACCGATGAACGAACTCCACGCCGACAGCGACAGGGCGACACCGGCCAGACCCTGACGCGCCATCGGATAACCGTCGAGGGTGGTCATCACGGTGGAGGCTTCGCCCGGAATGTTCAGCAGGATCGAGCTGATCCGCCCGCCGTATTCGCAGCCCAGATACACCGCCGCCAGCAGAATCAGCGCCGACTCCGGTGGCAGGCCAAGGGCGAACGCGATCGGGATCAGCAGGGCCACGCCATTGATCGGACCCAGGCCCGGCAACAGCCCGACCACGGTGCCGATCAGCGTGCCGGTCAGGGCCGTGACCAGGTTGTACGGACTCAGCGCGACGCCGAAGCCCTGACCCAAGTAACCGAGAGTATCCATATCAGTTCTCCAGAACGTCGAGCAGGCCCAGAGGCAGCGGAACGTCCATCAGACGGTCGAACAGCAGGTACAGACCGATGGCCATCAACGTTGTCACCACGATGCTGGGCAGCCAGCGACCGCCGTACAGGCGCGCCATCGGGATGCCGATCAGGATGCTGCTGAGGATGAAGCCCAGCGGTTCGAACAGGCCGGCGAACACCAGCAGCAGGACGACGCAGATGCCGATCTTGGTCAGGGTTTGGCGATCCAGCGGTGGCTCGTCTTCGCTGTGTTTGATCGGTGCCGGGCGGAACACCATGTACAGCAGCGCCACGCCCATCAAGCCGAGCATCAGCAGGGGAAAGGCGCGCGGGCCGACCGGTTCATAAGAAAAAGCCGCTTGATACGGCCACGCCATCAGCGCCAGGCCGACGCAGGCCAGCAATAGCACCGAGGCGAAAATGCGTTGTAAGAGCATGGGAAACTCCTGTGCCGAGGCCTCGATGCGCGAGGCCACGGCGGCTAGAGAGAGACGATCACTGAATCAGGCCGAACTCTTTGGCCAGCACTTTGTAGTCCGCCACCTGTTTCTTCACGTAGGTGTCCAGCTCCGGGCCGGTCATGGCGAACGGGAACAGTTCACGTTGATCGCGCAGCTTGGCGAAGTCGTCCGAGGCCAGCAGTTTGTCGAAGGCGTCTTTCCACCAGGCGTAGTCTTCGTCGCTGACTTTTGGCCCGAGGTAGAAACCGCGCACCACCGGCCAGACGATGTCGTAGCCCTGCTCGCGAGCGGTCGGGATGTCTTTCATTTCCGGTTCGTCGATGCGTTTATCGGCGAACACCGCGAGCAGACGCATGTCACCGCTCTGGATGTGCGGCATGGAGTCGGAGATGTCGGTACTACCCACCTGGATGTGACCGCCAAGCAGCGCGGTGGCAATTTCGCCGCCGCCTTCGAGGGCGACGTAACGCAGGTCTCGCGGGTTGATTCCGGCGGCCTTGGCGATCAGTGCGGTCTGCATCCAGTCCTGACTGCCGACCGTACCGCCGGAACCGATCACCACTTTGCTCGGATCTTTCTTCAGCGCCTGAACGAGATCGTCGAGGGTCTTGTAGGGCGAATCGCTTTTCACCGCGATGGCGCCGTAACTGGTGCCGACGGCGGCCAGCCAGCGCACATTGGTTTCATCGAAACGACCGAACTTGCCTTGCGCCAGGTTCAGCAACGAACCGCTGGACCATGCCACCAGCGTCCCGGCGTCGGCCGGGCGCTGGGCCACCACCGCGTTGTAGGCCACCGCGCCGACACCACCGGGCATGTAGGTCACGCGCATCGGTTTGGTCAGCAGTTTTTCGTTGACCAGCGCGCTTTGCGCCAGTTTGCAGGTCAGGTCGAAACCGCCACCGGGAGAGGCCGGTGCGATGCATTCGGGGCGTTTTGGTTCGGCCATCAGTTGGCCGGCGAACAGCATGGCGCCGGCGGCTAGAGCAACTTTACGCAGTGATAAGTTCATCTATGTCTCCTTGGGAGTTGTTGTTATGGACGTACTGAATTACCAAAGGGCAACGCTATAGCTCACCAGCAGCCGCACTTCATCGGCATCGCGAGCGGAGTAGTTGGAACGGTAAGTGGCATTGCGCAGACGCACGGCAACATCCTTCAGCGCGCCGCTTTGTACTACATATTTGATCTCGGTGTTGCGCTCCCACTCTTTGCCTTCGTCGCCATTCTTGAGCTTGATGTTGTCACCGCTCAGGTAACGGCTCATGAACGACAGGCCCGGGATGCCGAGGCGGGCGAAGTCGAAATCGTAACGCGCCTGCCACGAGCGTTCTTCGGCGCCGGCGAAGTCATTGATCTGCACGAAGTTGACCAGGTACGGGTCGCTGCCATCGACATACGGGAACGCGCTGTCGCCGGACATGTGCTGATAACCGGCAGTGAACTTGTGGCCGCTCAGCGCATAGCTGACCAGACCGTTGAGCGAGCGGTTGTCGATCTCGCCACCGCGGGCCGCGCCCTGATCGTCACTGACCGCAAAGCGCAGGTCGGTGGCAAACGTGCCCGGCCCCATCGGCCGCGAGGCGACCAGACCGAAGAAGTGCTGGTTATAGACTTCGTCGAGCTGGGCGAAGTGGTAACTGCCGGTGATCTTGTCGGTGAACTTGTAGTCCACGCCGGCGAAATCGAAATGTTTGCCGGCCACGGTGCCAGCGAAACGGCTGTTCTTGTTGTTGAGGGCGATGTCCTCGAAATCGGTGCTGTCGCGATCCTTGGCTTTCTCCAGACGCCCGCCGGTGAAGGTCAGGTTCTTGATCTCTTTGGAGGTCAGCAAACCACCTTCAAAGGTCTGCGGCAGGATGCGTCCGTCATTCGGTTTGAGGATCGGCAGTTCCGGAATCAGGCTGCCGATTTTCAGTTCGGTGGCGGAGATTTTCACTTTGCCGGTCAGGCCGACTTTCGAATATTCGTTCGCCGCGCGTCCGTCATCGTGGGTCGGCAGCAGGCCGGTGCCGGTGCGATCCGGGCTCGAATCAAGTTTGACTCCCAACATGCCCAGCGCATCGACACCGAACCCCACGGTACCGTTGGTGTAACCCGATTGCAGATTGAGCATGAAACCCTGCGCCCATTCATCGCGCTTGGATTGCTGGGCACTGGTGCCATCGCGAAAGTCGCGGTTGAAGTACATGTTGCGGGTTTCGAAGGTGGCGGAACTGTCTTCGATGAAGTCGGCGTAGCTCAGCGGTGAAAAACCGGCGAGGGCAGCAGTGCTGGCGAGGGTGGCGTGGCGCAAACGAGAAGGACGAACAGGCTTGAGAGCCTTGGTCTGCAAGGACGGCATGCGGGTGTACTCCGTTTATTGTTCTTATTGGTCGAAAACGCATCGGGGCGTTTTTCGTATCGCTGTGTGGCAGCAGCGACGGCAGTCGGAACTGTCCGTGGGCGGACTCTAGCGGGCTAACCTTTCACTAACCTTTCAGCCGGATTTCGCGGTTTTCGGGCTTCACAGCGGCGGTTGCGGCTGTAAACTCCGCGGCAAAGAATGGCGTCGGCCATCCGTGAATGAGGTAACGATCCATGCGTGTCCTGCTCGTCGAAGACCATCTGCAACTGGCCGAAAGTGTCGCTCAGGCGCTCAAGAGCACCGGTCTGACCGTGGACGTATTGCACGATGGGGTGGCCGCCGACCTGGCGCTGGGCAGCGAGGAATACGCGATGGCGATCCTTGATGTCGGTCTGCCGCGCATGGACGGTTTCGAGGTGCTGGCGCGCTTGCGCGCACGCGGCAAGAACCTGCCGGTGTTGATGCTGACGGCGCGCAGCGATGTGAAGGACCGGGTCCACGGCTTGAATCTCGGCGCCGACGATTACCTGGCCAAACCGTTCGAACTGACCGAGCTCGAAGCCCGGGTCAAAGCTCTGCTGCGGCGCAGTGTGCTCGGTGGCGAGCGTCAGCAGCGTTGCGGCGTACTGGCCTACGATCTCGACACCCGGCGCTTCAGCCTCGGCGAAGAACTGCTCACGTTGACCTCTCGCGAACAGGCGGTGCTCGAAGCGTTGATCGCCCGCCCGGGACGGGTGATGAGCAAGGAGCAACTGGCCGCACAGGTATTTGGTCTCGACGAAGAAGCCAGCCCCGACGCGATCGAAATCTACGTGCATCGCCTGCGCAAGAAACTCGACGGTCAACCGGTGGCGATCGTGACTTTCCGTGGCCTCGGTTACTTGTTGGAAAGCCGCGATGCATAAGCCCAGCAGCCTGCGCTGGCGGTTGCTGTGGAACCTCGCGTTGTTGCTGGTGGTGTTGATGCTCGCCAGTGGTTTGAGCGCGTACTGGAACGGGCGCGAAGCCGCCGACACGGCCTACGACCGAACCCTGTTGGCCTCGGCGCGAACCATCGCCGCCGGCCTCTCGCAGCGCGACGGCACGCTCAGCGCCGACGTGCCCTACGTGGCCCTCGATACGTTCGCCTACGACAGCGCCGGGCGGATTTACTACCAGGTCAACGACATCCATCAGAAGCTGATTTCCGGCTACGAAAACCTCCCCGGGCCGCCACCCGGCACCCCGAGAACCGACAGCTATCCAGCGCTGGCGCGTTTCTATAACGCGACGTATCGCGGGCAGAACGTGCGTGTGGTCAGTCTGCTCAAGGCCGTCACCGAACCGAACATGAATGGCATGGCGGAAATCCGTGTCGCGGAAACCGACGAGGCGCGAGTCGCCATGGCTCGCAGTCTGGCGGCTGATACGCTGCTGCGCCTGGGCATGCTCGCGATCGGCGCCTTGTTGCTGGTGTGGTTTGCAGTGAGTGCGGCGCTACGTCCGCTGGAGCGTTTGCGCACGGCGGTGGAAGAACGACAGTCGGACGACCTCCGGCCGCTGCCGCTGGTGGAAGTGCAGCGCGAATTGTGGCCGCTGGTGCGTGCACTCAACCATTTCACCGAGCGTTTGCGCGGGCAGTTCGAACGGCAGGCGCAGTTCATCGCTGATGCCGCACACGAACTGCGTACGCCGCTGGCGGCGTTGAAGGCGCGGCTGGAGTTGGGGCTGCGTTCGACTGAACCGCAAACCTGGCGCAGTACCCTGGAATCCTCTGCGCAAAGCACCGATCGCCTGACCCATCTGGCCAATCAACTGCTGTCGCTGGCTCGCGTGGAAAACGGTGCCAGGGCGATCGCCGAGGGCGGCGCGCAACTGCTGGATCTGAGTCAATTGGCCCGCGAATTGGGCATGGCCATGGCACCCTTGGCGCATGCTCGTGGGGTCGCGCTGGCGCTGGAGGCGGATGAGCCGGTTTGGCTGCGGGGTGAACCGACGTTGCTCAATGAACTGCTGAGCAACCTGGTGGACAACGCGCTGGCGCATACGCCACCGGGCGGCAATGTGATTCTGCGGGTCGCGGCACCGGCGGTGCTTGAGGTTGAAGATGACGGGCCGGGGATTCCGCTGGAGGAGCGTGATCGAGTGTTTGAACGCTTCTACCGGCGCAATCAGCAAGTCGCAGGTTCAGGGTTGGGGCTGGCGATTGTCGGGGAAATCTGCCGGGCGCATCTGGCGCAGATCACGTTGCATGATGGCGAGCAGGCCGGTTTGAAGGTTCGAGTGAGTTTTATTGCCGGGTAAATGTGGTGTTGGTGCGGGCCTCTTCGCGAGCAAGCCCGCTCCCACATGAGATTTGTGTACGACGCAGAACCCATGTGGGAGCGGGCTTGCTCGCGAAGGGCGCGCCGCGGTTCCCAATCAGTAAAACATCGTCCGCGACTCTTCCAGATCCGCGCACAATTGCTTGTTCTCCGGATCGATCCCCAGTTTCCTGAACGCCGGCACACTGAGCGGATCAATCCGTGAAATCGGATGATCGCTGTCTTTGTGGCAATACAGACTCGCCACCTGCACCAGATCGACGTAATCGATGTGCGCCGAGTCGCGTTTGAAATCCAGGTACAGCCCCGGCAACGCCACCAGTTGCTCGGGAAACTCCCAGACCCGCAACAATTTGTCGCCCAACAGTGGATGAATGTGGTCGATCACATGGTTGAGGCTGACCGGGTCCGACAGCAGTTCGTAGTGATCTTCGGCGTAGGTCAGGATCGGCAGCACGCCGATCTGATGCACCAGTCCGCCGAGCGCTGCCTGATCAGGCTTGAGTTGGGTATGCCGACGGCACAACGCATAGCTGACACCGGCGATTTCCAGACTCTTGCGCCAGACTTCGCGCATCTTCTGTTCGACCACTTCGGAGCGGGCGTGGAAGATCTGTTCCATCACCAGACCGATCGCCAGGTTGCTGCTGTAGTTGACCCCCAGCCGGGTGATCGCGGTGTGCAGATCGGTGACTTCCTGGGTCGCGCGCAGCAACGGGCTGTTGACCACTTTGATCAGGCGCGCCGACAGCGCCGTGTCGCGGCCAATCACTTTGCTCAGGGTGCTGACGCTGATTTCCGGGTCTTCGGCGGCCTTGCGAATTTGCAGGGCCACTTCCGGTAACGTTGGCAGAACCAGGTCATCGTTATCGATGGCCTCAACCAAATCCTGTTGGACCTTATCCGCCAGCTCGCTCATGTGGACTCTCTAGGGTGTTGCAACAAAAGCTGCGATCAGCGCTGGATTTCGCGGTCGCGATCCAGTTCGTAGGGCAAGTCGAGCAAATGCAGGGCTGGCCCTTCGAGGGCGCCCAAGTGCAAATCACCCGCTTCGGCAGCTTCGGCCTGCAACACCGCCAGCAGTTCAATTTTTTCTTCGGCGTGGGCAGCAATCACCACTTCGCCGATGGCGCTGCCATGGCTTGGGGCGAATAGCGGGGTGCCCGGCTCCGGCAGTTCGCTCGCGTCCAGCTGCACGCGGTAGAGACGACGCTTGAGCTTGCCGAGGTACTGCATGCGCGCGACGATTTCCTGGCCGGTGTAGCAGCCTTTCTTGAAACTCACGCCACCGACGGCCTGCAGGTTGAGCATCTGCGGGATGAACAGTTCGCGGGTGGTCGGCATGACCTGGCCGATACCGGCGCGGATCTGCCCCAGCAGCCATTGGTTCAACTCGCCTTCAGACAGGGCGGCGGCCAATTTGGCCTTGATGGCATCGGCTTGATCGGCCGGTACCCAGAGTTCGGCGCGATCCGGCGAGACGCGAATCGCGATCAGGCCTGCGTTGCGCACCACGCTGTCGGTTTCGCCTGGCAGGTTCAGACCCAGGCTGGCCAACGCAGCGTCGCCGTGCTCCAGGCCAAAACGCACCCAGGCGGCGCTTTCGTCGGTCAGTTTGGATTTGGAGAACACCGCGTACTTTTTCAGATCCGCCAGTTGTGGCTCCAGCAGTTCGCTGGCCATCGCCAGCAGCACGCCGTCACCTTCGAGCAGAATGCGGAAGCTCGACTGCATCCGGCCTTTTTGCGTGCAGCGCGCGCCCAGGCTGGCCTGGCTGTCGCTGAGGTAATTGATGTTGCAGGTCAATTGGCCTTGCAGGAATTTGCCGGCATCCACGCCGCGAACCGCGAGTACGCCTTCATGAGACAGGGTGCAGAAAAAAGCAGAATCGGCCATGGGTCATCGCAGGGTAAAAAGTCTGGGGCACATCATAAGGGCGCGTTGTTGAAATGGGTAGTTGATAAAGGATCGGTGGTGCCCGACCAAAGCCGACTGTGCGACCCGCGTCGGGGCTGTATACTGCGCGCCTATTTGAGGAGGGCTCCATGGTCGAACAAGTTGAACTCAATCGCCTCTTCTGGCACAGCCGCCGTGGCATGCTGGAACTTGACGTGCTGCTGGTGCCGTTCGTGAAAGAGGTCTATCCGCACCTCAACCAGGTCGATCGCGACTTGTATGTCCGTCTGCTGACCTGTGAGGATCAGGATATGTTCGGCTGGTTCATGGAGCGCAGCGAGTCCGAAGACCCTGAGCTGCAGCGCATGGTGCGGATGATCCTGGACCGTGTTCAGCCCAAGTAACACGTTCGAATGCCGCTGGCATGCCTCACGGCAGTTGCTGGCGGCGTATCTGTTGGCCCAGGCGTTCGCTTTGGGTGCCTTGTTTCTTCTGTCGATTCCACTCTGGGCCAGTCTGCTCGGGGCTTTCGCCTGTCTGCTGCATGCCGCTTGGGTGGTGCCACGGCAGATTCTGCTGAAGCATCCGCAGGCTTTTTGCGGATTGCGCCGCGACGCCGATGGCTGGCAGTTATGGAATCAGGCGGGTGGCTGGCAAGCGGTTCAGTTGCGCCCCGACAGCCTGGCGTTGCCACTGATTGTGGTGCTGCGTTTTCGTTTGCGCGGGGAGCGGCGGGTGCGCTCGATCTGCGTGCCGCGAGACTCGCAGGCAGCCGATGTGCATCGACGCCTGCGGGTGCGGCTCAAGTTCAGCCGGCGTAGGTGGGCGGCACCAGAATAGTGTCGAGCGCCTCGGGCAGCAGGTTCGGGTAGTCGAGGGTGTAATGCAGTCCACGACTTTCCTTGCGTTCCATGGCCGAGCAGATCATCAGTTCGGCAACTTGCGCCAGATTACGCAGCTCGATCAGGTCGCGGCTGACTTTATAGTTGCTGTAGAACTCGTCGATCTCGTCCAGCAACAGACGCACGCGGTGCTGAGCCCGTTGCAGGCGCTTGTTGGTGCGCACAATGCCTACGTAGTCCCACATGAAACGACGCAGCTCGTCCCAGTTGTGGGCGATGATCACGTCTTCGTCGGAATCGGTCACCTGGCTGGCGTCCCACTCAGGCAGGGCGTTCGGCGCGGCGACGTCATCCAGTTGCGCAAGAATGTCCGCTGCCGCCGAGCGGGCATAGACGAAACATTCGAGCAGCGAGTTGCTGGCCATGCGGTTGGCACCATGCAGACCGGTGAAGCTGGTTTCGCCGATCGCGTACAGCCCCGGCACGTCGGTACGACCGTGCTGGTCGACCATCACCCCACCACAGGTGTAGTGCGCTGCCGGTACGACCGGGATCGGTTGCTTGGTGATGTCGATGCCGAAACCCAGGCAACGTTCGTAGACAGTCGGGAAGTGGCTTTTGATGAACGCTTCAGGCTTGTGGCTGATATCGAGGTAGACGCAGTCGACGCCCAGACGCTTCATTTCATGGTCGATGGCCCGGGCGACGATGTCGCGTGGCGCCAGTTCGGCACGTTTATCGAAACGCGGCATGAAACGTTCGCCGTTGGGCAGCTTCAGGTGCGCGCCTTCGCCACGTAGTGCTTCTGTGATCAGGAAGCTCTTGGCTTGCGGGTGATACAGGCAAGTGGGGTGGAACTGATTGAATTCCAGGTTCGCTACCCGGCAACCCGAGCGCCATGCCATGGCGATGCCATCACCGCAGGCGCCGTCGGGGTTGCTGGTATAGAGGTAGACCTTGGCCGCGCCGCCGGATGCGAGGATCACGAAGCGCGCGCCGTAGGTGTCGACTTCGCCGGTCGCGCGATTCAGCACGTATGCGCCGAGGCAACGCTCGCCGTCCATGCCCAGACGGCGTTCGGTGATCAGATCAACGGCAACCCGTTGCTCAAGCAACTCGATATTGGCGCGCTCTCTGGCCTGGGCGAGGAGGGTGGTGAAAATCGCTGCACCGGTCGCATCGGCTGCGTGGATGATGCGCCGATGGCTGTGACCGCCTTCACGGGTCAGGTGGAATTCGAAACCGCCGTCTTCGGTGCCGGACTGTTCGTCGCGGGTGAAGGGCACGCCCTGGTCGATCAGCCACTGGATGGCTTCGCGGCTGTGCTCGACGGTGAAGCGCACTGCGTCTTCATGGCACAGACCGCCGCCGGCGTTAAGGGTGTCGTCGACGTGGGATTCGACAGTATCGGTATCATCCAGCACGGCAGCGACACCGCCCTGGGCCCAATAGGTCGAGCCGTTGGCCAGATCGCCTTTGCTCAATACGGCAATGCGCAAGTGACCCGGCAGGGTCAGCGCGAGACTCAAACCGGCAGCGCCGCTGCCAATGACCAGAACATCGTGTTGAAACTGTTGGCTCATTTCAGGATTCCGCTCAAAGCGACCCGGATCGGGGGTGGCGCCAGACAGCTGGATCGGCGAGTCAAGACAGCCACACAGCCCACTAGTATATAGAGGGGGGGAGCGGCACAATAGCCGGGCTCGTATGGCATTGTGAAACTACTGTGACGACAAAAGCTTGACGCTTCGTCGGACGTTTTTTTCCGTCGTTTTGGGAAAAGGCGACTGTATCGAGGATGAAACAGGCTTTTTCCGCGCACGGTCGCTCAATGTCGCTTGAGCGCGGCTATAAATAATTGGAACTTTTGCCAGAGGCCCAAGATCAATAGTCCGTTGCCTGAAGCACGGGACAGTGTCGGCTTCAATGCAAAACCTGCGAATTGGGTTTTGCCGGCGAACCGATGACAAGATTATTCGCGCAGCCGGTTTATCCCGCGCTGCGTTTTTCGTGCGTGCCAAATCAGAGCCCGCAGGAAACTTGCCTGGAGGGGGAGAACTTTTGCGAAAAGCCCGAGTCTATGTTTGCAAGTCTGGTCGTTTAGTTATGCAAGCCTCCTCCATGCTTATCGAGGAGTGTTCATGCTAACCCAGGAAGAGGATCAGCAGCTGGTCGAGCGCGTTCAGCGTGGCGACAAGCGAGCTTTCGATCTGCTGGTGCTGAAGTATCAGCACAAAATTCTCGGGTTGATCGTGCGTTTCGTGCACGACACCCATGAAGCCCAGGATGTGGCTCAGGAAGCCTTTATCAAGGCCTACAGAGCGCTAGGAAACTTTCGCGGAGACAGCGCGTTCTATACGTGGCTTTACCGCATTGCCATCAACACGGCAAAAAACTATCTGGTTTCACGCGGCCGCCGGCCGCCGGATAGCGATGTAAGTTCTGAAGATGCGGAGTTCTACGACGGCGATCATGGCCTCAAGGATCTCGAATCACCGGAGCGCGCATTGCTGCGGGATGAGATCGAAGGCACCGTCCATCGAACCATTCAGCAACTGCCAGAGGATTTACGTACGGCTTTAACTTTACGTGAATTCGATGGTCTGAGTTACGAGGACATTGCGAGCGTCATGCAGTGTCCGGTGGGTACCGTGCGCTCCCGGATTTTCCGCGCCCGGGAGGCCATCGATAAAGCCCTGCAGCCGTTGTTGCAGGAAAACTGAGACAGCGGCGACAGCCAAGAGAGGAACGCCATGAGTCGTGAAGCCCTGCAGGAATCGCTGTCCGCAGTGATGGATAACGAAGCGGACGAACTGGAATTGCGTCGAGTGATCAATGCACTGGACGATGTTGAAACCCGTGAGACCTGGGCTCGTTATCAGATCGCTCGGGCAGCGATGCACAAGGATCTGCTACTTCCGCGTCTGGACATTGCTGCGGCAGTTTCTGCTGCGCTGGAAGACGAAACGGCTCCAGCCAAAGTATCCCGTGGCCCATGGCGCAATCTTGGCCGTCTGGCCGTTGCAGCGTCGGTGACTGTTGCGGTGCTGGCTGGTGTGCGCCTGTATAATCAGGACGAAATCGCTGGCGTCGAGCTGGCCCAGCAGTCCAATCAGCCTTCGCTGGTTGCGCCTCAGGTTAAAGGCCCGGCTGTTCTGGCAGGCTACAAGGAAAGCTCGGAAACCACAGGCCCGATGGCCAACGGCGTACTGCAAGGTCAGCCAGGCTGGCACGATCAGCGTCTGCCAGGCTATCTGCGTCAGCATGCCCAGCAGGCTGCACTGAAAGGTACTGAAAGCGCACTGCCTTATGCGCGTGCAGCAAGCATGGAAAACCGTTAAGGAGGATCATGCGCGCCATACCTCTACTTTCGCTTCTGCTTGGTGGCTGGTTCGTTGTTCCAGCCCATGCCGACGAGGCTCAGGACTGGTTGACCCGCCTGGGCCAGGCCGAGCAGCAGCAAAGCTTCCACGGCACTTTCGTATACGAGCGTAACGGTAGTTTTTCTACCCACAACATCTGGCATCGTGTCCAGAATGGCCAGGTCCGTGAGCGTTTGCTTCAGCTCGATGGCTCGGCTCAGGAAGTCGTGCGCGTTGATGGACATACTCAATGCGTCAGCGGCACCCTGATTGCGGGGTTGGGAGACTCACCCAACTCGAACGCTCGTTCGCTTGATCCCCAAAAGCTGAAAAACTGGTATGACCTTGCTGTCATCGGCAAGTCGCGCGTGGCCGGGCGTGATGCGGTCATCGTATCGCTTACGCCTCGTGACCAGCATCGCTACGGTTTCGAACTGCATCTGGATAAACAGACTGGTTTGCCACTCAAGTCGTTGCTGCTCAATGACAAGGGGCAGTTACTCGAGCGCTTCCAGTTCACCAGCCTTGATACCGCGGATGCCCCTTCTGACAAAGATCTGCAACCTGGCACCGAGTGCAAGGCAATCACCCTCGACAGTGACAAGGCCTCCGCCGTGAAGACGGCCCAGGTCTGGCATTCGGACTGGCTGCCTCCGGGGTTTGTGCTGACCAGCAGTACCTCGCACAAAGACCCGGAAACCAAGACTCAGGTCAGCAGCCTGATGTATGACGACGGGCTGGCGCGGTTTTCGGTGTTTCTCGAGCCGTTGAACGGCGCGACAGTCACCGATACCCGCACACAGCTCGGGCCGACCGTCGCTGTTTCCCGCCGCCTGACCACGCCTGAAGGCGAAATGATGGTGACGGTGGTCGGTGAAATACCCATTGGCACGGCCGAACGGATTGCCCTGTCGATGCGCAACGATGGCGCTGCAACCAGCAAGCAGTGAGCTGATTTCAGTCATTTCCACTTCTTCTTCGAGACGTAGATGAAATGTTTGCTCAGCATTTTCATTTGCAAATCACCCGAAAGTTTTTTATAGGTCAGAGCCTCACGGCTCTGGCCTTGTCTGTTGTTCCCGGAACAAAAATGCCGGCCCGCGGTTCCCGGTGTTCCTTGCTCCATATCGCTTAACCCTGCTCGTCGTAACGGGAGCTGTATGTCGATACTTAGCTTGAAGTCTTATCTCTCCATTTTCGCCACCGTGCTGGTGCTCGGTCAGGCCGTTCCCGCTGCCCAGGCGGCCGACTTGCCGGACTTCACCCAACTGGTTGAACAGGCCTCGCCTGCGGTGGTGAACATCAGTACCACGCAGAAACTGCCTGATCGCAAAGTGAACCAGCAGATGCCTGACCTGGAAGGCTTGCCGCCGATGCTGCGCGAGTTCTTCGAGCGTGGCATGCCGCCTCAGCAGCGTTCGCCACGCGGTGATCGCCAGCGTGAAGCGCAATCGCTGGGTTCGGGCTTCATCATTTCCTCGGATGGCTACATCCTGACCAACAACCATGTGATTGCCGATGCCGACGAAATCCTCGTGCGTCTGGCTGATCGCAGTGAAATGAAAGCCAAGCTGATCGGCACCGACCCGCGTTCCGACGTGGCCCTGCTGAAAATCGATGGCAAGGATCTGCCGGTGCTCAAGCTCGGCAAGTCCCAGGACTTGAAGGCTGGTCAGTGGGTCGTAGCGATCGGTTCGCCGTTCGGCTTTGACCATACCGTGACTCAGGGCATCGTCAGCGCCGTCGGCCGTAGCCTGCCGAACGAAAACTACGTGCCGTTCATCCAGACCGACGTGCCGATCAACCCGGGTAACTCCGGTGGCCCGCTGTTCAACCTGAATGGTGAAGTGGTCGGGATCAACTCGCAGATCTACACCCGTTCCGGTGGTTTCATGGGTGTGTCGTTCGCCATCCCGATTGACGTAGCCATGGACGTTTCCAATCAGCTGAAAAGCGGTGGCAAGGTCAGTCGCGGTTGGCTGGGTGTGGTCATCCAGGAAGTAAACAAGGATCTGGCGGAGTCGTTCGGTCTTGATAAGCCGGCCGGTGCGCTGGTTGCGCAGATTCAGGATGACGGTCCGGCAGCCAAGGGCGGCCTGCAAGTGGGTGACGTGATCCTGAGCATGAACGGTCAGCCGATCGTCATGTCCGCCGACCTGCCACACCTGGTCGGTGCGCTGAAGGCTGGCGCCAAGGCCAACCTCGAAGTGATTCGTGACGGCAAGCGCAAGAATGTCGAGCTGACAGTCGGCGCAATTCCGGACGAAGACAAAGAGCTGGCATCGCTACCGAAATCCGGCGCGGAAAGCAGCAGCAACCGCCTGGGTGTGTCGGTGGTCGAATTGACCGATGAACAGAAGAAAGCCTACGACCTCAAAGGCGGCGTGGTCATCAAGGACGTCCAGGATGGTCCTGCAGCCCTGATCGGTCTGCAGCCGGGTGACGTGATCACTCACCTGAACAACCAGGCCATCGGCTCTACCAAGGAGTTCGGCGAGATCGCCAAGGCGCTGCCGAAGAATCGTTCGGTGTCGATGCGCGTTCTGCGTCAAGGCCGGGCCAGCTTCATCACCTTCAAACTGGCTGAATAATCCGGTTGCAGTGAAATAAAAAACCGCCTCGAAAGAGGCGGTTTTTTTATGCCTGAAACAATGTTTCGAGGACGAAAACTCAGCCCATCATGTCCTTGATCATGCGCTCCTGCTCCATCAGCTCACGCTGGCGTGCATCGATCCGCGAGGACAGCGGGAAGTTGCTGCCAGCCTTGCGTTTGGCAAAATCGAGCTGCTGGATCGCCTGACGATAATCACCCACCAGCGCAAAGTATTCGGCGCGAGCCTGATGCAAGCCGATGATGTTCCCTGACAAGCCACGGGTTTCGGCAACCTGGTACCACACGTCCGGATCGTTCGGGCGGGATTTGAGCAGGCCTTCAAGGGCTTTCTCCGCGTCGGCGGTGCGATTCTGTTTCAGTAGCAGATCGACGCGAACCTGATTCAGCGGGTAGTTGCCCGGATATTGCGTGAGCATCCGGTCAACCCGCGTTTGCGCATCCGGCAGGCGGTTGTTGGTGATGTCCAGGTCGATCTGCGCGAGGTTGTAGATGATCTCGTTCGGCGACTTGGCCAGCAACTGCTTGAGATTCTCCCGCGCTTCATTGAGCTGAGCGCCTTTGATCTGTGCGATCGCCAGGCCATAGCGCGCCACGTCGTTTTTCGGGTTCTCGTCCAGTTGGGCGCGGAAGCGCTTGGCGCCCAGCCCCGGAGTTTCTTCATAGATCAGTTGGACGCGGGCACGAATCAACTGATAGCGCATGCTGTCTTCAATACCGCCCTGTGGTGCCTGCTCGGCGCGGTTGCGAGTGTCGGCGATACGCGATTCGGTGACCGGGTGAGTCAGCAGAAATTCCGGCGGCTTGGCGTCGAAGCGATACTGGCGCATCAGGCGCTCGAACATGGTCGGCATCGAACGTGGGTCGTAGCCGGCCTTTTCCAGGTTGAGAATGCCGATGCGGTCGGCTTCCTGTTCGTTCTGGCGCGAGAAGGTGCGTTGCGATTGAATCGCCGCGGCCTGAGTGCCGGCGATGGTCGCGATCCCGGCATCACCGCCCCCGGCGGCGGCAATCACGATCCCGGCGAGCAGCGCCGCCATCATCGGCACCTGCATCCGCTGCGAAGCCTCGACGCCGCGCGCGAAGTGGCGTTGCGACAAGTGAGCCAGTTCGTGGGCCAGTACCGAAGCGTATTCGCCTTCAGTCTGCGCGTTGAGGAACAGCCCGCCGTTGACCCCGACCACGCCACCCGGCGCCGCGAAGGCATTGAGTTGCGGGCTGTTGATCAGGATGAACTCCAGACGGCGGTCAGTCACCTGGCTGGTTTCCACCAGCTTGTAGACGCTGGACTCGACGTAGTCCTTGAGCTGCGGGTCGTTGAGTTGTGCAACCTGGCTGCGCAACATGGCCAGCCAGGCGCGGCCGAGCTGGTATTCCTGTTGCGGTGAGACAATGGCAGAACTGGCGTCGCCAAGTGACGGCAGATCGTCGGCAAAGCCTGGTGAGGCGAGCAGGCAAGCGAGCGTCAGCAGGGTAGGGCGCAGAAATGTCATGCACAAAGCCTTAGAAGACAAAGACCTTACTGTAGCCGGACACCGGGCTTGCGACCAGATATTCTAGGCAGCTCAATTACCCGAACCGGAGTGACGCGATGACCGACCCTGTAGCCCATGACTGTGAACTGGACGCCAGTGGTCTGAATTGCCCGTTGCCGTTGCTCAAGGCCAAAATGGAACTCAACAAGCTGCCCAGTGGCGCCGTGCTCAAGGTGATCGCCACGGATGCCGGCTCGCAGCGCGACTTCCGCACCTTTGCCCGTCTGGCCGGTCATACGCTGCTGCGCGAAGAAGACGAAGCAGGCGTCTACCGTTATTGGTTGAAGAAAGCCTGACACCGACAGCGTAAAAGACCTAAGGATTATTGATGTTCAAAGTGTTACGCGACTGGATTCAGCGCTACTTTTCCGATGAAGAGGCGGTGGTGCTGGCGGTGCTGCTGTTTCTCGCCTTTACCGCGGTGCTTACCCTCGGAGGGATGCTCGCGCCGGTATTGGCCGGGATGGTGCTGGCGTATCTGATGCAGGGGCTGGTGCTCGCTCTTGAGCGCATGCGCTTGCCTGGTGCGGCGGCGGTGGGGCTGGTGTTCGCGCTGTTCATGGGCGTGTTGCTGGTGTTCATCGTGGTGGTCTTGCCGCTGCTGTGGCATCAGTTGATCACGCTGTTCAACGAACTTCCGGGCATGCTCGCCAAGTGGCAGTCACTGCTGTTGCTGCTGCCGGAGCGCTATCCGCACCTGGTCTCCGACGAGCAGGTACTGCAGGCCATCGAAGCGGCGCGTGGCGAGATCGGCAAGTTCGGCCAATGGGCGCTGACCTTCTCGCTGTCGAGCCTGCCGCTGCTGGTCAACATCATGATCTATCTGGTACTGGTGCCGATCCTGGTGTTCTTCTTCCTCAAGGATCGGGCCATGATCGGCGAGTGGGTGCGCGGCTATCTGCCCCGTGAGCGGGCGCTGATCACCCGCGTGGCGCAGGAAATGAACCGGCAGATTGCCAACTACATTCGCGGCAAGGTCATCGAGATCGTGATCTGTGGCGGTGTGACCTACATCGCGTTCGTCGCCCTTGGCCTTAACTATGCGGCGCTGCTGGCGTTGCTGGTCGGGGTGTCAGTGGTGGTGCCGTACGTCGGCGCGGTGGTGGTGACCGTGCCGGTGCTGCTGATTGCCTTGTTCCAGTGGGGCTGGAGCGATCAGTTCATCTATCTGATGGCGGTCTACGGGATCATTCAGACCCTGGATGGCAACGTGCTGGTGCCGTTGCTGTTTTCCGAGGCGGTCAACCTGCACCCGGTAGCGATTATCTGCGCGGTGCTGTTGTTTGGCGGACTATGGGGATTCTGGGGAGTGTTCTTCGCGATTCCGCTGGCGACGCTGTTCAAGGCAGTGCTGGATGCCTGGCCGCGCAAGGAGCCGGTTGTAGCTCCGTTACTGTAAAGCCGGATTATTCTTTGAGGCTTATGGCCCCTTCGCGAGCAAGCCCGCTCCCACAGTTGACCGAGGTCTATGTGGGAGCGGGCTTGCTCGCGAAAGCGTCAGTGAAAACGACGCAGAAATATCAGGCCTTATTCAGGGCCTGAGCCGCAGCCAGCACCGCATCAACATGCCCCGGCACTTTCACGCCGCGCCATTCCTGACGCAGCACACCGTTCTTGTCGATCAGGAACGTGCTGCGATCAACGCCCAGGTATTCCTTGCCGTACAGCTTCTTCAGCTTGATCACGTCGAACAGTTGGCAAACGGCTTCATCCTTGTCGCTGATCAGCTCGAACGGGAATTCCTGCTTGCACTTGAAGTTCTCGTGGGATTTCAGGCTGTCGCGGGAAATACCGAAGATTTCCGTGTTGGCAGCCTGGAACGCCGCGTACTGGTCACGAAAACCCTGGCCTTCGGTGGTGCAGCCCGGGGTGCTGTCCTTCGGATAGAAGTAGATCACCACTTGCTTGCCCTTCAGGGCGGACAGGCTGACGGTCTGCCCGCTGGTGGCAGGTGCTTCGAAATCCGCAACCGGTTGGTCGATGACAACGGCCATGAAAGCTTCCTTACATTGGGTTTTGTGGGCGCCAAGGTTCGATCAGCGCATCCAGGTTCATCGCGTCGGCGAAGTCCAGGAACTGGTCGCGCAGCCAGCTGATCTGGGTGCCGGCCGGCAGCGTTACGGTGAACGTGGCGTTGAGCATGGTGCCGCCAGTCTGCGGGGCCTGATAGGTATCGCAGGTCAGGTTTTCCAGCTCGACGTTGTGATCCATGAAGAACTGGCACAACTCGTTGATGATGTCCGGGCGATACGCCGAGCTGACATAGGCCACGTACGGCAGGGCCTGTGGGCGATTTTCCAGCGCGGCACTGCGCACCACGTTGACGGTAAAGGCGTGGCGCTTGGCCAGGCCCGACAGGCTGCCTTCGAGACGGGCCAGGGCGTCCCAACTGCCGGAGATTTCCAGCACCAGGGCGCTGCATTCGCCATGGCGAGTCAGACGGGAGGTGACGACGGCGCAGCGATTTTCATGGCTGGCGCGGCACAGGACGTTAGTCAGCTCCATGGGGTTGGCGCCAAGGGCACTGATGACAAGGAATTGTTCGCGAACTGTGGGGGTGGACATGCAGCATTCCTAAAGCGATGAGCGGTCGGTAGGTCGATGGGCGTTGGCCGTCGGGATGCGTCTGCGCGTGCCGATTCAGAAAGCCCCGGGCCATGGCTCGCAATTCGCTCCAATATAGGCAGAGCGTGCAGCAGCGACACTGGAACGGGGCCTGGGTGGCCGACAGGGGAGGCTGGAGCCCGACGTACAAGCTGATCTGTACCGATCAAAGTCTGAAGGGTAGCGAAAACCGACGCCAAGGGGAATGGCGGCGCAGTACTTCGCTTGTGCAAGCATCTTGGCGCCAGTACCATTACCGCTCTCTTTTTCCGGCAGGAGCGGTTTCATGATTGCGGGCAGTATGGTGGCACTGGTCACTCCCATGGATGCACAAGGGCGTCTTGACTGGGACAGCCTCAGCAAACTCGTGGACTTCCATCTCAAGAACGGCACCCATGCCATTGTCGCGGTCGGTACCACCGGCGAGTCGGCAACCCTTGATGTAGAAGAACACATCGCCGTCATCAAAGCCGTGGTCAAACAGGTTGCCGGCCGTATCCCGGTGATCGCCGGTACCGGCGCCAATTCGACCCGCGAAGCCGTCGAACTGACCCGCAACGCCAAGGAGGCCGGCGCCGATGCCTGCCTGCTGGTGGTTCCGTACTACAACAAGCCGACCCAGGAAGGCCTGTACCAGCACTTCAAGCACATTGCCGAAGCGGTCGACATTCCCCAGATTCTCTACAACGTTCCCGGCCGCACCTCCTGCGACATGCAGGCCGAGACCGTGATTCGCCTGTCCACCGTGCCGAACATCATCGGCATCAAGGAAGCCACCGGCGACCTGAAACGCGCCAAAGCCATCATCGACGGCGTGAGCAAGGACTTCATCGTGCTGTCCGGCGATGATCCGACTGCTGTCGAGCTGATCCTGCTGGGCGGCAAAGGCAATATCTCCGTGACCGCCAACGTCGCCCCGCGCGAAATGGCTGATCTGTGCGAGGCTGCGCTGAATGGCGACGCCGACACCGCACGGGCAATCAACGAAAAACTGATGCCGCTGCACAAGGACCTGTTCATCGAAGCCAACCCGATTCCGGTGAAGTGGGCTTTGGTTGAAATGGGCCTGATGCACGAAGGCATCCGCTTGCCGCTGACCTGGCTGAGCGCTCCTTGTCATGAAACGCTTCGCACGGCCCTGCGCCAGTGCAGCGTCCTGGTTTAATTGAGGAAGTACAACGCATGAAGCGAATGGCCGGACTTTCCGCACTTGCCTTGATTATCTCCAGCACCAGTGGCTGCGGATGGGTCTGGGGCCCGGAAGGTTATTTCCGTGACCGTGGTAGCGATTACCTGGAAGCGCAACAGACTCCACCGATGCAACTGCCACCGAATGTCAGCACCTCCAAGCGTCTGGATCCGCTGTTGCCGATCCCGCGCAACGTGGCTGATGACACCGCCAAGGGCGAGTACGTGGTGCCGCGTCCACAACCGCTGTCGGCGATTGCCGACGCGACCGACTACTCGTTGCAGAAGAGCGGCGACTCGCGTTGGGTCATGGCCCAGCATCAGCCGGCCGAAGTCTGGCCAGTGGCGGTGCAGTTCTTCCAGGACAACGGTTTCCGTCTGGATGAACAGCGCCCGCAAACCGGCGAATTCACGACTAAATGGCAGCATTCCGACGAACTGTCCGCCGCCATGGCCAAGCGCCTGAGCGCAGCCGGTGTCGGTGCCGACAGCGAAACCCGCGTGCGGGTGCGTATCGAGCCAGGCGTGCAGCGCAACACCAGTGAGATCTACGTGGTCAGCGCCGAGCGTCCTGCCGGCAGCACCGCCGATGTCGATTTCACCAACCGTTCGGTCAACACTGGCCTGGACGCCGCGCTGGTCGACGACATGCTCGCGAGCATGAGCCGGATCTCCGAGAAGGGCGGTTCGGTGTCGATGCTGGCTTCTCGTGACTTCGATACCCCAAGCCGTGTCAGCCTCAGCGAAGACGGCAGCGGCAACCCGGTACTGAACGTCGGTCCGGACCTGGATCGTGCCTGGTCGAGCGTCGGTCGTGCGCTGGAGCAAGGTCAGTGGCGCGTTGAAGACATCAACCGCAGCCTGGGCCTGTACTACATCAACCTGGCCGAAAAAGCCGAGAAGAAAGACGACAAGCCTGGTTTCTTCAGCAGCCTGTTCGGCAGTGCGCCGACCAAGGAAGAAGTTGAAGCCCGCGCCGAGCGTTATCAGGTTCGCCTGAGCAAGGTCGGTGAAAACGTTCAGGTGACCGTCGAGAAGAACATCAACACCGTTGCGCCTGCCGATGTAGCGCGCAAAGTGTTGAGCGTGATTCAGGACAATCTGGGCTGATCACATGCGCTTTGCCGTTCTCGGCAGCGGTAGCCAAGGGAACGGCACGCTGATCGCCAGCGCTGATACGTATGTGCTGGTGGATTGTGGTTTTTCCCTGCGGGAAACCGAAAAACGCCTGTTGCGCCTGGGTGTGAACCCGGCGCAACTGAGCGCGATACTCGTAACCCACGAACATGCCGACCACGTGCATGGCGTGGGTTTGCTGTCTCGGCGCTACAATCTTCCGGTCTACCTCAGTCGCGGCACACTGCGCGGGATGCGCAAACCGATCGAACCCGCAGGCTTTCTGGCCGGCGGCGAGCAACTGCAGATCGGCGCACTGAACATCGGGGTCATTGCCGTGGCCCATGATGCGCAAGAGCCGACACAGTATGTATTCAGTGATAACGAGCAGCGGCGCTTCGGCCTGCTGACCGACCTGGGTTCCTACTGCGAGCGGGTGCTGGACGGCTATCGGGATCTCGATGCGTTGATGATCGAGTCCAACCACTGCCGCGACATGCTGGCCCGTGGTCACTATCCGTACTTTCTCAAGCAACGGGTGGGCGGCGAGCTGGGACATTTGAACAACCATCAGGCGGCATTCCTGGTGGCCGAGTTGGGGTGGCAGGGCTTGCAGCATCTGGTTCTCGCCCACCTGAGCAGCAAGAACAACCTGCCGCAGCTGGCCCGGCAATGTTTCGTCGACACCCTCGGGTGCGACCCGGACTGGCTGCAACTGGCCGATCAAGATTCAGGGCTCGACTGGCGCCATATCGCCTAGCCCATCTACTTAGCAAGCGGAGCCCATCATGGAAAAACGTGAAGAACTCTACCGCGGCAAAGCCAAATCGGTTTACAAGACCGACGACGCTGACCGCTTGATCCTGCTGTTTCGCAACGACACCTCGGCGTTCGACGGCAAGCGCATCGAGCAGCTCGACCGCAAAGGCATGGTGAACAACAAGTTCAACGCCTTCATCATGCAGAAACTCGAAGCGGCCGGCATTCCGACCCAATTCGACAAACTGCTGGGCGACAACGAGTGCCTGGTGAAGAAACTCGACATGATCCCGGTCGAGTGCGTCGTGCGTAACTACGCCGCCGGCAGCCTGGTAAAACGCCTGGGCGTCGAAGAGGGCATGAAGCTCAACCCGTACACCTTCGAACTGTTCCTGAAGGACGACGCCAAGGGCGACCCGTTCATCAACGAATCCCACGTCGTGGCATTCGGCTGGGGCACCGCCGAGCAACTGGCGCGCATGAAAGAACTGTCGCTCAAGGTCAACGAAGTCCTGAGCAAACTGTTCGACGACGCCGGCCTGCTGCTGGTCGATTTCAAGCTTGAGTTCGGCGTGTTCAGCGACGGCTCCATCGTCCTGGGCGACGAGTTCAGCCCGGACGGCTGCCGTCTGTGGGACAAGGACACCAAGAAGAAAATGGACAAGGACCGCTTCCGCCAGGGCCTCGGTGATGTCATCGAAGCCTACGAAGAAGTCGCCAAGCGTCTGGGTGTACCGCTTTAATCGACGCAAGCATCTGATAGCACGGAGAAAATTTGCGAAAGAGGGTTTGCTTTCCGCAGAAGTGTTGTTATGATGCGCGCCGTTGGAGAGATGCCAGAGTGGCCGAATGGGACGGATTCGAAATCCGTTGTACCTTCACCGGTACCTAGGGTTCGAATCCCTATCTCTCCGCCATACATAGAAAAAGCCCCGTAGCTGAGAAGCTGCGGGGCTTTTTTGTAACTGCGGGTTTTATCGAGCACCCGCCTCAGTCACTCACGGTTGCGAGTGCCCCAGCTTCTGTTTGATCAGGTCATACACTTGCTTGTGCGTCGAGTTGCGCAGGGTGTTGTCCTTGCAAGCCGAGGCCAGGAAGGTTTTCACTTCGTCCCTGGCGTGCGGATAGAGGCTGGCGACGTAGTCGGCTTCGTGCGTTTGGGTGCAGTTGAAGTGCTTGTCGTCTTTCGCTTTGTCTCTAGCCATGGTGCGGCTCCTTTTTTGAGTTGAATGTCATGTGGCGGAACAGGGCTGGATCGCCCCATACGCTGAAGAGCGTAGGGGCGCAAAAGTGCTTCGCCAGTGGGTCGGGCAAAAAAGGAAGACGCTGTAGGAAGCGGCGCCATATCGGCTGGCGGGTCAGATCTCCTTCACCGGTGTCTCCGCCTGCACACCCTTGATCAATTCGATCACATGTAAACAATCGGCCTTGTTCACATACGACTCGCCACTGGCGATCGTCTCGTGGTTGCCCGCCCGCAGCCTCCAGCGCCATTGGCCTTTGCCGGTGCTCGGGGTGCCTCTGGATTGGCGGTAGATCTCGAAATACATTCAGTTCGCTCCTTGCGATGGTGTTTGCGACAACCTGTGTGGCGCATCGTCGCAAGCCTAGCGGAGCGAGTTTTTTTCGCTATCGGGCATTTGTTTCCAATCGTTGGCAGATGTTTCTGAAGAGTGCGGACTAGAGCGCACGCATCGGCGTCTGGATTGGCCAAAATGTCGCCAATTCCACCTTGCAAGGCTATCGGCGCTACTGCTTAATACGGGACGGCTCATGGCGTCGAAAATCTTCGACGACCGACAATCACTATAAAAAGAGCACTCCATTGACTGAGCACGGAACGCCACAGGCCACACGGGTCAGATTATCGCTGGTTGTCCCCGTTTTTAACGAGGAGGACAGTCTCAATGCATTCATCCTGCGCATTGACGAAGTGTTTCAGCATCAGCCGTCGATCGAGCTGGAGCTGGTGTTCGTCAATGACGGCAGCACTGATGCCACGCTAGAGCGGCTGCTGGAGCGTCAGCAGCACGACGCGCGTCTGCGGATCGTCGATCTGAGCCGCAATTTCGGCAAGGAGGCGGCGTTGTCCGCTGGCCTGCAGACTGCCTCCGGGCAAATCGTCGTCCCCATCGACGCCGACTTGCAGGACCCGCCCGAAGTCATCCTGCAAATGATCGAGCGTTGGCGCGAAGGCTATGAAGTGGTGCTCGGTCACCGCATCAGCCGCCGCAGCGACACCTGGGCCAAGCAGACTTCGGCGCACTGGTTCTATCGCCTGCACAACAAGATCGCCGAGCAACCGCTGCCGGAAAACGTCGGTGATTTTCGTCTGATGGATCGTTGCGTGGTCGATGCCTTGCTGACTTTGCCCGAGTCCCGGCGCTTCATGAAGGGCCTGTTCGCCTGGGTCGGTTTTCGGACTACCCACGTTGATTACGAGCGGCCCGAGCGCGTGGCGGGGCAGAGCAAATTCAACGGCTGGCGGCTGTGGAATTTTGCCCTGGAAGGCATCACCAGTTTCAGTACCGAACCGTTGCGGATCTGGACTTACATCGGCGCCGCGGTATCGCTGGTGTCCTTCGCCTTTGCCAGTTTTATTGTGCTGCGCACATTGATCTATGGTATCGACATGCCCGGTTATGCCTCGCTGATGGTGGCCGTGACGTTCCTCGGTGGCCTGCAATTGATTGGCATCGGCGTACTCGGCGAGTACCTCGGCCGCACTTATATCGAATCCAAACGCCGGCCGGTTTTTCTGGTGCGTCGCGTCTACGACCCCAAGGACTGAAACATGGATCTCAAGGAAACCGATATCCTCGGCGACAGCATCGGTGAGCATTGGTATTACTGCTCCAAAGCGGCGGCGACTCGGCGTCTGCTCGGTGATGCACCGATCACACGGATTCTCGACGTGGGTGCCGGCTCGGGTTTTTTCTCCCACCACCTGCTGACTCGAACCGCTGCGCGCGAGGCGTGGTGCGTCGACATCAGTTACCCCTCCGATTCCGATGCGACCACCGCCGGCAAACCGGTGCATTACCGCCGCGACATCGAAGCCGTCGACGCTGATCTGGTGCTGCTCATGGACGTCCTGGAGCATGTCGATGACGACCGCGGTCTGCTCAAGGCTTACGTCGACAAGGTGCCGTCCGGCAGCCGTTTTCTGATGACCGTGCCGGCCTTCCAATTCCTGTGGAGTGGTCACGATGACTTTCTCGAGCACAAGCGCCGTTACACCCTGCCACAGTTTGAAACCCTGGCCCGTGACGCCGGTTTGAGCGTGCAGCGCGGTGCCTACTATTTCGGCGCGGTGTTTCCAATCGCGGCGGCGTTGCGCTTGCTGCCCAAAGGGCCGCAGGCCGCAGCGCCGCAGTCTCAGCTCAAGCGCCATCATCCGCTGGTCAACGGCGTGCTCAAGACGCTGTGCAGTCTTGAACTGCCGTTGATGGGCCACAATCGTCTGGCCGGCCTGAGCGTGTTTGTGCTGGCGCAGAAACCGTGACCTCAAGCGACAGGAAAGCGCTGATCCAGCGCGGTCTGCGCTTTGCCGTGACCGGTCTGTTCGTCACCGCGCTGCATGCGCTGGTGGCGGTGCTGTTCATCAATTTCGTTGCGCCTCAACCGCCGCTGGCCAACGGTGTGGCGTTTGCCGTGGCGACGGTGGTGTCTTACGTGATCAACACCACCTGGAGTTTCTCGGCCCGACTGCACGGCAGAACATTGCTGCGATTTTTATCGGTATCGGCGTGCGGTTTTCTGATGGCGATGTTTGTCGCCTGGGCCGCGCAGATGGCCGGGTTGAATTATCTGTTGGGCATCGTCGCGGTGGCACTGACGATTCCAGCGTTCACCTTCGTCTTGCACAATTTCTGGACCTATCGATGAGCCCCGCGCCAAAGCATTCGGTACTTTCTTTACTGCCGCTGATGTTTGGTGCGCTGATGTTTTTTGTCGTGATCGGGCCGCAGGCGCTGGATCCGCAAAACATTGCCTGGCTGGAGCAGGGCGATCCAGCGACGCATTATCTGGGTTGGGAATTCTTTCGGCATTCGCCCTGGACGTTTCCGGTCGGACTCAACCCGTTCTATGGGCTGGAACTGGGCAGTTCGATTATTTTTTCCGACTCCAATCCGCTGTTGGCGCTGCTGTTCAAACCCTTCAGCGCATGGCTGCCGGAGACCTTTCAGTATTTCGGAATGTGGCTGCTTGCGTGTTTTGTACTGCAAGCCTGGTTCGCCTGGAAACTGCTCGGGCTGATAACCGCCCAGCCGCTGATTCGCTTGCTGGGCACCGCGTTGCTGGTGTTTTCGCCGCCAATGTTCCTGCGCATGGGCGGACACCTTTCCCTTGCCGGACATTTTCTGATCCTCGCCGCACTGTATCTGGCCCTCCTGCCGAATCTGCATCGTCGCCGTCTGGCGTGGGGCACGCTATTGGCGGTGACAGCGTTGGTGCATGCGTACTTGCTGGCGATGGTCGCGCTGATCTGGGTGGCGGATCTGCTCGGCAAGACGTTCAGCCAACAATTGACCCGTCGCCAGAGTCTGATTGAAGGTGTGACGCTCTTCGCCCTGGTGAGTGTGTGTTGCTGGCAGGCAGGCTACTTTGCCATTGCCGATGGCGCGGCCTCCGGAGGTTTCGGTCTGTACCGAATGAATCTGCTGTCGCCCGTCGACCCGGCGGGCTGGTCGTTGATCCTGCCTGATCTGCCGAAGGCCAGTGGCGACTACGAAGGTTTCAATTACCTCGGCCTGGGCGTGCTGTTGTTGGCGCCGCTGTCGTTGATTGCCTGGCTGAGGAACAGGCAGGCCGTGAGCAATGAACTACGTGCCAGGCCCTGGCTGTTGCTGGCATTGTTTGGCCTGTTCCTGTTTGCCCTTTCAAACCAGATCGGAGTCGGCGCATGGACGGCTCACTACCCGCTGCCGAAAAAAATCATCGGCCTGGCGAATATCTTTCGTGCGTCGGGACGAATGTTCTGGCCCGTGTTCTATGCGCTGAGCCTGGCCCTGATTTTCCTGGTGGTGCGCGGTTATCGTCCGCGCGTGGCCATCGCTTTGCTGGCGTTGGCGGTGACGGTGCAAGTGGTCGACACCCGTAACGGCTGGATGGGCCTGAGGCAGGGCAAAACGGTCGCGCCAGCCTCGGTCTGGAGCACGCCGATGCAGGATCCATTCTGGGCCAGCGCGGCTGCGCATTACGCCAAGGTGCGTATTCTGCTGCCGCAGAATCAGCCGGATCGCTGGCAGATGGTGGCCGGTTTCGCAGCCACCCACGGCATGAAAACCGACGCAGTCTATCTGGGGCGCATGAGTACATCGGCGACGGCCGAGGCCCAACAGAAGGCTCGAGGCATGCTTGAGTCAGGTCAGTACGACACGGACTCGCTGTACATCCTCGACGATGAGGTGGTGCAGGCAGCCGCCAAAAGCATCAACAGCGACACCGACCTGCTGACACGAGTGGATGGCGTGGTAGTGCTCGCACCTGGCTGGAAACGTTGTGCGCAATGCCTGTCCGTCCATGATGAAGGACGGCAGATGTCGCTGATTCCACTTCTTCAACCCGGGCAGGCGCTGACGTTCAATCATAAAGCGCGGCAACTGGCCGACGGCTGGTCGACGCCGGAGAACTGGGGCACATGGTCACAAGGGCAGCGGGCGCAAATCGTTTTGCGGGTGTCGCCGCAAGCGCGTTCAATCGTCATCGATGCGTTGGCATTCATCCAGCCACAACACCCTGGCCAGCGGGTCATTGTGAGCTTGAATAGCCAGCAGGTGCTGTCCACGCAACTGACGCAATTCCAGGCTAACCGTCTGGACATTCCGATCAGTGCTGCGCTCAGTCAACGCCTGAAGGACGATGATCGACTGACGATCGAGCTGCAACTGCCGGACGCCATCAGTCCGCAGCAGTTGGGGCTCAACGACGATACAAGGGTCATGGCCCTTGGCATCAGGCAACTGACGGTAGATTGAGCCATCGTGGTGATGGACGCCGTACCCAAGGCCTTTCTACACTGCCCTCCAGTCTGGGACCGGGGGGCAATGGATGAATCGAAATGAATTACGCAAGGCCGACATCAACCTGATGGTGGTGTTCGAGACCTTGATGCTCGAACGCAACGTGACCCGGGCGGCGGAAAAGCTGTTTCTCGGCCAGCCGACCATCAGTTCGGCGCTCAATCGCTTGCGCGCGATGTTCAACGATCCGCTGTTTATCCGCGTCGGCCATCGCATGGAGCCGACTGCCCGGGCCGAGGAACTGTTCAAATACCTGTCGCCGGCCCTCGACTCACTGTCTGTGGCCCTGAGCCTGACCCACGACTTCGATCCGGCCGTGAGTAACATGACGTTTCGCATCGGCCTGTCCGATGACGTCGAGTTCGGTCTGTTGCCTCCGTTGTTGCGGGCGCTGCGCCAAGAGGCACCGAGCGTAGTGTTCGTGGTGCAACACGTCGACTACTGGCGCATCCCCGACCTGCTGGCCGCCGGCGACATCACCGTCGGCATCAGCCAGACCCGGGGCCTGCCGGCCAATGCCAAGCGCAAACTGCTGCGGCATATCCAGCCGAGCATCCTGCGCGCCGATGCCTCCGATTCGCCGCTGACCCTCGATGAATACTGCGCACGTCCGCACGTGCTGGTGTCGCATACGGCCAACATCAGCGGCTATGCCGATGAATGGCTCGCGGAAATCGGTCGTACCCGGCATGTGGTGTTGTCGGTGCCGCAATACAGCGCGCTGCCGGCGTTGCTGGCCGGCACCGACTTGATCGCCAGCCTGCCGGACTACACCGCCGAAGCCATGGCTGCCTCCGGGCTGCTGTTCAAGGAACCGTTCCCGTTCAAAACGCCGATGCTGGATCTGTCGATGGTCTGGCTCAGCCATGTCGACAGCGATCCGGCCGAGCGCTGGCTGCGCTCGCGGCTTGAGGCGTTCATGAGTGAACGGCCACTGACCGCGCCCTGACCCCCAACACAAATCTCTTGTAGGAGTGAGCCTGCTCGCGATGAGGGGGTGTCGGCCGACATTGCTGTTGTCTGACACCACGCCATCGCGAGCAGGCTCACTCCTACAAGGGTTTGCGTTCGTCCGGTCCGCCTGCTTTGCTCAATGGCAATGACCTCGGCTGGAGGCTTGTCCGATGAGCATTTCCCGTTCGTTGCTGCGTGGGCGCGGCAGTCTCGACAGTGGCAAGGTCGGCATGGTCGAGCTGTTTTTCGATCTGGTGTTTGTGTTTGCCGTGACTCAGCTCTCGCATTCGCTGCTCGCGCATTTGTCGATCCTGGGCGCGGTGCAGGTGGCGCTGTTGATGGTCGCGGTGTGGTGGGTGTGGATTTTTACCTCGTGGATCACCAACTGGCTCGACCCGGAAAAGTTGCCGATTCGCCTTGGCCTGTTCGGGCTGATGATCGCCGGTCTGTTGCTGTCGTCCTCGATCCCCAAGGCCTTCACTGAGCGCGGGCTGATGTTTGCCGCGGCGTTCGTGTTCATGCAGGTCGGGCGCACGCTGTTTGCGATCTGGGCGGTGCGCGGCGAGTCGTTGAGCATGACCCGCAACTTCCAGCGAATTCTGGCGTGGTTGATGCTTTCCGCAGTGTTCTGGATCGCCGGAGCCTTTCTCGACGGACAGCAGCGTCTACTGTGCTGGACGCTGGCGCTGTTGATCGAGCTGATCTCGCCTTCGCTGTATTTCTGGGTGCCGGGACTGGGGCGTTCGTCGTTGAGCGACTGGAACGTCGAAGGCAACCACATGGCCGAGCGTTGCGCACTGTTCGTGATCATCGCTCTGGGCGAGTCGTTGCTGGTCACCGGTGCGACTTTTGCCGAACTGACGCTGAGCCTCACCGGGGTCATCGCGTTTCTGGTGGCGGTACTGGGCAGCATCGGCATGTGGTGGGTGTACTTCGACAGCGGCGCCGAGCGCGCCCATCACCGCATCGCGCATTCGAGCGACCCGGGGCGCCAGGCGCGCATCGCCTACACCTACCTGCATGTGCTGATTGTTGCCGGGGTGATTGTCAGTGCGGTGGCCGACGAACTGGTGCTGGTGCATCCGGATCACGCCAGTGACGCCGGGATCCTGGTGATCGTGGGCGGGCCTTGGCTGTTTCTGTTGGGCAATGCGCTGTTCAAGTGGGTCATGTCCGACCGGCCGCTGCCGCCCTTGTCGCATGTGGCGGGGCTGGTGTTGCTCGCGCTGGCACTGCCGCTGGCGTTGCACCAATGGGTTTCGGCGTTGATGCTCGGGGCGCTGACCACGGCGATCGTGGTGCTCGTTGCGCTGTGGGAAAGCCTGGCATTGCGTCAGACACCGGCCTCGATAACCGCAGAAAAAGCCGCAGGAGAGTAGGGCGGTGCTGTGGTATACGTACGACCTTTCTGCCGACTGACTGGAGCACTTGAATGCCACACCTGCATTTGGAATACACCGCCAATCTGCCGCAACTCAATGCCGACATGGCGTTGATCCGGCTCAACAATACGCTGGTGGGTTCTGGTCAGTTCGCAGCGGAATTCGACATCAAGAGTCGCGCAGTCAAAGTCGAAACCTTCAAGGTCGGCACCGGTATGGGCGAGCGCGCCTTCGTTCATGTGAAGCTGGCGCTGCTCAGCGGTCGTTCGCCACAGGTCAAGAAGCAGCTCTCGGAGAGCCTGCTGGCGGTGTTGCAGGATCTGTGCGAGTGGCCGGCCGGGGTCGAAGTGCAACTGTGTGTGGAGTTGCTCGATATCGACCGCGATTCCTACACCAAGACCGCCATCGGCGTGTAGGAATCAGGCCGCTTCCAGCTCACTGCACACCTTGATCACCTGCTCGCGCAGCCAGACGTTGGCGCTGTCCTGATCGGCGCTCTGGCTCCACTGCATGTCGAGGGTGAACCCCGGCAGGCCGTTTGGCGCCTCGCAGTGATTGAACACCGCGTCGTTGGTCAGCAGGCGCTGGATGCGCCGGGGTAGGGTGAGGATGAAGTCGGTCCCGGTAATCATCTTCAATGCCGCGCTGTAGCTGTTGGAGCGCGCGACGATCTGCCGCTTTTGCGCCTGACGCGCCAGCCAGCCGTCGACCATGTTGGTGGTGGAGGTCCACGGTGTCGGGAACACGTGCCGCCGTTCGGTGAAGGCCTGCAGACTCAGCCGCGGTTCCAGCGGCGTGGCGCGTTTGTCGGAGACACAGACCAGATCATCTTCCAGCAGCATTCGCGACTTGAGGTCGGTGTGGCTGCGGTGGAAGTTGGGACCGAAACAGATCACCAGATCGAGGCTGCCGTCGCGCAATTCGTCGGCAGGCACGTCGGTCTCGAACTTGTGCATGTTGACCACCACCGGCAAATCGTCGAAGTCGAAACGCTTCAACAGGCGCGGCAACACCAGTTGCTCGAAGTATTCCGGGGCGCAGATATTGAAGGTCACCGCTTGCCGGGTCGGATCGAAGACCGGGGCGCCGGCGTGGCACAGGTTGATGCTTTCGAGGATCTTCTGCACATGGCCGTACATGGTGCCGGCCTTGTAGGTAGGACGCATGCCCGTGCGGGTGTTGATGAACAGCTCGTCTTCGAAACTGGTGCGCAGTTTTTTCAGGCAGTAGCTGACAGTGGACTGGCTGACGCACAGTGTCTCCGAGACATCCGTGACGCTGCTTTGCTCATACACGGCGATAAACACCATGAGGTCCTGCATGTCGAGCTTTCGAAGCAAGTTACTGTTCAGCATCCGTTCCGTCTCGCTGTGCTCCTTGCGCTGAATCCGCGCAAACGTGTGCGCATGATCGTAGCGGAACGATGGTGCCAGGACAAAGCCCTGTAGGACGTTTCAATGTCGCCAGTGGGACAGAAACTTTTAGCAACACGACGTCGGCAAATAAACCGCAAAAAGATGGCAACAGGCCTCTAGCCCGGCGATGGCATTTGGTTCAGCGGATGTGTCGGGCGTAGTGCCGAGGGTCAAAGCGCAGGACTATCAGCAACATCATCACCATCACTGCAGTCAGCGACCACCAGGCCCATTCGAAGCTGCCGAGCTGGTCGCGGATCATTCCGGCCAGCAGCGGCGAAAGCCCGGCGATCAAGTAGCCGATGCCTTGCACGAACGCGGTCAGGCTGCCGGCACGCTGCGGGTGGTCGAGGTGATCGAGCGAGACGATCAGGCTCATCGGAAACAAGCCGCCAATCCCCAGCCCCAGCAGGCACGGCCACAGCAGGCTGAGGTGTTGCGGGCTGAGGATCAGTCCGCAGAAGCCGCCGATGATCAGCAGCAACAACCCTGCCAGAACTGCCCGTCGATCACGGCTGCGGTTAGCGATGGCCGGCGTCACCAGCCCGGAAATCACCTCCATGGCCGTCAGAAAACCCAACAGCAAACCGGCGTGCTGTTCGCTCCAGCCTTGTTCCACGTAGTACGGCGCCAGCCAGGCGAGTACGCAGGTGTAGGACGCCGTGCCGAGGCCGAAGAAGATAGCGAGCAGCCAGGCGCGGGGATTACGCGTGAAGGATTGTTTTCCTACAGGGGTGTTCTGGATGGATGACGGGGGCGACTGTGTCCACCAGACCAGCAACGCGAGCAAGGCCAGTGCTGCCCAGATCGCCAGGCCTGTGCGCCAGCTGCCGGTCTGCACCAGCACCAGTGGCGAAAATGAGGCGGCCAGCGCGGCGCCGCCCATGATCGACGTGACATACAGGCCCATGCACAGCGCCACGTGGTCAGGGAAACGTAATTTGATCAGCGCGGGCATCAAGGCCTGAATCAGGGCGATACCCATTCCGGCCAGCACCGCGCTGCCAATCAACTGCGGTGCCGAATCGAGCACCAGTCGCGACAGTGTCGCCAGACCGATAATCCATAGCGACACGATCACCGTGCGTTGCTCGCCCAGCCGGCGGCTGATGCCGATGCCGAAAAACATCGCCAGCCCCATCGCCATCACCGGCAGCATGGTCAGCAGCGAAGCGACGCTGAAGCTCAGCGGGATATCGCCGCGAATCGCCGACAGCAACGGCCCGACGGCGGCCATGGAGGGGCGCAGATTGAGCGCGACGAGGATGATGCCGATCATCAGCCAGACAGCGGGACGGGAGGTAGCGCGGACGTTTTCCATCGGTAGACTCTGGATTGCGGAGGCTATCGATTAGGCCGCGGCCACGCGGTGCGGACAAATCAGATTTCCCGAGTGTTATTTAAAAACTAAATACTGCTCTCCTGGTAACGCGACATGGATCGTTACGCTCGGATTAATCTTGCGAACCTCGCTGTAAGACTATTCTTTCTCTCTGGCAGGACATTTCGTTACAGCTCTGGCCCAGCGCAGGCGCGTAAAACGCCGGCGGCGATATATACTGCGCGCCATTCTTCAAGGGAGAGCCGTGTGGCCATCGATATTCACTGGATTCGCGACAACGAAAGCCTCGCGCAGTTTTGCGCCGAGTGGCAGCAGCTGCCGTTCGTTGCCCTCGACACCGAATTCATGCGGGTCGACACCTTCTACCCGATTGCCGGTTTGTTGCAGGTCGGCGACGGCAAACGCGCCTACCTGATCGATCCGCTGACCATCGACGCCTGGCAACCGTTGGCGGCGTTGCTGGAAAATCCGGCGGTGCTCAAAGTCCTGCACGCCTGCAGCGAAGACCTCGAAGTGCTGTTGCGTCTGACCGGCAGCCTGCCGGCGCCGCTGTTCGATACTCAATTGGCAGCGGCCTACCTGAACCTCGGGTTCTCGATGGGCTATTCGCGGCTGGTGCAGGAAGTGCTCGGTATCGAGCTGCCGAAGGGCGAAACCCGTTCCGACTGGTTGCAGCGCCCGTTGTCCGACACTCAAGTCAGCTACGCCGCCGAAGATGCGGTGCATCTGGCGGAAGTTTTCGTACAGCTGCGACCGAAACTGTCCGACGACAAATTCGCCTGGGTGCTGGAGGATGGCGCCGAACTGGTGGCTAACCTGCGCCGCGAGACCGACCCATACGAGGTCTATCGCGAGGCCAAACTGGCGTGGAAACTGTCCCGTGCGCAACTGGCTGTGCTGCGTGAGCTCTGCGCCTGGCGTGAGCGTGAAGCCCGCGCGCGCAATCTGCCGCGCAACCGCATCGTCCGTGAACATTCGCTGTGGCCGCTGGCCCGCACGCAGCCGGACAACCTCGCCGCGCTGGGCAAGATCGAAGACATGCACCCGCGTACCGTGCGTCAGGACGGCGAATTTCTGCTTGATCTGATCAAGCGCTCTGGCAGTGTGGGGCCTGATCAATGGCCGCCAGCGGTGCCGGAGCCATTGCCGGTCGAAGCGGCGGCGCTGATCAAGCAACTGCGCGCCCTCGGCCAGGCCGAGGCCGAACGCCTGGGCATCGCGCCGGAACTGATGCTGCGCAAGAAAACCCTCGAAGCGCTGGTCAAAAGCGGCTTCCCCGAGGGCCCTTATCAATTGCCTGAGTCGCTGCGTGGCTGGCGCCGCGAACTCATGGGCCAGAAGCTGCTGGACAGCCTGGCCACCGCCGGAGAACAGCCTTGAAACGTATTTGCTCCATTTACCAAAGCTCGAAGAAACCCGGGATGTATCTTTACGTGCTCAAGAGCGATGCTCTGGAGCGCGTGCCCGAAGCGCTGATGGCGGCCTTCGGCAAGGCGAAGCATTCCTTTGACCTGGTGCTGACCCCTGAGCGCACGCTGGCGCGCGAGGACATCGTCGTGGTCCTGGAAAACCTCGACAAGCAGGGCTATCACCTGCAAATGCCACCGGCCGAGGACGAGTACATCGAACACCTGCCCGAAGAGTTGCTGCGACGCAACGACCCGGTCTGATCTGCGAGGCCCTGTTCTGGGCCTCTTGCCACCCTGGAACTGATTTTACGGCGACGACCGCCACGAAGGAGCACGGCTCTTTCGGCGGTTGCCTGCACGGTTTGCGAAAGGTTTGAAGATGCGCGTTCTGATTGCTGAACACGACCACGCGGTGTACGCCCGGCTGCTGCGTCAGGCGGCCCCCGAACTTGAAGTACTGACCAGTGGCGACTCTGCCGAACTGGCCCGTCAGGCTGCCGATTGCCCGGTGTGGCTGGGGCAGCCGGATCTGCTGGCGACCCTGCTGCGTCAGGGCCACCAGCCGCAATGGCTGCAATCGACCTGGGCCGGCATCACGCCGCTGCTCGCCGACGGCTTGCGCCGCGATTACCGCCTGACCCGTGCGGTGGGAATCTTCGGTCAGGTGATGGCCGAATACGTGCTGACCTACATGCTCGGTCACGAGCGGGAAGTGCTGGCGCGCCTGGTCAGCCAGGTCGAGCGCAAGTGGGACAATCGCACCGGCCAGAGTCTGGTCGGGCGCAAGGTGCTGATCGTCGGCACCGGCGATATCGGCCAGAGCGTGGCGCAGTTCCTGTTGCCGTTTGGCGTCGAGCTGTACGGCATCGCCAGCAGCGCGCGCGAGCAGGCGCCGTTCGTCGAGGTCGGCTCGATGGCGGATCTGCCACGGCTGGTGGGCGCGGTCGATTACGTGGTCAATCTGCTGCCGAATACCGAGCACACCCACGACATTTACGACGCGGCGCTGTTCAAGCAATTCAAGCCGACCGGGCTGTTCATCAACGTCGGACGCGGCGTGGCAGTGGTTGACGCGGATCTGGTGGAAGCCTTGAAGGAAGGGCATCTGGCGGGCGCAGTGATCGACGTCTGCCGTCAGGAGCCGTTGCCGCAACGCCATCCGTTCTGGACCGCCTGGGGCTTGTTGCTCACCGGGCACAGCTCGGCACCGACGTCGCCGGCGTTGATGGTGCAATTGTTTGTCGAGAATCTGAAGGCGTATCAGGCGGGTGAAGCGTTGCGCGGGGAAGTGGATTTCAACCGCGGATATTAAATCCACCGCGATACGTGTAGGAGTGAGCCTGCTCGCGATGAGGGTGTGTCAGTCGACATTGATGTTGTCTGACACACCCTCATCGCGAGCAGGCTCACTCCTACAGTGGTTTTTGCATGCTGGCTTACAGGGTGAAGTTGCCTTCAGCCACCAACTCGCTCAGCGGACGACGCGGGCTCGGCGTTTCACGGGCCTGCAGGTACTCGGCCAGCGTTGCCTTGTCGCCCAGCTTGCCGACAGCGACCGCCGCGTGCAGCGCATAACCTTCCGGAATATTCAGCTCCTTGCGGGTCAGCTCCTGATCGAAACCGGCCATGCCGTGGGTGTGCCAGCCGCTGATGCTCGCTTGCAGCGCCAGGTGGCCCCAGGCCGAACCGGTGTCGAAGGTGTGCCACAGCGCCGGGGTTTCTTCGCTGGCGCCGGGGGCGGTGAAGGTGGTTTTCGAAATCACGATCACCAATGCCGATGCGTGCTGCGCCCAGCTGCGGTTGAACTCGTTCAGCAGACCCAGGAAGCGCTCCCAGTTCGGCGTATCCCGACGCGCGTACAGAAAGCGCCACGGCTGCGAGTTGTAGGCCGATGGCGCCCAGCGTGCGGCTTCGAAGAAGCTCAGCAGGGTTTCTTCCGGGATCGCTTCGCCGGTGAAGGCGCGGGGCGACCAGCGCTCGGTGAACTGCGGGTGAATGGCGTAATCGGCAACGCGAGGGTTGGCACTCATCGAAAGATTCCTTGCTGTGTTTGAGTCATGAATTCGTGGCAAAACCCTACTGGGCGGCGATTCGCCTGACAAGCGGGATTTACCGACAGTCGCCAGCGCTTGGCCCGCAAGGCCGTGGGCACTAGACTGGCGGCCTTTACACCACCTGATGTTGATGCTTGAGCCATGGCCGCCAAAGTCGAACCGTTCTGGAAACGCAAAACCCTCGATCAACTGGATCACGAGGAATGGGAATCGCTGTGCGACGGCTGCGGTCTGTGCTGCCTGCAGAAACTCGAGGATGAAGAAGACAACAGCGTCTATTACACACGCATCGCCTGCAAACTGCTGGACCTGAAAACCTGCCAGTGCAGCGATTACCCGAATCGCATCAAGTTTGTCCCGGACTGCATCCAGCTCACTCCGGGCCAGGCCGAAGAATTCAAATGGCTGCCGCCGACCTGCGGTTATCGCCTGGTCAGCGAAGGCAAGGACCTGCCGCTGTGGCACCACCTGGTGTGCGGCGACCGTGACGCGGTGCACCACGAACGGATTTCCCAGTCCGGGCGCATGCTCGCCGAAGGCAGCGTGCCGGAGGATGACTGGGAAGATCACCTGATTTTCCGCGCCGGTTAAGCACCAAGGGTTCCAGGATTCAACAAGGAGTGTGTATGGCTGGGGGATTGCTGCGGGCATCGCTGATCGGTCTGCTGGCGCTAAGCGCGCCAGTGTGGGCGGCAAAGAAAGTCGATCTGGATTACCACGTACGCCTGCTGCCGCAAAGCGATCAGGCCGAAGTACGACTGACCCTGGCGAAAGGCGAAGCGGTGCGCAGTCTCGATTTCGACCTCGGCGACGGCAGCCACTACAGCGACTTCAAGGCCGACGGCCAGTGGCAGTTGACCCCGGGCAAGCAGGCACGTGGCCTGTGGCGTCCGAGCGGCGACAAGGCCAGCCTGACTTACCGCGTCAGCATCAGCCACGGCCGCAAGAGCGGCAGCTTCGACACGCGCATGACCCCGAACTGGGCTTTGCTGCGCGGTGATGACCTGGTGCCGCCGGCCAGGCTCGATCAGCAGGATGGCGTCGAGCTGGTGTCGCGCCTGCAATTCGAACTGCCCAACGGCTGGCAAAGCGTCGAAACCGCCTGGCCGCGTATCGGCAAGAACAAATTCCGCATCGACAATCCCTCACGGCTGTTCGACCGCCCGACCGGCTGGATGCTCGCCGGGCACCTCGGCAGCCGCCGCACGCGCCTGGGCGAAACCGAAGTCACCGTGGCCTCGCCGCAAGGGCAGGGCATGCGCCGCATGGATGTGCTGACCTTGCTGACGTTCGTCTGGCCGCAGGTGCAAGCGGTCTATCCCCGGCATCCGAAAAAACTGCTGATCGTCGGCGCCAACGACCCGATGTGGCGCGGCAGTCTCGGTGCGCACGAATCGATCTACATCAACACGCGGCTGCCACTGGTCAGCGAAAGCGGCAGCAGTGCGCTGGTGCGTGAGCTGGCGCAGGTGTTCGGCCGGATCAGCGACGAGCATCGCAGCGACTGGATCAGTGAAGGGTTTGCCGAGTATTACGCGATCGAACTGGTGCGCCGTGCCGGTGGCATGAGCGATGAGCGCTATCAGGCGTTACAGGAGAAATTGATTAGGGAAAGTCAGAAAGTCACGACCCTGCGCGGCGAGCAGATCAGCCCGGCGCAAGTTGCCAAAGCGGTGGTTGTGCTGCAGGAACTCGATCGCGAGATTCGCTTGAAGACGCGCAACAAGCGTTCGCTGGATGATGTGTTGCGCGGGGCGATGCATCTCGGGACTGTTGACACCAAGGCATTTGTGCAACTGGCCGAGAGTGTTCTGGGCGAATCCTCGAAAGTTCTCGATAGCGCATTGCTTCAGTAATACCGCCTTCGCGAGCAAGCCCGCTCCCACATTTGATCGCATTCCAACTGACGGAATCCGGTTCAATGTGGAAGCGGGCTTGCTCGCGAAGAGGCCGGAAGCCTCAACGAAAATCTCGAATCAACCCCCGGCTTTTGGTGATTTCACCGATGATCGCATTCCAACTGACGGAACCCGGTTCAATGTGGGAGCGGGCTTGCTCGCGAAGAGGCCAGAAGCCTCAACGAAAATCTCGAATCAAACGCCGGCTTTCGGTGATTTCACCGATGATCGCATTCCAACTGACGGAATCCGGTTCAATGTGGGAGCGGGCTTGCTCGCGAAGAGGCCAGAAGCCTCAACGAAGATCTCGAATCAAACCCCGGCTTTTGGTGATTTCACTGAATCATTACCAGTCACTGTGACCGTGCTGGTCGCTGCCTCGGCATTGGCCTTGAGCTTGCTCAGTTCTTCCCCGGCCCGTTCGATCTTCGCCCGGACGTTGTTCATGTCCTCGCGGCTTTTTTCCAGCAGGCTTTTCATCGAGCTGTGCCCGGTGATGCCACGGGCCATTGCCACGCCGCCAATCGCCACCTGAATCAGACCGAACAGGCCGCCACGGCGCAGGCCCTTGCCGACCATGATCACGCCACCGGCCAGCGAGCCGATGCGCTCCCAGCCCTGTACGTTCTGCTCGGTCGGGCTCTGGAACGGGGTGGAATCGATACGTTGGACGCGTTTGAGTTCGGTCATGATCTGTCTCCCAGGCAATGTGCAATAGATAGATAAGCTGACTGCCGCAGCGGCCGGCTCGTTCCATCGAATGTGCGACGTTTCAGCGGAATTTCGGCCCGGAGCGAGTATTCAGGCCCTTGGCCATGCGGTCGTAGAGCACGACGTTGACCGTGGCCGCCAGATTCATGCAGCCGGTGGTCGGGATGTACACGACGTCTTCGCACCAGTCGCGGATCTCTTTATCCAGCGAGCCGTCTTCCGGGCCGAAGATGTACAGCGCGCGATCCGGATGGGTGTATTCCGGCAGCGGGCGGGCGCCCTCGACCAGTTCCACGGCGACCGGGACGCAGTTGAGCGGAAGGATCTTTTTCAGATCGTCGATGCCGATCAGCGGGATGTCGTAGTGCACGCGCTTGGTGTCGGTGACGAAATCGGCGGCGCGTTCATAACGCTTGCCGGTGTAAAACACCGACGCCACGCCGTAACAGCCTGCGGCGCGCATCACCGAACCGACGTTCTCCGGTGATTTGGGGTTGTACAAACCAATGCAGCTGTAACGTTTGTCTGCCACGAGCGGGGTGCCTTCGGGAAAAAGAGGGCGATTATACGGGGATTGGGCAGTTGTGGTCAGATCAAGGATTACCGGTGCCCGAACGGCCGCCTTCGCGAGCAAGCTCGCTCCCACAGTGGTTTTGTGTATGACACCGATCCAGTGTGGGAGCGAGCTTGCTCGCGAAGGGGCCAGTCGGGCCAATGAAGAACTTTAATCTTCTTTCTTCATCAGCCCGGCGAGGGCGGCAAAGGGGTTATGCGTGGCCTTGGCGATTTTTGGCGTGCTCAGCGAGCCGTCGCCGAAATATTGCTGGTCGGTGTACCGCGAGTGTTCGTTGTCGTGGCAATACAGGCACAACAGTTCCCAGTTCGAGCCATCCTGCGGGTTGTTGTCGTGGTTGTGATCGCGGTGGTGCACGGTCAGTTCGCTCAGACGCTTGCCGGAAAACTCACGGGCGCAGCGGCCGCAGACGTGCGGATACATCTTCAGGGCCTTGTCGCGGTAGCCCATTTCCTTGTCGCGCTGGTTGTCGGCAAGGATGCGATCGAGCTTCGACGTGTTGGTCGGGGTGGACGAACTCATGGGTTCACCTTTGTAAAAAAGACTAATGACGGTTATGTGCAGAGTTTAGCTCAGCCCTTAAGCTTCTCGGCAATCCAGATCGTGTGGCGGGTGCCCTTGTTGCCGTGGGCGAAAACCTGCACTTCCTCGGCCTTGAAACCGGCCTTCTTCAATTTGTCGGAAAACTGCCGGTCGGCGCTGGCCGACCATACCGCCAGCACGCCCTTGGGCCGCAAGGCTTTGGCGCAGGCGTTAAGACCAGCGGCCGAGTACAGCCAGCTGTTGGCCTTCTGCGTCAGGCCTTCGGGGCCGTTGTCGACGTCGAGCATGATCGCGTCGAAGCCGTTCGGCTCGCTTTGCAACACTTTGGCCACGTCGTCCTGACGGATCACCGTGCGCGGATCGAGCAACGGTCGCCCGGACTTTTCACCGAGCGGCCCACGGTTCCACTCGACCACGCCGGGCACCAGTTCGGCGACCACCACTTCGGCACCCTTGCCCAGATGTTTGAGCGCCGAGGCAAGGGTGAAACCCATGCCCAGACCGCCGATCAACACTCGCGAATTCGGCCGGCCGGCGACCTTGCGGCAAGGGATCTCGGCCAGTGCATCTTCCGAACCGTGCATGCGCGTGTTCATCAATTGCCCGCCGTCGCCGCCCTGAATCTTGATGACAAAATCCTCGCCATACTCGAACAGGCACAGAGCGCCACCGTTGTCAGGGATCGGCGTGGTGTCGAGCAGAACGAAACGTTTCATGGAAATCTCTACAAAGGGGAAGGCAAGCAGGCCCGTTGGGAGTAGCCTGAGCGCAGACTAAAGGCCAAACGGAGCCCTTGATGAAGCGCACCATTCTAACGGTCATTGCCCTGGCCGCGCTCTCGATTACTGCAGTGCAGGCGCAGCAGACCATTCCGGTCAGCCCGACGCCGCAACCCGGCTCACCCGGCACCGCCACGCCGACGCCGTATCCGCAAATCACCCCGATCAGCGCACCGAAGGCCGGTGCCGGCAGTGGCAGCCCGCCGCTGGTGCCGATCGAAATGCCTAGCCCGCCGAGCAAGGATCAAGCGGTGCAGGGCATCGAACCGAGCGGCACCAAGGTCAAATCCCCGGGCGGTTAAATCTGTTGCGCCGCGAGTTGGCCGTCAGCCATGCGCAGGCGCTTGGACAGGGACACGGCAAGGGCGCGGATGATCTTGGCGGCGATCTTCGGTGCGTCGTTGAGCATCTTTTCCAGCGAATCCTTGCCCAGGTTGAGCAACTGACAGTTGCTCGCCGCGACGCAGGTCGCCGAACGGCGCTCACCATCCAGCACCGCCATTTCACCGAACGCCCGACCGCTGCGCAGGGTGGCCATGGTGATGACCTGACCGTCGGGGCCAGTCTTCTGCACGGCGACCTGACCGGTGTGGAGGATGCACATGAAACTGCCGGCATCGCCCTCACGGAAAATCGCTTCGCCCTCCGCCACGGTACTGATGCTGAAGTAGCCCGAGGCTGCGGCAAAGTCCGCCAGTTGCAATTGATCGAACAGGCCACAGTCCATCAGCCAGTCGCGAATTTCGTTGTTCAGCAGGGTGGGTTCTGACATGTCATTGCGGTCTTTATTGTTTTCACTGATTCCAGGCTTACACCGTCCCCTGTAGGAGCTGCCGCAGGCTGCGATCTTTTGATTTTGATTTTTGAAAGACAAGATCAAAAGATCGCAGCCTGCGGCAGCTCCTACAGGGGTTCATAGGTATCGGCCCCCTGGGTCTGGAGTTAAGACCCAAGTGACCGACGGAGTTCCTCAGGCCAGGCCCAAAACCTTGAACACAAACGCATATTCGAGCGCTACGTCACGTAATCCCTGATAACGCCCGCTCATTCCGCCATGCCCGGCACCGAGTTCGGTCTTGAGCAGCAGCAGATTGTCGTCGGTCTTGGTCGCGCGCAATTTCGCCACCCACTTGGCCGCTTCCCAGTACTGCACGCGACTGTCGTTGTAGCCGGCGATGACCAGGGTTGCCGGATAATTCTGCGCGGTGACGTTTTCGTACGGTGCATAGGCCTTGATCCGCTCGTAGACGTCCGGCTCTTCGGGGTTGCCCCACTCGTCGTATTCAGTGACGGTCAGTGGCAAGTCCGGGTCGAGCATGGTGTTGAGCACGTCGACGAACGGCACTTCGGCAATCGCCACGCCGAAGAGGTCCGGACGCTGATTCAGCACCGCGCCAATCAACAAGCCGCCAGCGCTGCCGCCGCTGATGGCCAGTTTTTCAGCGGTGGTGATGCCGTTGAGAATCAGGAATTCGGCGCAGGCAATGAAGTCGCTGAAGGTGTTGTGCTTGTGTTCCTGCTTGCCGGCGCGATACCAGGCTTCGCCCAGCTCACCGCCGCCACGCACATGGGCGATGGCGAAGGCCATGCCGCGGTCCAACAGGCTGAGGCGTGCGTGGGAGAACCACGGATCGAGGCTGGAACCGTAGGCGCCATAACCGTACAGATACAGCGGCACCGGTTTGCCGAGCATTTCGCGTTTCATCACCAGACTGATCGGCACCTGCGTGCCATCCGGCGCGGTGGCCCACAGGCGTTGGCTGATGTAGGCGTCGACGTCGAACGGACCGAGCACCGGGGTTTCTTTCAGAACGGTTTGCTCGCCGCTGGCCAGCAGCAACTGCCGAACCTGCGCCGGACGGTTCAACGCCTCGTAACGCAGACGGATGCGGTCGCTCTCGAACTCCAGACTGTTCTGCACATAGAGGCTGTAGGCCGCGTCCGGCAGTTGCACGCGATACGGCGTCTGGCCTTGCGGGTGAACTTCGATGATCGGCAAACCGCCTTCGCGCAGGCTCAGGGTCATGGCCGCGGTGTTCAGCGTCACGCCGTCGAGCATCACCGTGTCGCTGTGCGGGATCAGGTTCTGCCAGTCGGCTTCGCTCGGTACCGCACCGGTGTCCGGCGCCTGATACAGGGCGAAGTTGATGCCGTCGCGGTTGGTGCGGATGAACCAGGTCCACACGCCATCCAGCGCACCGTGGTCGACGTCGTATTCGTGATCCTCGACCCGTGGCGCCAGACAGGTGAAGGGCAGGTGCGGCTGATGCGCATCCAGTGCCCAGACTTCGCTGGTGGTCTTGCTGCCCAGGGTCAGCAGCAATTGCTGCTCGGAACTGGAGCGGTAGCAATGCAGGAAGAAGCGCCCGTCCGGTTCATGGAACACCTCTTCGGCGGCTGTGCCGTCGAGGCGATAGCGATACAGTTTGTGTGGGCGATGAGTGTCGTCGAGCACGCCAAAGAACAGCGTCAGGCTGTCGTTGGCCCAGGTCATGCTGCCGTCGCAGTCTTCGAACTCCAGTTCGCTGACCTTGTCGTTGGCCAGTTCCTTGACGAACAGCGTGTAGATCTCGTCGCCCGAGGCATCGACGCTGTAGGCCAGGCGCTGGTGATCCGGGCTGATGCTGAACGCGCCGAGCGAGAAGAAACCGCCATTGGCCAGCACGTTCGGGTCGAGCAGCAGTTGTTCGCGGCTTTCATCGAGGGTCAGGCTGTCGTCAGCCGGACGCGGGCAACGGTAATGCCGGGCGTACTCGTCACCCGCCGTGGTGCGGGTGTAATACAGATACGGCCCCCAGGGCGAGGGCAGGGACAGGTCGGTCTCGAGGATCCGGCCCTTGATCTCTTCGAACAGGCTTTCGCGCAGGCCGGCCTGATCGGCGGTCTGTGCTTCCTGATAGGCGTTTTCAGCCTTGAGGTAGTCGAGCACCGCGTCGGTGTCGCGTTCCTGCAGCCAGGCATACGGGTCGGCACCGGCAGCCTTGTGGGCGATCGGGGCGCGGAGGACGTGGGCGGATTCGGGCATGGAAGGCTCTCGGGCAATGTTCGGAATAAAGGTTTTCGCAGCTCTTGAAACCATCGCACTTCCCTGTGGGAGCGAGCTTGCTCGCGAAGGCGTCCTGTCAGATGACATTTGTTTCACTGACCCAACGCTTTCGCGAGCAAGCTCGCTCCCACAGGGTTTGCTGTTGGCCGTCTGGCATTGGGACAAGCCTGACGGGCGAAAAGTCGTTACTATAAGCGCCTCTTTGCCTGCCTTGCCATGGACACCATGACCGAGAACGACTATCTGATCGCCTGGGGCCTCTACGCCTTTGCCGCTGTGGGCTGCCTGTTGGTATGGATGCGCCTGACCCGCTGGATGTGGCGCTGGCTGCGCGAGCCGCTGCGGGTGCTGATGGCGGTGTTGCTGTTCAGCCCGACCATCATTGACCCGGTGAAAGCCAAGGTCGCACCGTCGATCGCCATTACCGCGCTGGATCTGGCCTTCAAGGTCGGCAACAACGCCTGGCGAGCGATTTCCGATCTGTTCATGTACGGCATGATTGCGTTCGGCATCTACCTGATTTTCGTGCTGATCCGCTTCCCGATCGAGCGTGCTTCCCGAGCGCGCCGCGAACAGGCCGAAGCCGCCAAGGCCGCGGCCCGTGCTGATGATCGCGACGACGATCAGCCGTTCGGTGGTGCCGGAGACGACCGTTACGGTCGCCCGCCGTTGCCGAACAATCCGCAACGCATGCGTGTCGAGCCGCGTCTGTAATCACGAGAGTCAGCACATGTGTGAACTACTGGGCATGAGTGCCAACGTGCCGACCGATATCGTGTTCAGCTTCACCGGCCTGATGCAGCGCGGCGGGCGCACCGGCCCGCACCGCGACGGCTGGGGCATCGCTTTCTACGAAGGTCGCGGCTTGCGCCTGTTTCAGGACCCGGCCGCGAGTTGCGAGTCGGAAGTCGCCAACCTGGTGCAGCGCTATCCGATCAAGAGCGAAGTGGTCATCGGCCATATCCGCCAGGCCAACGTCGGCAAGGTCTGCCTGTCCAACACCCACCCGTTCGTCCGCGAACTGTGGGGGCGTAATTGGTGTTTTGCGCACAACGGCCAGCTCGCCGACTTCACCCCGATCAAGAGTTTCTACCGCCCGGTGGGCGACACCGACAGCGAAGCGGCCTTCTGCGATTTGCTCAACCGCGTGCGTGCCGCATTCCCGGAACCGGTCGATATAGAAGTGCTGCTGCCCGATCTGGTCGCCGCCTGCGCCGAATACCGTAGCAAAGGCGTGTTCAACTGCCTGCTCAGCGATGGCGACTGGCTGTTCTGCTATTGCTCGACCAAACTGGCACAGATCACCCGGCGCGCACCGTTCGGTCCGGCGCGGCTCAAGGATGTCGATGTGATCGTCGATTTCCAGGCAGAAACCACGCCCAACGATGTGGTCACGGTGATCGCCACCGAGCCTTTGACCGAAAACGAAACCTGGACCCGTTACGAACCGGGCCAATGGAGCCTGTGGCGACGCGGCGAATGCGTCAGCCAGGGCACGACCGAATAAAGGATCTCTCCTCGATGTTGCTCAGTTATCTACGGCTGGTGTTGTTTGCGGCGGGCCTGTTGATCGGTGTCCAGGTGCCGGGGTTCATCAACGATTACGCCAAACGTGTCGAAGCCCATCTGATCGAAGCGCAGACCGGTTTGCGCGGTTTCCAAGGCACCGCCGAGCAGTTCTTCAAGGGCGACTTGCAGGCGCTGGTTGCACATTACCGCGCCAGTGACGATCCGGTGTTTCGCAGCGATGCCGACAGCCTGAGCACTTTGCTCGACCGGCAGTTGGCGCTGGATAAACAGTTCCAGGCCATGCAGGGCCCGTGGTACATCCGCTTCCTGCAAGTGGTGCTGGCCGCCGACCCGGACATTCGCAAGGAAACCTGGAACGGCTACAGCTACCAGATCCTGCTGACTCCGGAAGCGATGATCTGGGGCATGAGCGGCGCGTTGTTGCTGTCGTTCGGCATCGAGTGCCTGATTCGTCTGATTGACTGGGTGGTGCTCGGTGGCCGGCGTTTGCGCCAGAGCCGGCCGATTGAAGACCGCGACGTGCGCGGTCTTTAAGGACCGCGCGATCACTGTGGCGAGGGAGCTTGCTCCCGCCCGGCTGCGCAGCAGTCGTAAACCTATGAACTCAATTGTCCTGGATGATTAGGGTGTCTGGTTTTGGGCCTGCTTCGCAGTCCAGCGGGAGCAAGCTCCCTCGCCACAGGGTGTCAGGCACTCAAGACGATGTAGTTTTCACCAACCTTGCGCGCATACCCCTCCAGCACCTGCTGACACAACGTCACCATCTCCTCGACCCACTCCACGCCCACTCGCCACGACACCACCACTTGCAGATTCGGCGGCCGTTGGTCGATGTCGAGCAAGGTCAGTTCACCCCGCGCCAGTTCCTCGGCCACCAGCACCGGTGGCAGTACGCCAATACCAAAACCATCGCGCAGCAGCCGGGTAATCGCCGACACCGAGTTCACGCAGTTAAGCCGCGGCGCCAGCACACCGTTGGTCTGCATCAATGCCAGCAGATCCTGATGCGGTCGGGAGTTCTTCGAGTAGGTGATGATCCGTTCCTGCGCCAGTTCGCCGAGGTCGGCGTACTCGCGGTTGTAGATCGAATTGCTGGCGACGATCCAGCCCAGCGGATGGCTGGCCAGCTCCAGACTGCGCACGCTTTCGTGACGCACCAGATCGGTTTGCAGAACGATGTCGAGAAAGCCTTTTTGCAGCTGATCGCAGAGGTTCAGCGAGGTATCCGCCACCAGCTCGATTTCCACCCGTGGATACAAATCGGTCATCTGCGCCACCAACGGGCTGAGCCAGGTGTGGATCACCGTGTCCATCACGCCGATGCGCACCCGGCCAACCTTGCTCGAGCGGGTCTCGATCGATTGCTTCAGGGCTGACATCGTATCGAGCATCTGCTCGGCATAATCCAGCACTTTCAGGCCTTCGGGCGTCAGGCTGACGCCGCGTGAATCACGCAGAAACAGCTTCACCCCCAGTTCGCCTTCGAGCACCGCGATGCGGCTGGAAATCGACGCCTGGGTGGTGAACAGCTTGTCGGCGGTCAGGCGAAAACTCTTCAGCCGGGCGACCCAGACAAAGGTCTCGAGAAACTTCAGGTTCATGGCAACGGCTCGGGTGACAAATTTTTCTTATGCCTAAGGCGGGTTTTTATTCGTTGGACGCAGCAGGGCCGGGCGACGAAAAATCGGCGCATCCGGTTCCCACGATAGGCGTCGTCGGAACTTCGAACAAGACCAATAAAAGCCTGCGGAGACTTGCCATGCGTGCGCCCGACACCCTCGACCTCCCCAAGAGCACGGCCCGCCCCGGACCGTTCGACTGGTATCGCAACATCAATCAGCAGGAACGTCGCACCTTCTGGAGCTGCAAGATCGGCTATGGCCTGGACGGCATGGACACGCAAATGCTCAGCTTCGTGGTGCCGACCCTGATCGCCATGTGGGGCATCACTACCGGGCAGGCCGGGCTGATTCACACCAGCACCCTGATCGCCTCGGCCATTGGCGGCTGGGTCGCGGGGATTCTCTCCGACCGTATTGGCCGCGTGCGCACCCTGCAACTGACGGTGCTGTGGTTTGCCTTCTTCACCTTCCTCTGCGGTTTCGCGCAGAACTACGAACAGTTGCTGATCGCCCGGACCTTGATGGGCTTCGGCTTCGGCGGCGAATGGACCGCCGGCGCGGTGCTGATCGGTGAAGTGATCCGCGCCAAGGATCGCGGCAAAGCGGTGGGCATGGTGCAATCCGGTTGGGCGCTGGGGTGGGGGCTGACGGCGATTCTGTATGCGCTGCTGTTCTCGGTGTTGCCGCCGGAAGATGCGTGGCGAGCGCTGTTCATTCTCGGCATCGTCCCGGCAATTTTCGTGATCTTCGTGCGGCGTCTGGTGAAGGACCCGGAGATCTATCGCGAAGCCAAGGCTGCGCAAACTCCGCAGAACCCGGCGAAGTTCTACGAGATCTTCGCCCCCGGCATGCTGTTCACCACGTTCCGTGCGTCGCTGCTGACCACCGGTGCACTCGGCGGTTACTACGCGATCACTTCGTGGCTGCCGACCTTCCTCAAGAACGAACGCGGTTTGAGCGTGCTCGGCACTGGCGGGTATCTGGCGATGGTGATTGTCGGGTCCTACGTCGGCTATGTGATCAGCGCTTATCTGACCGATCTGCTCGGGCGTAAAAAGAATTTCATCCTGTTCGCGGTCGGCTCGTTCACCATTGTTCTGCTGTACACGCAGATGCCGGTAAGCAACGGGGTGATGCTGTGGCTGGGCTTTCCGCTGGGCTTCTTCGCTTCGGGAATTTTCAGCGGTATGGGCGCGTTTCTCACCGAGCTGTTTCCGACGCGGATTCGCGGTTCGGGGCAGGGCTTCTGCTACAACATCGGCCGGGCGCTGGCGGCTTTGTTTCCGCTGCTGATTGGCCTGCTCAGCCAGACAGTGCCGTTGAGCGTGGGTATCGGTGCGTTCGCGGCGGTGTCCTACGGCGTGGTGATTCTCGCGGCGTTGAGCCTGCCGGAGACCCGTGGCAAGCAACTGGATGCGCAGTAACTGATAACCTGCCGGGCAAGCGTCCTACAGACAAAAAGACAAGAAGCTACAGGAGTGTTCACCGTGAGCCGCCTGCTATTGAATTGCGACATCGGCGAGAGTTTCGGCAGCTGGACCATGGGTCTGGACGCCGAGGTCATGCCTTTCATCGACTGCGCCAACGTGGCCTGCGGCTTCCATGCCGGTGACCCGAGCATCATGCGCAAGACTGTCAGCCTGGCCCTGAGTCACGGCGTGCAGATTGGCGCGCACCCGGCCTATCAGGATCTGGTCGGTTTCGGCCGGCGTTCCATGGCCTATTCCGCTCAGGAACTGCAAGACATCCTGCATTACCAGATCGGCGCGCTCGACGGCATTTGCCGTGCGCAGGGCGGGCGGGTCAGTTACGTCAAACCCCACGGCGCGATGTACAACGACATGATGGCCAACCCGGCGCAATTGCGCGCGGTGATTGAGGCCGTGGCGGCTTACGATCGCAGCTTGCCGCTGATGTTGATGGCCACCCGCGATAACGCGGCGGCGCAGCAACTCGGTGACGAATACGGCGTGACCCTGTGGTTCGAAGCCTTCGCCGACCGCGCCTACGACAGCGCAGGTCGACTGGTTTCGCGGCAACTGCCGGGCGCGGTGCATCACGAGCCAGAAAAAATCATCGAACAGGCCCTGACCATCGCCCGTGGCGGTGACCTCGTCGCCAGTGACGGCAGCACGCTGCACCTGCAGGCCAACACCTTGTGCGTGCATGGCGACAACGCCAGTTCGGTGGCTGCCGTGAAGCGCATTCGCGAGGCCCTGAATCAGCAGAGCGCGCCATGAACCCACGGATTGAAGTGGTGGCCCTGGACTGCCTGATGCTGCGCCTGTTCGATGAAATCGCCGAAACCAACATGCCGTGGATGCTCGCTGCCAGTGAGCGCCTGCGCACGGTATTTGGCGCGCAATTGATTGATCTGGTGCCGTCCTACACCACGCTGATGGTGCATTACGACCTGACGGTACTGAATCCGAATCAGGCCCGTGAATTGATCGCTGAAGCGTTGATCGACCTGTCGCCGAACGCTCGAACCAGCGGCCAGTGCCATGTGTTGCCGGTCTGGTACGACCTGAGTGTCGGCCCCGAACTGAGCCTGCTGGCGCAGCGCAGCGGGTTGGCGGTGGAGGAGGTGATTCGTCGGCACAGCGCTCGCGAATATCAGGTGTTCGCCCTTGGCTTCGCGCCGGGATTTGCCTTCATGGGGCTGGTGGAAGAAATCCTCGCCGCGCCACGCCTGGACACCCCACGCAAGAAAGTCGCGGCCGGCAGCGTCGGTATCGCCGAGCGGCAGACCGCGGCTTATCCGGTGGTGTCACCCGGTGGCTGGAACCTGATCGGCCGCACCCCGATGAAACTGTTCGACCGCCTTCGCGACGGCTACAGCCTGATGCAACCCGGCGACACCGTGCGTTTCGAAGCGGTGAGCCATGCCGAGTTCATCAACCTGGGCGGCGATGACACGCCACTGGAGGCGCTGGCATGAGCCGACTGACGATTGAGGCCAGCACGCCGCTGTGTTTGTTGCAGGACGCCGGGCGTTTTGGCGTGCGCCATTTGGGCGTGACCCAGGGCGGCGCCTCGGATTGGAGTTCGATGAGTTGGGGCAATTGGTTGCTCGGCAATGCGCTGGATCTGCCGGTGATCGAAATCACCCTCGGCGGGTTTGCCGTAGTGGCGCAGCAAGATTGCCTGCTGGCGTTGGCCGGGGCGGATCTCGGCGCGCAGATCGATGGGCAGGCGCTGGCGCCGTGGCGCAGTTTCAAGCTCAGCAAAGGGCAAACCTTGAAGTTCAGCCAACCGCTGCTCGGCGCCCGGGCGTATCTGGCGGCGCCCGGCGGTTTCGACGCGCCGCAGGTGCTGGGCAGCAGTGCCACGGTGGTGCGCGAAGAACTCGGTGGATTAGATGGTATGGGGTTACCGCTGACCAAGGGCGCGACATTGAGTTATCGCGGTGCGGCTCTGCAGGTGCGTGAAGTGCCGCTGGCGCATCGACCTGATCTGCGCCTCAATGCGCCGCTGGATCTGGTGCTCGGCGCACAGATTGGTCAGTTCAGCGGGCAGAGTCTGTTCGATGTGTTCAACAGTCCGTGGACGCTCGACAGTCGCGCCGACCGCATGGGCATTCGCTTGTTGGGCAAGGCGTTGCAGTATCAGGGCCGGCCAATGATTTCCGAGGGCATTCCGCTGGGCGCGGTACAGGTGCCGCCGGATGGGCAGCCGATTGTCTTGCTCAATGATCGGCAGACGATTGGTGGCTATCCACGTTTGGGAGCGCTGACGCCGTTGGCGCTGGCGCGATTGGCGCAGTGTCTGCCGGGGGCGCAGGTACGGTTGAGGCCGGTGGTGCAGGACGTGGCGCACCGGGAGCATGTCGAGTATTTGCGGCGTTTTCGAAATAGCTGAGAGCTTCGCGAGCAAGCCCGCTCCCCCAGGGGAATGCATTCCAAATGTGGGAGCGGGCTTGCTCGCGAAGGGGCCATCACGGCTAACGAAGATTATTTCGACAGAAACCGCATCCCTTCCTCAAGCCCGCGCAGGGTCAGAGGATACATTTGATCCTCGATCAAATCGCGCACGATATTGGTCGACGAGGTATAGCCCCAGGTGTCCTTCGGATACGGGTTGATCCAGATGAGCTTCTTGTACTTTTCCATGAAGCGCTGCATCCACACGTAGCCCGGCTCTTCGTTCCAGTGCTCGACGCTGCCGCCGGCCTGGGTGATTTCGTAGGGCGCCATGGCGGCGTCACCGATGAAGATCACTTTGTAGTCGGCGCCGTACTTGTGCAGCAGATCCTGCGTCGAGAAACGCTCGGACGTGCGGCGCATGTTGTTCTTCCACACCGACTCATAAATGAAGTTGTGGAAGTAGAAGTACTCCAGATGCTTGAACTCGGTCTTGCAGGCCGAGAACAATTCCTCGCAGATCTTCACGTGCGCATCCATCGAGCCGCCGATGTCGAACAGCAGCAACAGCTTTACCGTGTTGCGCCGTTCGGGGCGCATCTGGATATTCAGCAGGCCGGCGTCCTTGGCGGTGTGGTCGATGGTGCCGTCGATATCCAGCTCTTCCGCCGCACCCTGACGGGCGAACTTGCGCAAGCGACGCAGGGCGACCTTGATGTTGCGCGTGCCCAGCTCCACCGAATCGTCGAGGTTCTTGTACTCGCGCTGATCCCAGACCTTGACCGCTTTGCCCTGACGCTTGCCGGCGTCGCCGACGCGGATGCCTTCCGGGTTGAAGCCGCCGGAACCGAATGGGCTGGTGCCGCCGGTACCGATCCATTTGTTGCCGCCGGCGTGACGTTCCTTCTGTTCTTCCAGACGTTTCTTGAACTCTTCGATCAGCTTGTCCAGGCCGCCGAGGGACTGGATCGCCGCGCGTTCCTCGTCAGTCAGCGAACGCTCGAATTCCTTGCGCAGCCAGTCTTCGGGAATCAGCGCCTGCAAGTGATCGTCGAGTTTTTCCAGGCCATTGAAGTAGGCGCCGAACGCACGGTCGAACTTGTCGAAATGCCGTTCGTCCTTGACCAGAATCGCCCGCGACAAGTAGTAGAACTCGTCCATGTCGGCGAAGGTCACGCGCTGTTTCAGCGCGTTGATCAGGTCGAGCAGCTCGCGCACCGACACCGGCACCTTGGCGGCACGCATTTCATTGAACAGGTTGAGCAGCATGACGATGCCCTTATCGAGAGCCGCGACGGCTCATGAACGCCAGGCGCTCAAGCAACTGCACGTCCTGCTCGTTCTTCACCAGCGCACCGGCCAGCGGTGGAATGGCCTTGGTCGGATCGCGTTCGCGCAGCACCGCTTCGCCAATGTTGTCGGCCATCAGCAGCTTCAGCCAGTCGACCAGCTCCGAGGTCGACGGCTTCTTCTTCAGACCCGGCACCTTGCGCACGTCGAAGAACACGTCCAGCGCTTCGCTGACCAGGTCCTTCTTGATGTCCGGGTAGTGCACATCGACGATTTTCTGCAGGGTGCTGCGGTCCGGGAAGGCGATGTAATGGAAGAAGCAGCGGCGCAGGAAGGCGTCCGGCAGCTCTTTCTCGTTGTTCGAGGTAATGATGATGATCGGGCGCTTCTTGGCCTTGATGGTCTCGTCGATTTCGTAAACGTAGAACTCCATCTTGTCGAGTTCTTGCAGCAAGTCATTGGGGAACTCGATGTCGGCCTTGTCGATCTCGTCGATCAGCAGGATCACCCGCTCTTCGGACTCGAAAGCCTCCCAGAGCTTGCCCTTCTTCAGGTAGTTGCGCACGTCGTGGACTTTTTCGTTGCCCAGTTGCGAGTCGCGCAGACGGCTGACCGCATCGTACTCGTACAGGCCCTGATGGGCCTTGGTGGTGGACTTGATGTGCCAAGTGATCAGCTTGGCGCCGAACGATTCGGCCAGTTGCTCGGCGAGCATGGTCTTGCCGGTGCCCGGTTCGCCCTTGACCAGCAGTGGCCGCTCCAGGGTGATGGCGGCGTTGACCGCCAGCTTCAGGTCATCGGTGGCGACGTAGGCCTGGGTGCCTTCGAACTTCATCTGCTAATCCTCGAACGGTAACGCCGACCTGCACGGGCAGGGCGGGGCGAAAAAATCGGATGCCCCGACTATAACGCGCAGCCCGGTCGACTGTGAACGCAGACGGCTTATTCAGTCTCTGAATGGAGCGTCACATGTTGACTCAGTTTCGGCCGATAGCCAGCATTCAGGGCTTGCTGATTTAGCGATAGCCTCCAGGATGCCCACTAAATCTGTGGCGAGGGAGCTCGCTCCCGCTGGGCTGCGAAGCAGCCCATTATCTGATGAAGGACGTGCATGATGTTACCGATGAAACGCCCCCGCCTGTCGGCGGTTCGTGTCTGGTCTGATTTTTGTCTGGAACTGACCTTTATCGATGATCAGCGATGGGTGGTCGATTTGAGTCAAGATCTTCAAGACGGTCCAGGACTCCAGCCATTGCTGGACCCTGAGATATTCGCCTCTGTAATCCTGGGCGATCACGGCTGGAGTGTGGAATGGCCGGAACCGGATATTCAGATCGGCGCAGATACACTCTATTTGGAAATGCTGGCGCAGCGCTCTAGCCCGCATCCGGCTTAGGCCGCTCATACCGCGCATTGAAAGCCTGAATGAAGCCATTGCGTAAAATCTGCAAAAACGCTTCGAACGCGCTGATATTTTGCTGGTGCACGTTGCCACTGAGTTCGACCTTGGTGGCGAACTGGTTTTTGGCCTGGTTCTTCAGCACGGTTTCCGTGCCGCCGACGATGGCCTCCCAGACTGAGCGGAAGATGCTCTTGTCCTTGTTCTCCACGTCTTGCTGCCAGTTGAAGACTTCGACGTCGCGCAGCAGCGGCTTGATGTAGCCAGTGACCTGGGCTTTTTTCGCCTGGGCTTCGATGACCACGTCACCATGCCCGGCGTTGAAGTCGAACTTGCCGTAGGCCGAGGCGAAGTCGTTCAAGCGCTTGAGTTCGATGTCGCGGGCACGCAGGCGGAACTGGAAGTCCTCGAAATTGCTCAGCGGATCGAAAGTCGCCGTGGTTTCCAGCGGTGCCTGGCCGAGCAGTTTGGCCTTGCCTTCGAAACGGGCGTCGCGTTTACCCTGTTTGTCGACCACGTTGGTCAGGTTGTAGATGCTCGCTTCGACATTGCTGGCGTTCATGTTGACCGGCGGTTTGGAATTGAAATTGCGGAAACTGATCTTGCCATCGTGGATCTGTACTTCGTCGAGGGTGATCGGCAGCAGCTTGCCCAGTTGTGCCCGCCAGTCAGTGCCTTTACCGGTCTGTGAATTCTGTTTGTTGGGGCCGCCATCGACGAAGTTGATCTCGGGATTGAAGAATTGCACCTGCGCTACCACGGCATGGTCGTACCACAGCGAGTGCCAACTGACCGCCAGATCGATCACGGGCGCGTTGACGAACGGCACCGGTACCTTGCCGTCGACCTTGACGATTTTCAGGCCGTTAATCCGGTAGGCGCCGCGCCACAGGGCCAGATCGACGTCGGTGACCTGGCCACGGTAATCGCCCATGTCGGCCAGTTTGTCGTTCAAGTAATCGCGCACCACGTAGGGCAGGGCGATGTGCAGGACGATCAGCAGCACAACGACGACGGCAAAAATCCCTAATGGCCAGCTGTAGCGACGCTTCATGGCAACAATTCCCGAACGATGTAAGCGATTGACTGTAGCGCGGCGCAGACGTTCGACCCGACTGGACTGTGTCCGGCAACAGGCATACCTTGAAAGGCTGAATTCAACGCTGCATAAGGACCCAGCCATGAGCCGTATTTTCGCTGACAACGCCCATTCCATCGGCAATACGCCGCTGGTGCAGATCAACCGCATCGCGCCGCGCGGCGTGACCATCCTGGCCAAGATCGAGGGGCGCAACCCCGGTTATTCGGTCAAGTGCCGGATCGGCGCGAACATGATCTGGGACGCCGAAAGCAACGGCAAACTCAAGCCGGGCATGACCATTGTCGAGCCGACATCGGGCAATACCGGCATCGGTCTGGCCTTCGTTGCCGCCGCCCGTGGTTACAAATTGATGCTGACCATGCCGGCCTCGATGAGCATCGAGCGGCGCAAGGTGCTCAAGGCACTTGGCGCAGAACTGGTACTGACTGAACCGGCTAAGGGCATGAAAGGCGCGATCGATAAGGCCGCCGAAATCGTTGCCAGCGACACTGGCAAATACTTCATGCCGTCGCAGTTCGATAACCCGGCCAACCCGGCGATCCATGAAAAAACCACCGGCCCGGAAATCTGGAACGACACCGACGGCGCCGTTGATGTGCTGGTGGCCGGGGTCGGGACCGGCGGAACCATCACTGGCGTTTCGCGGTATATCAAGAATACCCAGGGCAAACCGATTCTGTCGGTGGCGGTGGAGCCGGTGTCTTCGCCGGTGATCAGCCAGGCACTGGCGGGTCAGGAGATCAAACCGAGCCCGCACAAGATTCAGGGGATTGGCGCCGGTTTCGTGCCGAAGAACCTTGACCTGTCGATGGTCGACCGGGTGGAGCAGGTCACCGACGAAGAATCCAAGGCCATGGCACTGCGCCTGATGCAGGAAGAGGGGATTTTGTGCGGTATCTCTTGCGGCGCGGCCATGGCCGTAGCAGTGCGCCTGGCGGAGACCCCGGAAATGCAGGGCAAGACCATCGTGGTGATTCTGCCGGACTCCGGTGAGCGTTATCTGTCGAGCATGCTGTTCAGCGATCTGTTCACGGAACAGGAGAATCAGCAGTAATCGAATTGATGCAGATCAGTCGGGATTCAGGAACCTTATGCTAATAAATGCTTTGTTGCGCAATTCTTAACACTGAATCTTTGGTTCAGCGGGTGTTGCCCCACGCCGGTAGTGTTTATCATTGCCGGCTGCCATGCCTGGTGAAGGGCAATGCGCAGCGTTGTCTTTATTCAAGGAGTCGTTGATGACCTTTTCGTTAGCCGCCAAGGTGTTGGTGTTGCTGCTGTTTGTGGGCAGCATCCTCTATGTGCATTTGCGCGGCAAGGCGCGTCTGCCGGTACTGCGTCAGTTCGTCAACCACTCGGCGCTGTTCGCCCCGTACAACGCGCTGATGTACCTGTTTTCCGGCGTGCCGTCCAAGCCGTACCTGGATCGCAGCAAATTTCCGGAACTGGATGTGCTGCGTGATAACTGGGAAACCATTCGCGACGAGGCCATGCACCTGTTCGACGAGGGCTATATCCGAGCTGCCGAAAAGAACAATGACGCCGGTTTCGGCTCGTTCTTCAAGAAGGGCTGGAAGCGTTTCTACCTCAAGTGGTACGACAAACCGCTGCCATCGGCCGAGACCCTGTGCCCGAAAACCGTGGCGCTGGTCAGTGCGATCCCTAACGTCAAAGGCGCGATGTTCGCGCTGTTGCCGGGTGGCAGCCACCTGAACCCGCACCGCGATCCGTTCGCCGGTTCCCTGCGCTATCACCTGGGCCTGTCGACGCCGAACTCCGACGACTGCCGGATCTTCGTTGACGGTCAGGTCTACGCCTGGCGCGACGGTGAAGACGTGATGTTCGACGAGACCTACGTGCACTGGGTCAAGAACGAAACCGATCAGACCCGCGTCATCCTGTTCTGTGACGTCGAACGACCACTGAGCAACCGCCTGATGACTCGCATCAACCGCGCCATCAGCGCCTGGCTGGGGCGTGCCACCGCCCCGCAGAACCTTGACGACGAACGTGTCGGCGGAATCAACCAGGCTTACGCCTGGAGCAAGAACTTCAGCGACCGGTTCAGCGGTGTGGTCAAACAGTGGAAGCGCCGCAATCCCAAGGCCTACCGCGTCCTGCGCCCGGTGCTGGCAGTGGTGGTGTTGACGTTGCTGGGGTATTGGCTGTTTGGTTGAAGCCGGATGTTGAAATGAAAAAACCGCTCCTTGTGAGCGGTTTTTTATTGTCTGTGAGTCAGCGGCGCCCGGCGAGAACGTTGGGTTCGTCTTCAATGCCTGCAATCAGTAGCTGCAGAAAGCGCTGCTGATTGGCTGATAGCCCGGATGACACAATCTTTTCTTCTGTTTTGATTGATCTTTTCTTAGCGGGGGATTTCTTGACTGATTTGCGCATGCTCCCTCCCTTATTGATCATTACTTGAGCTGTTTTCACGATACTTTACTCTCCACTGCGAGGACAAGACGACCTTCCAAATCAAATTTGAAGCCGAGCTTTGTATAAACAGGAATTGCTCCCTGCATCGGCTCCTGGACTTCAATGAACTTGCTGCCGATTATTTGGGCGAACTCATCGATGACCATCATTGCCAAGGTTCCGATACGATTTTTCAGCGGGTGAGAATCTCCGGGTCGCCCTTCCAATCGTACGATTCGAATACGTTGGCGGCTTTTGTTCGGATTGACGAAACACAGTCCGCAGAGCTGTTCTTCGAACCAGATTGCGATATCCAGCGACAGGGGTTCTCGTGATTTCCATGCGGCAACCTCTCGCCAGCAAAAAAGTGGATTCTCCCAGAGCTCGAACGCGCTCAGTGCTATGGCGTCGATGGCTTCGAAGCGTACTTTTGACAAGTCTTGCCGCGCTGGTAGCTGCAATAGAGCTTTGGCGATGCTTGCCTGTTTCCTGGCCTGCGACCTGTGCAACTGATACCGCAAATTCGTCCGTTCCCTTGGCATGTGATTTCGAGCATTCCCTGTCTCCCCATCAATGGGCCTATCCGTTGCTCATCAGCCTATGCGCCAGCCTTCGACCTGTCCCTGCTGGCCCTTTGTCCAAATCGTTGCAATCCATGTCCCACGCTGGTTATAGTCGGCGCTCGTGAATCAGCTGATTCACTCTCCAAACCCTTCAAAAAAGATCAGCCCAATGCCTGCATCCCTCATCAACGCGGTAGTCGATTCAGCGGTCAACGCTGGCGTCGTGCCGTGCGGGAATCAGCAGCCAGGGCAGATCAGTCATTACCCTCCACCTGTCAGTAGCACGCCGGTGTGCGCAGTCGTATCACCGCCGGGCGTTGGCGTTTCGGGCTGATCGGCAATCTTTGCTGACCCCTGCGCCCGCCAGAACAACTACTGAATTTCAGCTTCGGCTGAGTTGGCTATTGGCCTGACTACAGGTGGTATTCATGTTTGTCCTTTCGAAAAAATCCGCGCTCGCGGCGACGTCCACGAGCCTGTTCGTTCTGCTGTGGAGCAGCGGGGCGATCTTCTCCAAATGGGGGCTGGCCCACGCTTCGCCCTTTGCCTTTCTGCTGATTCGCTTTGTGATCGCCCTGTGTGGGTTGCTGCTGTTGGCGCCGCTGCTCAAGTTGAAGCTGCCCAAGGGCGGTCGGCCGATGCTGTTTGCGCTGGCTACGGGCGTAGTGTTGTTGGGGGCGTATCAGATTTTCTATCTGCTGGCGCTCAACACCAAAGTCACGCCGGGGGTGATGGCGACCCTCATGGGCGTACAGCCGATCCTCACCGTGGTGTTGATGGAGCGCCAGCGCTCGGCGAGCCGGATGTTCGGCCTGGCGCTGGGGCTGGCCGGGCTGATCATGGTGGTTTATCAGGGGATCGGACTGGCGGGGATGTCCTGGGCAGGGATGCTGTTCGGCCTGCTGGCGCTGGCGAGCATGACCCTCGGCTCGATCATGCAGAAACGCATCACCGACAATCCCCTCGGTACGCTGCCGGTGCAGTACCTGGCCGGGCTGTTGTTGTGCGGGATCTTTGTGCCGTTTCAGCCGTTCCACTTTGAACACAACGCAGGCTTCATTGTGCCGGTGTTGTGGATGGGGCTGGTGGTGTCGGTGCTGGCGACGCTGTTGCTGTATCGCCTGATCGCCCGCGGCAATCTGGTGAATGTCACCAGTCTGTTCTATCTGGTGCCAGCGGTGACGGCGGTGATGGACTACCTGATTTTCGGTAATCGTCTGGCGGCATTGAGTGTGCTGGGGATGCTGTTGATCATTGTCGGGCTGGCGTTTGTGTTCCGTAAATCCGCTTGAAAACCACAAGGCTGCCCCGGGCATTTTCAGTGTCTGGGCCGGCCTCTTCACGAGCAAGCCCGCTCCCACCATTGGAATGCATTCCTCCTGTGGGAGCGGGCTTGCTCGCGAAGACTGACTTGTTAACCCCGCAAATCAGCGGACGGTTACGGCAGCGGGCTTCACCACCGCAGGCTTCAACACCAACCACAACGCCAGCGCAATCAACACCCCACCATAAACATGCGCCATCGACAATGGCTCATCCAGCAACAGCGCCCCCCACAACACGCCGAACGGCGGGATCATGAAGGTCACGGTCATCGACTTCACCGGGCCGATCGAACTCATCAGGCGGAAATAAATGATGTAGGCGAATGCGGTGCAACCCAGGCCCAGGCCCAGCAGCGACAGCCAGACACTCCAGCCACCCCAGCTCGCCGGAGGCTGCGTGATCACGCTGTAGCCGAACAACGGCAACAGGAACAACGTCGCGCCGAGCATGCTGCCCACGGCCGAAAGCCGGCTGTCGAGGCCACCGGCATGATCCAGCCAGCGTCGCGTCAGGAACCCGGCAAAGCCGTAGCAGGTGGTGGCGAGCAGGCAGGCGAGGGCGCCCATCAGCAGTTGCAGATCGAACGCCACGGGACCGGCGCGGGTCAATACGCCGACGCCGAACAGGCCGAGGAATACGCCGCCAAATTTGGCCGCGGTGAGCTTTTCACTGAAAAACAACGCACCAATCAACACACCCATCAATGGCGTGGTGGCGTTGAAGATGGCCGAGTAGCCGGCGGGCAACACTTGGGCCGCGACCGAGTACAGCGTCGCCGGAATCCCCGAGTTGATCACCCCTAGCAGCATCACCGTTTTCAGCTTGCCCTTGAAATCCCAGCTGATGCGCATCAGGCCGAGAATCACCAGCAGCCCCACAGCCGCAATCGACACGCGAAAGAACGCGGTGGGAATGGTGCCGATTACCGGGGCGATGATGCGCATGAACAGAAAGCTCGCACCCCAGATCGCTGCCAGCGACAACAAACGAAAGATATCGACAGGGCTCACGGTGGGTACTCCTTCCTTGATGGGGACGAGAGTGTTGCCGAGCGCCCCGACGATGGCAACCGCTAATCGGGCATTTAATTTCGCACTCAGAGCACGAAACGCGTCACCAGACCATTGAGGTCGATCGCCAGCCGTGACAGTTCCTGACTGGCGGCAGAGGTCTGGGTGGCGCCGGCGGCGGTCTGGGTCGAGAGGTCGCGGATGGTCACCAGATTCTGGTCGACTTCACGCGCCACCAGCGCCTGTTGTTCGGCGGCACTGGCGATTACCAGGTTGCGCTGGTTGATCTGCGAAATCGACGCGGTGATTTTCTCCAGTGCCTGACCGGCGCTGTTGGCCCGACGGAGTGTGTGGCTGGCTTGCTCGGCACTGCTTTGCAGCGCTCCGACGGTGGCACCGGTGCCTTGTTGGATACTGCTGATCATCAACTCGATTTCTTCGGTGGAGTTCTGCGTGCGTTGTGCCAGCGAGCGCACTTCATCGGCGACCACCGCAAAGCCGCGTCCGGCTTCACCGGCGCGCGCCGCTTCGATGGCAGCGTTGAGCGCCAGCAGGTTGGTTTGCCCGGCGATGCCGCGAATCACCTCCAGCACCTTGCTGATGTCCTGGGCCTGCGTGGCCAGGCCTTCGGCTTGCTCGGAGGCGCCGAGTACTGCGCCAACCAGTTCCTGAATCGAACTGATGGTCTCGCTGACCTGCACATGTCCGTGCTTGCTGTCCTCGTTCGAGGCTTCGGACGCCTCGGCACTGGACACCGCGTTGGCGGCGACTTCATCCACTGCCGTGCTCATCTCGGTGACGGCCGTGGCGGCCTGCTCGATCTGGTCGTTTTGCTGTTGCAGGCCACGGGTGCTCTGTTCCATCACCGAACTCATTTCCTCGGCGGCGGAGGCCAGTTGTTGCGCCGATTCGCTGATGCCCCGGATGGTCGAGCGCAGATTGCCTTGCATCTCGGCGAGGGCCGAGAGCAACTGCGCCGCCTCATCGCGACCGTTGTCGGCGATCTGGCCGCTGAGATCGCCGGCGGCAATTTTTTGCGCGACGTTCAGCGCCTGATTGATCGGTGTAGTGATGCTGCGGGTCAGCAACCAGGCGAGCAGCAGGGTGGCGATCAGGGCGACAACGATGATCGTCGCGACAATCCACAGCGCTCGCTGGTACATCGCAGCCGCGGCCCGGGCGGCGGCTTCGGCGCCCTGCTGGTTAAGGCTGATCATCTGCTCCAGAGTCTTGTCGAGCACTTTGCCCTGCGGGGCCAGATCATTGTTCAGGCGGTTGTAGGCCTGTTCGTTTTGCCCAGCGTCAATCTGGCTGATGATCTGGTCGAGAATGCTCAGGTACCGGGTGATGTCGGCGTTCAAACCGTCGAGCATCACGCGTTCCTGATCGCTGGCGAGTAAGGCTTCATGGCTTTTCAGGCGCTTGAGCAATTCTTCGCGCTGCACCTGGATCAGGCCTTTGCTGCGCTCACGCACGGCCGGTTGGGTGCTGGTGATCAGGCGCAGAGATTCGAGGCGGATGCTGGCGATATTCGCTGCGGCGTCATGAATGCTTTCGATACTCGGCATCCACGATTCTTCGATGACCGCGGCGCTTTCACGCAGGGTTTTCATTTGACCCAGGCCGAACAGGCCTACGATCACCAGCAGACCGGCCAGCACGGCAAAACTCAAACCAGCGCGCAAACCGATGCGCAGATTGCGGATAGACATCAAAGTGCTCCTTGATCTATGGGGGAGAAGTCGTCCTCGTGGGCCGAGGATCTTGTTGTGGGGCGGGTGCTGGCGGGCTGTATATCAAAGTGCCACTATTTTGGTAAGACCAATCGGTACGCTGTCCTGCCCCGCAATTGCCAACAGGGGCAAGGCCGCAAGCCAGAGGCCTGTCCTTGTGATTGGATCCGAAAGCCAGAGAATTCGCGGTCTGGCGCGGGAATGCCGAGCAGACCGAACGAGTGATTAATTGACCGAACGGTCATCTGAAAAAACTTTGATAAAAACTGTGTCGCTGTACAGCGCTGACGCGCATTTGGCAGAAATTGCACTTCTCCTGCGCGTGCATCCGTGGCTAAGCTCAGGCACAGATTTCCACATGCACGCAGAGGTCTCATCTATGCCGCAGCAATGGCCAGCCGCCGACATCGCCCGCATGATCCTCGATGGCTTTGACGATTACCGCGAGCATTTCCGGCGGATTACCGACGGCGCCCGCGAGCGCTTCGAGCAGGCACGCTGGCAGGAGGCGCAGACCGCGTCGGCGGCGCGGATCAACCTCTACGAAGAAAAGGTCGGCGAAACCATCGCCCGCCTGCGCGAGCATTTCGACGATGAGACGCTGATGAATGTCAGCAGTTGGCCGCTGGTGAAAAGCGCCTACATCAGCCTTATCGACCTGCGCTTCGACGATGAGCTGTCCGAGACCTGGTACAACTCGATCTTCTGCGGGCTGTTCAGCCACGACCTGATCAGCGACGGCTGCATGTTCATCCACACCACCCGGCCGAGCCTGCGCCGCGCCCGCGCTGCGCAAACCCGCACCTACAAGCCGCAAGGGCAGCTGTCGTCGATGCTCGCCAGCATTTTTGCCGACTATCGCTTCAGCGAGGATTACGCCGATCTGCCCGGCGACCTGCAGCGCCTCGAAGCACAGTTGCGCGAGAATCTGCCGGACTGGGTGTGCAAGGATCCGGAACTGAGCGTCGAACTGTTCTCCTCGGTGCTGTACCGCAACAAGGGCGCGTACCTGGTCGGGCGCATCTACACCCGCGACGAGCAGTGGCCGCTGGTGATTCCATTGCTGCACCGTGAGGGTCGGGGGATTCAGATCGACGCGCTGATCACCGACGAAGCCGACGTGTCGATCATCTTCTCCTTCACTCGCTCGTACTTCATGGTCGATGTGCCGGTGCCGGCGGAGTTCATCGGCTTCCTGCGGCGCATTCTGCCGGGCAAGCACATCGCCGAGCTGTACACCTCGATTGGTTTCTACAAGCACGGCAAATCCGAGTTCTACCGAGCGCTGATCAATCATCTGGCCAACACCGACGACCAGTTCATCATGGCCCCCGGCGTGCGCGGGATGGTCATGAGTGTGTTTACCCTGCCGGGCTTCAACACCGTGTTCAAGATCATCAAGGATCGTTTCTCGCCGTCGAAAAACGTCGACCGGGCGACGGTGATCGAGAAGTACCGACTGGTGAAAAGCGTCGACCGCGTCGGGCGCATGGCCGATACCCAGGAGTTCGCCGATTTCCGTTTTCCGCTGAGCAAGTTTGATCCGGCCTGCCTGGAAGAACTGCTCGAGGTCGCGCCGTCGACGGTCTCGGTTGAAGGCGACACGGTGCTGATTCGCCACTGCTGGACCGAACGCCGCATGACCCCGCTCAACCTTTACCTGGACAACGCCAACGAAGCTCAGGTGCGCGAGGCACTGGAGGATTACGGCCTGGCGATCAAGCAACTGGCGGCGGCCAACATTTTTCCCGGCGACATGCTGCTGAAGAACTTCGGCGTCACTCGTCACGGCCGGGTGGTGTTCTACGACTACGACGAGATCTGCTTTCTGACCGAAGCCAATTTCCGTCACATCCCGGCGCCGCGCACACCTGAAGACGAAATGGCCTCGGAACCGTGGTACTCGATCGGGCCGCTGGATGTGTTCCCGGAAGAGTTTCCGCCGTTCCTGTTCGCCGATGCCGGGCAGCGCAAACTGTTCGATCAGTTGCATGGCGAGTTGTATAACGCTGATTACTGGAAGGGTTTGCAGGAGGCGATTCGGGCGGGGAAAGTCATCGATGTGTTTCCCTACCGCCGCAAAGGATTGGATAACGAATAATCCCGGAGCATGACGAACTTGTGGCGAGGGAGCTTGCTCCCGCCGGGCTGCGAGGCGGCCCTGAAACCATCCACCGCGTCCTGTCAGTGACATCCCGACAACCGGATTACGATTGCTGCGCAACCGAGCGGGAGCAAGCTCCCTCGCCACAGTAGGAGGCAAATCTGCGACAATCGCCCCCCTGCATAAACAGACGACCGAATTGCGTACCCGATGACCGACGAATCGCCCTCCATCGACAAACTGCTGAAAAACCTCGATCACGCCATGTTCGCCGACCGTCACCGGCTGCGGCGGCAGTTGCTCGAGCTGCGCAAGAAGCCCGACGAGGCCAAGCTGGCCCAGTGGGTGGCGCGCATGCAGGCGTCCTGCGATCAGGTGCTGGCGCGCCGTGCCAGCCTGCCGGTGATTCGTTATGACGACAGCCTGCCGATTGCCGCCAAGCGCGACGAAATCAAGGCTGCGCTGGAGAAGCATCAGGTCCTGATCATCGCCGGCGAAACCGGCTCGGGTAAAACCACCCAGTTGCCGAAAATCTGCCTGGAAATCGGTCGCGGCCAGCATGGTCTGATCGGTCATACACAGCCGCGCCGAATCGCTGCGCGCAGTGTCGCCAGCCGGGTGGCCGAAGAACTCGGCACACCGCTGGGTTCGCTGGTCGGCTATCAGGTGCGCTTCGAAGATCAGAGCGATTCCAACACCCTGATCAAACTGATGACTGACGGCATCCTGCTGGCGGAAACCCAGAACGATCGCTACCTCGAGCGCTACGACACGATCATCGTCGACGAAGCCCACGAACGCAGCCTGAACATCGACTTCCTGCTCGGTTACCTGAAAACCCTGCTGCCGCGTCGCCCGGATCTGAAGGTCATCATCACCTCGGCAACCATCGATCTGGAGCGCTTCTCCAAGCATTTCGATGATGCGCCGATTGTCGAGGTGTCCGGGCGGACTTTCCCGGTGGACACCTGGTATCGCCCGCTGACCCTGGAGCAGGACGAAGAGGGCAACCGCGTCGAGGACGACCTGACCGTGGATCAGGCGATCCTCGCCACCCTCGACGAAATCGCCGCCTATGAGCGCAGCGAGCGCCGCAGCCCCGGCGATGTGCTGGTGTTCCTGCCCGGCGAGCGCGAGATTCGCGACGCCGCCGACATGCTGCGCAAAGCCCAACTCAAGCACACGGAAATCCTGCCGCTGTACGCGCGCCTGTCGCCGGCGGAGCAGCAGCGGATTTTCCAGTCGCATCCGGGGCGGCGCGTGGTGCTGGCAACCAACGTCGCCGAGACTTCGTTGACCGTGCCGGGCATCCGTTACGTGATCGACAGCGGCACCGCGCGCATCAGTCGCTACAGCTATCGCGCCAAGGTGCAGCGCCTGCCGATCGAAGCGATTTCCCAGGCCAGCGCCAATCAGCGTAAAGGTCGCTGCGGCCGGGTCGAGCCGGGGATCTGTGTGCGCCTATACAGCGAGGAAGATTTCCTCGGTCGCCCGGAATTCACCGATCCGGAAATTCTGCGTACCAACCTTGCCGCCGTGATCTTGCAGATGCTGCACCTGCGCCTCGGTGAGATCACCGCGTTCCCGTTCATCGAGCCGCCGGACGGCAAGGCGATCAGCGACGGTTTCAATCTGCTGCAAGAGCTTTCGGCGGTGGATCGCAACAGTCAACTGACCCCGCTCGGTCGCCAGTTGGCGCGCCTGCCGGTGGACCCGCGCATGGGCCGCATGCTGCTCGAAGCGGCGAAGCTCGGCAGCCTGCAGGAAGTGTTGATCGTCGCCAGTGCCATGTCGATTCAGGACCCGCGCGAGCGTCCGCCGGAGCGTCAGCAAGCAGCGGATCAGGCCCATGCACAATGGAAAGATCCCGATTCGGACTTCGCCGGACTGGTCAATCTGTGGCGTGGTTTTGAAGAGCAACGCCAAGCGCTGACCGCCAGCCCGCTGCGCAACTGGTGCCGGAAGAATTTCCTCAATTACCTGCGCCTGCGCGAGTGGCGTGATTCCCATCGCCAGTTGAGCCTGATCTGCCGCGACATGCAGTTGAGCCTCAACAAGGAACCGGCGGATTACCCGAAACTGCACAAAGCCGTGCTGGTCGGCCTGCTCAGCCAGATCGGCCAAAAAACCGAGGACGGCGATTACCTAGGCGCCCGTCAGCGGCGCTTCTGGATTCACCCGTCGTCGGGCATCGGCAAGAAGCGTCCGCAATGGCTGATGACCGCCGAACTGGTGGAAACCACCAAACTCTACGCGCGCATGGTCGCCAAGATCGACGCCGACTGGATCGAGCCGCTGGCCGGGCACCTGATCAAGAAAAATCACTTCGAACCGCACTGGGAGAAGAAGCGCGGCCAGGTCGTGGCCTACGAGCAGATCACCCTGTTCGGGCTGATCGTGGTCGGTCGCCGCCCGGTGCATTACGGCCCGGTGGACCCGGTGGTTTCGCGCGAGCTGTTTATCCGCGAAGGTCTGGTGCGTGGCGAGATTCAGTCGAAAGCCAAGTGCCTGACCGCCAACAAGCAGTTGCTCGAACAGCTCGACGAACTGGAAGCCAAGGCCCGGCGCCGCGATATTCTTGCCGACGAAGAAACCCTCTACGCGTTCTACGATGCGCGTTTGCCGGCGGAGATTCACCAGACCGCGACCTTCGACAGCTGGTATCGGGTCAACAGCCAGAAAGACCCGCAACTGCTGATCATGCGCGAAGAGGACGTGCTGGCCCGCGAGGCCACTGAAGTCACCGCGCGCGACTACCCGGACACGCTGCACATCGGCGATCTGGAACTGGCGCTCAGCTACCACTTCGAACCCAATCACCCGCGCGACGGCGTGACCCTGCGCGTGCCGGCACCGCTGCTGCCGATGCTGCCGCCGGAACGCCTGGAATGGCTGGTGCCGGGGCTGATCGAGGCCAAGTGCATTGCCCTGGTACGCAACCTGCCGAAAGCCTTGCGCAAGAACTTCGTGCCGGTGCCGGACTTCATCAAGGCGGCGTTGCAGCGCATGACCTTCGCTGAAGGTTCATTGCCGCAAGCGCTGGGTCGCGAACTGTTGCGCATGACTGGCGCGCGGGTCAGCGATGAGGCGTGGGCGGAAGCCGCGCAGCAGGTCGAAAGCCATCTGCGGATGAACCTGGAAATCGTCGACGGCCAGGGCAAGTTCCTTGGCGAGGGCCGCGATCTGGCCGAGCTCACCGCGCGTTTCGCCGAAGCCAGCCAGGCGGCTTTGGCGGTGCCGCAGAGTGCGAAAAGTCAGCAACCGGTGGAGGCCAAGGTATTTGCTCCGGTGGCGGAAAAGACCCAGCAGAAGATTGCCGGACTGTCGATGACGGTGTATCCGGCGCTGGTGGAAGAGGGCGGCACAGTCAAGGAAGGGCGCTTCTCGACCCCGGCCGAAGCCGAGTTCCAGCATCGCCGCGCCTTGCAGCGGCTGCTGCTGCAGCAACTGGCGGAACCGGCGAAGTTCCTGCGCAGCAAATTGCCGGGCATCACTGAGCTGGGCCTGCTCTATCGCGAGTTGGGCCGGGTCGATGCGCTGGTCGAAGACATTCTGCTGGCCAGCCTCGACAGCTGCATTCTGGAAGGCGAAGACCCGTTGCCCCGTGACGGCGCCGGGCTGGCGGCATTGGCCGAACGCAAGCGCGGCAGCTGGACCGAACACGCCGAGCGCGTGGCGCGGCTGACGCTGGAGATCCTCAAGCTGTGGCACGGTCTGCAAAAGCGCTTCAAGGGCAAGATCGATCTGGCTCAGGCCGTGGCGCTGAATGACATCAAGCAGCAAATCAGCAACTTGGTGTATCCGGGTTTCGTCCGGGAAACGCCGATGCAATGGCTCAAGGAGTTGCCGCGCTACCTGAAGGCGGTCGAGCAGCGTTTCGAGAAACTCGGTGCGCAGGTGCAGAAGGATCGAGTCTGGAGCGGCGAACTGGCCGGCCTCTGGACGCAATACCAGACCCGCGCCGCCAAGCATGCGCAGGAAGGCAAACGCGATCCGCAGCTGGAGCTCTACCGCTGGTGGCTGGAGGAATACCGGGTGTCGCTGTTCGCCCAGCAGTTGGGGACGAAAGCACCGATCTCGGACAAACGTCTGAGTAAGCAGTGGAGTCAGGTCGAGGCCTGATCCATAGCCTTGCACAATCCCTCTTGTGGGAGCTGGCTTTTGTGGAGAGGGGATTTATCCCCGATGGGCGGCGAAGCCGCCCCACAAGTGACCCTCTCAGTTCATCAGTTTTGATGAGTGTGCTGATTTGGCGACTGCTTCGCAGCCGATCGGGGATAAATCCCCTCGCCACACAGACAGACCCCACCTTGGAAGAAGCGTTGTGCTTGAGAAAGGCGCCAAAACCTTGGGTTTATGGCAAACTTCGCGACCATAAATGCCGTTTTCGCGACCCAGAGCCTTTGGCGAGTTCGCGGATCGGACTAAAAGATGCCAGGTCAGCGTCCCCGGACGGGAATAGACCCTTTGTGTGTTGGTACGTCGGTGCCAGCGCTTTCTGCCTGAACAGATTAGAGAAACGACCATGCATAACGTCGTCATCAGCGGCACCGGCCTGTACACCCCGGCCAACAGCATCTCCAACGAAGAGCTGGTGCAGTCTTTCAATACCTATGTTGCGCAGTTCAACGCCGACAACGCCGACGCCATCGCCAGCGGTGAAGTCCAGGCGCTGACCGAATCCAGTGCTGCATTCATCGAAAAAGCCTCGGGCATCAAGAGCCGCTTTGTCATGGACAAGGACGGCATCCTTGATCCTGCGCGCATGGCCCCACGCCTGCCGGAGCGTTCTAACGACGAATGGTCGGTCCTGTGCCAGATGGCTATCGGCGCCGCCGAACAGGCGCTGCAACGTGCCGGCAAGACCGCTGCCGACATCGACGGCGTGATCGTCGCCTGCTCCAATCTGCAACGCGCTTATCCGGCCATCGCCATCGAAGTCCAGGAAGCGCTGGGCATTCAGGGTTTCGGTTTCGACATGAACGTGGCCTGCTCCTCGGCGACCTTCGGCATCCAGGCCGCGGCCAACAGCGTGCAACTGGGCCAGGCCCGGGCGATCCTGATGGTCAACCCGGAAGTCTGCACCGGTCACCTGAACTTCCGTGACCGCGACAGCCACTTCATCTTCGGTGACGCCGCGACGGCGGTGATCATCGAGCGCGCTGACCTGGCGACGTCCAAACACCAGTTCGACGTGGTCAGCACCAAACTGCTGACCAAGTTCTCCAACAACATCCGCAACAACTTCGGCTTCCTCAACCGCGCGGCGGAAGAGGGCATCGGCGCCCGCGACAAGCTGTTCGTGCAGGAGGGCCGCAAGGTGTTCAAGGACGTCTGCCCGATGGTCGCCGAGCTGATCGGTGAGCACCTGGAGGAGAACAAACTCAACGTCGGCGACGTCAAGCGCTTCTGGCTGCACCAGGCCAACCTGAGCATGAACCACCTGATCGTGCGCAAGCTGCTGGGCCGTGAAGCCACCGAAGAAGAAGCGCCGGTTATTCTCGACACCTACGCCAACACCAGCTCTGCCGGGTCGGTGATTGCCTTCCACAAATATCAGGACGATCTGGCCAGCGGTTCGCTGGCGGTATTGAGCTCGTTCGGCGCCGGTTACTCGATCGGTAGCGTGATTCTGCGCAAGCGCTGAGTGCGCTTGAAAAGATCGCAGCCTGCGGCAGCTCCTACACTGATCTCTGTAGGAGCTGCCGCAGGCTGCGATCTTTTGCTTTCGACCATCTGAAAACGAGGCGTGCATGGCCGCAACCGACGACACCCAACTGCTCGAACGTCTGCTCGCGGGTGAGCAAAAAGCGTTCAAGGAACTGGTCAGCACCTACCAGAGCGCCATGCGCGCCGTGGCTTACGCGATTGTCGGTCAGCGCCATGTCGAAGAAGTGGTGCAGGACGCCTGGCTTTCGGTGGTGCGCCATATCGGCAGCTTCGAGGGTCGTTCCAGTCTCAAGACCTGGCTGCTGACCATCACCGCCAATTCCGCCAAAAGCCGTTACAAACAAAACCGCCGCGAAGTGTTGATGGATGATCTGCCGTCTCCCCACGGCACCATCGACGACGATCGCTTCTCTCCCGGTGACGGCCATTGGCTGGTGGCGCCATTCGCCTGGCATCAGGACACCCCGGAAGCCTTGCTCACCGAAAGCGAACTGCGTGATTGCCTGGAGCACACCCTGCTCAGCCTGTCGGAACTGCAAAGCAGCGTGTTGCTGTTGCGCGAACGTCAGGGGCTGGAACTGGAAGAGATCTGTAATCTTCTGGAGATCTCGCTCTCCAATGTCCGTGTGCTGCTGCATCGTGCGCGGCTGAAAGTCTTCGCCACGGTGGAGCATTTTGAGGAGACCGGCGAATGCTGACCTGCAAGGAACAAGTAGCGCGCTCCAGCGATTATCTCGATGGCCAGTTGAGCTTTCGCGAGAAACTGCTGGTGCGCCATCACCTGATGTTCTGCCCGAACTGTCGGCGGTTCATTCGTCAGATGCGTTTGATGCAGGCGACCCTGAAGGCGCTGCCGGAGAAGCCGCAAGAGGGTGTGGATGCGCTGGCCGAACGCCTGGCCGAGCAGCGCCGAAAAGATAGTCTTCTGTAGACGCTGAACCATTGTGGCGAGGGAGCTTGCTCCCGCTGGGTCGTGAAGCGGCCCTCGCTTTACTTAGAAGCAGAGGACTGCTTTGCAATTCGGCGGGAGCAAGCTCCCTCGCCACAGGTAAGATAAAAATAGCCAGGCGCGGGACGAAACGAACGGATGATGGGGATCGTCCCGCCCGCGTCAGGCTAGAGGGTGACGCGTTTTAGAACTTGGCTTCGGCATCCAGTTGCAGCGTATTGATATCGGAGTCGGTCTTCTTCAGGCTGGCGTTGGTGTAGTCCGAGTTGGCCATGAAGTAGGTGGCACCCAGGGTGAAGTTCTTGTCCAGCTCGTAGCTGACTTTCAGCTTGCTGCCGCGCGAACCGGTGTAGCCGTTGGCGAAGTCGGAGTCAGTGAAGGCACCGACCACCGCATTACGCTGCACGTCGCGGTAGTTGTAGTCGATCCCGAAGCCGTAAACCTTGGTCTTGACGCCGGCCAGCCAGCCAGTGTCCTGGTCGTTGCTGGCGTCTTTGTTGTTGACGTACTGACCGTAGATCGACAGCGGTACTGGCAGGTTGGCGATGTCCAGTTGACCAAAACCTTCATACAGTTTGAAGGTTTCGTTCGGGCTGTTGCCGTTGACGGCCAAGGCACATGGCGCAGTGACGGTGCCGGTGGTCGGGCAGGCGCTGTCCTTGTCATTGTCGTAGGAATAGAGGCTGCCGCCCAGGGTCAGTTTCAGGCTGTCGGTCAGTGCGAAGCGACCGCCCAACTGGCCAGCGTACAGACGCAGGTCGTGCTTGAACTGCACGCCTTCGCCGTCGACGTTGTCCTTGAGGGTGTAGTGGCCTGCGCTGCCGAACAGTTCGGTGCTGCCGTTCAGCGGATACTTGTAGGTGACGGCCAGACCTTCCGGGTTGATGTCGCTGTCCCAGATGATGTCGCCCATGCTGACCCACGGCTGGTTCATTTTACCGGCGATCAGGTGCAAGTTCTTGATCGCGTCAGGGTGATAGTCGACGTAACCCTGGTCGAGCCAGATCTGCTTCTTGTCGAAGTAGTTGTTCAGGTCCTGGTTGGTGGAGCGGGCGTCGTCGCTGCTGCCGGTGGCAATACGGATACCGGTGTCCACCTGCGGGTTGATTTCGGTGTAGGCACCCAGACGGGCACGAATGCGCTGACGGTCCTGGTCCTTGCTGTTCGGCACGCCGTCGTTCTTTACGGTCTCCTGACGGAAACGCACGTCACCCTTGAACTGGGTCTTGGCAGCCCAGGCAAGTTTCTGGTCGAAAGAGCTCAGTTCGTTGGTTTTCTTCGCGGTCGCCGCGATTTGCTCGTTGGTCTCTTGCTGCGCCTGCTGCGCGATTTGCTGAGCCTTCTGATCCTGGGCCAGTTCGGTTTGCAGTTCGAGGTACTGCGCCTGGGTGATGGAACCGTTAGCCTTGAGCATGTCGAGCAGTTTGGCGTCGACTGCGGCACTGGCCGGAACACTCATGGCCAGCAACAGGCCACCGCACAAGGCCGCCGCAGTTTTTGTGGAAGCAAGACGCATAGCAATCTCCGAAGATGAGAGGGGATGGCTGAACCATCCTGGGCACACCGACGCGCACGTCGGAAAACAGTGTCCGGGTAGAACCCGGCGCTCTAAAAACAGGAGCGAGTATCGCGATGGTTTATGACAGAGCAGTGGCTAAGTGATGTCATGTCGATGACGATACAAAGGTGTCGTGAACTATTGATCTAGAGCGCTGTCGTCCGAATGCTCGTGTGCAAAGGGCAGCGATAAGCGATACTCGCGCGGCTTTGATGCCTGGAAGTGGAGAGTCAGTTGATGCCGTTGCAACGCCTGCAAAGCCTGTCAGAAATCGCCCCTGCGACTTGGGATGCACTGGTGCCCGAGACCCAGCCGTTTCTGCGCCATGCCTTTCTCTCGGCGCTTGAAGACAGCGGCAGCGTTGGCCCGCACACGGGTTGGCAAGCCGAGCATCTGCTGCACGTTGAAGGCGGTCGGTTGATCGCCGCGTTACCCAGTTACCGCAAGTGGCATTCCTACGGCGAGTACGTGTTCGATCACGGTTGGGCCGATGCCTGCGCCCGGGCGGGCATCGATTACTACCCCAAACTGCTGACGGCGGTGCCGTTCAGTCCGGTCAGCGGCCCGAGACTGTTGGCGGCGAATGTCGAGGATGGATTCGAATTGCTCAAGAGCCTGCCGGGCTATCTGGAAATCGAAGAGCTTTCCAGCGCGCACATCAATTTCACCGACCCCTTCACCGACGCCGCCATGGCCGAGCAGCCGGGCTGGCTGCAGCGCATCGGCTGTCAGTATCACTGGCAGAATCGCGGTTACCGGGACTTCCAGGATTTTCTCGACGTGCTCAGTTCGCGCAAGCGCAAGCAGATGCGCAAGGAACGCGAACAGGTGGCGGGGCAGGGCTTCGAGTTCGAATGGTTGACGGGGCGCGAGCTGGACGAGTCGCAATGGGATTTTGTCTACGCCTGCTATGCCAACACTTACGCCGTGCGCCGCCAGGCGCCCTATCTGACGCGCGAGTTCTTCAGCCTGCTGGCCGCGCGGATGCCGGAGGCGATTCGGGTGGTCTTCGCCAGACAGGGTTCACGGCCGGTGGCAATGGCCTTCAGTCTGGTCGGGGGCGACAGCTTCTATGGGCGCTACTGGGGGTGTCTGGCCGAGTTTGACCGGCTGCATTTCGAGACGTGTTTCTATCAGGGCATGGATTATGCGATTGCCCACGGATACCAGCGTTTTGATGCCGGTGCGCAGGGCGAGCACAAGCTGATTCGCGGCTTTGAACCGGTGATCACTCATTCGTGGCACTACCTGCGCCATCCCGGATTGAAAGCGGCGGTGAAGGATTTCCTGCAGCAAGAGCGAGCGGGCGTCCTCGCCTATGCCGAAGAAGCAAAAACAGCCTTGCCCTACCGCCAAACCTAGATCCCCTGTAGGAGCTGCCGAAGGCTGCGATCTTTTGATCTGGTTTTTTGAACATCAAGATCAAAAGATCGCAGCCTTCGGCAGCTCCTACAAAGGGAGCTCAGGCATCCCTCAGGTTTCTTCTTTACCCAGCCAGCGATAGATTCCGCCGCCCACCACCGCACCTAGCAGTGGTGCTACCCAGAACATCCACAACTGCGCGATCGCCCAGCCGCCGACCATCAGCGCCGGGCCGGTGCTGCGCGCCGGGTTGACCGAGGTGTTGGTGACCGGGATCGAGATCAGGTGGATCAGCGTCAGGCCCAAACCGATGGCGATCGGTGCGAGGCCCGCCGGGGCGCGTTTGTCGGTGGCACCGAGGATGATGATCACGAACATTCCGGTCATCACCAGTTCGGTGACAAACCCGGCCGCCATCGAGTATTTGCCCGGTGAGTGCTCACCGTACCCGTTGGAGGCCAGGCCGGCGGCGATGTCAAAACCCTCCTTGCCACTGGCGATGTAGTAGAGCAGGGCAGCGGCGAGTATCCCGCCCACTACCTGGGCGATGATGTAGGCCGGCAGCTCCCTCGCCGGAAACCGCCCGCCGACCACCAACCCGACCGACACCGCAGGATTGAGGTGACAGCCACTGATGTGACCGATGGCGAACGCCATGGTCAGCACCGTCAGACCAAACGCCAGGGCCACCCCCAGCACTCCAATGCCCAACGGCGAAGACGCTGCAATGACCGCGCTGCCACAGCCACCCAGAACCAGCCAGAACGTACCCAACAACTCCGTGACTGAACGTTTGAACAGAGACATGAGAGAGTCCTTGATAGCCCATGCTATCGAGACTGTATTGCGTTGTGCTTCCCTGCAGATTTACGACAGGTTCCGTGCTGGAGCCTTGGCTGAGTACAGCAGGCTTTGGGTGGATTTCCAGCAGGCATGAAAAAACCGCCAGAGCCCGTGGTTAGAGGCCTGTGGCGGTTCTCGATGTATTGTGGGAGGGGGCTTGCTCCCGAATGCGGTGTGTCAGACAAATGTTCGGTACTGACACCCCGCTTTCGGGAGCAAGCCCCCTCCCACATTGGAGTTGTATTGATCCAATAATCAATCGATTCCGACAAACCCTCCGGTCTGGTGCGCCCACAACCGCGCATACAGGCCGCGATGCGCCAGCAGTTCGGCGTGGGTGCCGCTCTCGGCGATCTTGCCGTTTTCCAGCACCACCAGCCGATCCATACGGGCGATGGTCGAGAGGCGGTGAGCAATGGCAATCACGGTTTTGCCTTGCATCAGGGTTTCCAGGCTTTCCTGGATCGCCGCTTCCACTTCCGAGTCGAGTGCCGAGGTCGCTTCGTCCATGATCAGGATCGGCGCGTCCTTGAGCAACACCCGGGCAATCGCGATGCGCTGGCGCTGACCGCCGGACAGCTTCACCCCGCGCTCGCCGACGTGCGCATCGAAACCGGTGCGACCTTCAGCGTCCGACAGTAACGGAATGAACTCGTCGGCGCGGGCCTTGTGCACCGCGTCCCAGAGCTCGGCGTCGGTGGCGTCAGGCTTGCCATACAGCAAGTTGTCGCGGATCGAGCGGTGCAGCAGGGAGGTGTCCTGCGTGATCATGCCGATGCGTGCGCGCAGGCTTTCCTGGCCGACTTCGGCGATGTTCTGCCCATCGATCAGAATACGTCCGCCCTCGACGTCGTAGAGGCGCAGCAGCAGGTTGACCAAGGTCGATTTGCCGGCGCCGGACGGCCCGATCAAACCGATTTTCTCCCCCGGTTTGATGGTCAGGTTGAGGTCGCCGATGATGCCTTTCTTCTTGCCGTAGTGAAAATCCACATGCTCGAAACGCACTTCGCCACGGGCCACCGCCAGCGGTTTGGCCTGTTCGCGATCAGTGACGCTGACCGGTTGCGAGATGGTCTGCAGACCGTCCTGGACCATGCCGATGTTTTCGAAGATGCCGGTGACTACCCACATGATCCAGCCGGACATGTTGACGATGCGGATCACCAGACCGGTGGCCAGGGCAATCGCGCCGACGGTGATCAGCGACTGCGTCCACAGCCACAGCGCCAGCGCGGTGGTGCCGACGATCAGCAGGCCGTTCATGGTGGTGATCGCCACGTCCATGCTGGTCACCACGCGGCCGGCCATCTGCGCCTTGACCGTCTGTTCTTCGATGGCTTCCTTGGCGTAGTGCTGTTCGAAATTGGTGTGGGCGAACAGCTTCAGGGTGGCGATGTTGGTGTAGCCGTCGACGATCCGCCCCATCAGTTTCGAGCGCGCGTCGGAAGCTTCCACCGAACGCTCTTTCACCCGCGGCACGAAGTAATACAACGCGCCGATGTAGGCAGCGATCCACGTCAGCAGCGGGATCATCAGGCGCCAGTCGGCTTCGGCGAACAGCACCAGCGAACTGATCGCGTAGATCACTACATGCCACAGCGCATCCACCGCTTGCACCGCCGAATCGCGCAGCGAGTTGCCGGTCTGCATGATGCGCTGGGCGATACGCCCGGCGAAGTCGTTCTGGAAGAAATTCAGGCTCTGCTTGAGCACGTAACTGTGGTTCTGCCAGCGGATCATGCTGGTCATCCCCGGGCTCAGGGTCTGATGCACCAGCAGATCGTGCAGGCCGAAAAAGATCGGCCGCAGCACCAGCGCAACCACCACCATCCACGTCAGTTCGAGGGCGTGGTCGCTGAAGAAATTCGGGTTGGGCGTGCCCTGGGCGAGGTCGATGATGCGGCTCAGGTAGCTGAACAGCGCCACTTCGATCAACGCGGCAAACAGGCCAACCACCAGCAGAGCAGCGAAGCTCGGCCAGACTTGTTTCAGGTAGTAGGTATAGAAGGGCCAGACACGATCTGGAGGGGACGCCGTCGGAGCGTCGCGGAATATGTCGATCAGTTGTTCGAAACGGCGATAGAGCATCAGATAACCGCCCGGAAGCCGGGCTCTCCTTTTATCGGTGTGAGCGGCGTGGCGTCAGGCCAGCGCCGCTCGATACGCCCTGTACGGCTTAGTCGATGACTTTGGCCGACTTGATGATCACAGGGTCGACAGGCACGTTTTGCATGCCGCTTTTGGTGGTGGTTTGCGAGTTGACGATGACGTCGACCACGTCCATGCCTTTGACCACCTTGGCGAACACCGCGTAACCGGCGTCGCGACCTGGATCAAGGAAAGCATTATCGGCTACGTTGATGAAGAACTGGCTGGTGGCCGAATCCGGGTTCGAGGTGCGCGCCATCGACAGAGTGCCGCGAACGTTATGCAGGCCATTGCTGGCTTCGTTCTTGATCGGCGCTTTGGTGTCTTTCTGCTGCATCTGTGGAGTGAAACCGCCGCCCTGAGCCATGAAACCCGGGATCACACGGTGGAAAATGGTGTTGGTGTAAAAGCCGCTGTTGACGTAATCCAGAAAGTTCTTGGTACTGATCGGCGCCTTGACCGAATCCAGTTCGATTTCGATCTGACCGTTGGTGGTGTCCAGCAGCACGTGCGGTGCTTTGGCAGGCGTGGCAGCCATCAGGTTGGCGGCAAACAGCACAGTACCAGCGGCGAGGGCGAGTTTTTTCAGCATGGGTCAGTGATCCTGAGATTGAGTGTCGGCTGCGGTGAGAAACTCCAGCAGCATTTGGTTGAAGCGTTGGGGTTGATCGAGCGGGGTGGCGTGGCGCGAATCGGCGATCACCACCAGCCGCGCATTCGGCAGCAGTTTTACATAGGTTTCTTTCAGCGCGACGGGTGTGTAGTCACGGTCGGCGCTGACGATGAGGGTTGGACAGGAAATTCTCGAAAGTCGTTCCTGAACGCCCCAGCCAACAATCGCGTCGAAGCTGGCGAGATAAGCACGTTTGTCGTTTTTTGCCCAGCGCTCGGACATTTTTTGCCGCAGTTCGGCCTGCTCAGGCTTGGGAAAAAGTTTGCTGCCCAAGGCCTTGCCGATGGTCACAAGGCTGAGTACGCGCATCAGACTCCAGCGCTTGAACCACTGCCAATAGTCGTCGCGACTGCGGATTTTGACTTCGGGAGCGCTGTTGACGATGGTCAGGCTTTTCAGCATGTGCGGCTGATCGACGCCGAACTGAAAGCCGATCATCCCGCCCATCGACAGCCCGACATAGTGCACCGGGCCGAGGTTCAGGTGTTCGATCAGTGCCAGCAGGTCTGCGCTGAAACCGGCGATGCTGTAGCGCTCGCGAGGTTTGTCCGAGCGACCGTGACCGCGAATGTCCGGAACGATCACCCGGTAGTGCGCCGACAGCGCCGGGATCTGCATTTCCCAGTCCAGGGTGCTCGAACCGAGCCCGTGAACCAGCAGCAACGGCGTACCGTGGCCATATTCCTCGTAGTGCAGGTTGCAACCTTCATGCTCGAAATAGGCCATCGGTGAACTCCGTGTCAGGCTTGTTCAGGGGCGGCGAACGGTGCGTCCAGCGGCAAGGTGTCGAAGGTGCGCAGCAGTTCGATGAGGATCTGTGTCGCCGGGCCCAGCGGTTTGTCCTTGTTCGAATACAGATAGAAGCTCGGGTTGCGGCTGCCGCCCTGATCCAACGGTAGCAGCTTGAGCGTGCCTTCCTTCAATTCCCGTTCGATCATGTGCCGCGGCAGCCAGGCGAAGCCCAGACCGCTGCTGACGAACGTGGCAGCGGTGGCGAGGCTGCCGACCGTCCAGCGCTGTTCGGCGCCAAGCCAGCCGACGTCGCGCGGCTGCTGGCGACCGGAGTCGCGAATCACCACCTGCATCTGGGTTTCCAGATCCTGGAAGCTCAGTTCGCGATTGAGCCGATGCAGCGCGTGATCCGGGTGGGCGACCGCGACAAACTCGACGTCGCTCAATTCCGCACCGAGGTAGCCGGGAATGCTCAGGCCGGTGATCGCCAGATCGGCGACCCCTTCGAGCAATACCTCTTCGACCCCCGACAACACCTCTTCGCGCAGCCGCACGCGGCAGCCGCGACTCTGCGGCATGAACGCGGTCAACGCGCGGACGATGCGTGCGCTCGGGTAGGCGGCATCGACCACCAGCCGCACTTCGGCCTCCCAGCCCTGTTCCATGTGGTGGGCGAGGTCTTCCAGCTGGCTGGCCTGTTTCACCAGTTGGCGCGAGCGGCGCAGCAGCACGCCACCAGCCTCGGTGAGCACCGCTTTACGTCCGTCGATGCGCAGCAACGGCACACCGAGCTGGTCCTGCATACGGGCGACGGTGTAACTCACCGACGATTGCGAACGGTGCAAGGCCTCGGCGGCCTGGGCGAAGCCGCCGTGGTCGACCACGGCTTGCAATGTTCGCCATTGATCAAGGGTCACGCGGGGCGCTTTCATCAATAGCTCCTCTTGTCCTAAGCTGGCCGTCCCTCATGGAGACTGGCGAATGAAAAAATTCTGTTGTGTGTTGCTGGCGCTGCTGCCGCTGACGGCGTTTGCTTACCCGATCGACGTGCAGAAAAACCTCAATGGCTTGAAGATCGACTACGAAACCCACGATACCGACAAGGACATCGGCTCGATTCGGGTCGCCAACTACGGCGACGTGGACGCTACCTGCAAAGTCGTATTCAACAATGGTCCGGAAGCACCCCGTACGCGCAACATCGAAATCCCGGCCCGCAAGCATACGAACGCCACGGCCAAGTTCTCCCGCGAGATCATCAGGCTGCGCATCGACCTGAGCTGCAGCCCGAAATAACACCGCGTTCTATTGTGGGAGCGGGCTTGCTCGCGAAGGCGGTGTACCAGACACATTAATGGTGAATGACACACCGCCTTCGCGAGCAAGCTCGCTCCCACAGGGTACAAGCTGCATCTAAACGAATTATTCGATGCTTTGCAGCAATTATTTGCGCTTTTTCATCGATGCAACCCTGTTTAACCTCCATTCCATCGACCTACAACATTCTCGGATGGAGGCTACACACCATGTCCCGCGTTCTGATCATCGAAAGCAGTGCCCGCCAGCAAGACTCGGTTTCCCGTCAACTGACCCAGACCTTCATCAGCCAGTGGAAATCCGCGCACCCCAACGATCAGATCACCGTGCGTGACCTCGCCGTGAACCCCGTTCCACACCTGGACATCAACCTGCTGGGCGGCTGGATGAAGCCCGCCGAGCAGCGCAACGCCAACGAACAATTGTCGCTGGATCGATCCAACGAATTGACCGATGAATTGCTCGCCGCCGACGTACTGGTGATGGCCGCGCCGATGTACAACTTCGCGATCCCGAGTACTCTCAAGGCCTGGCTCGACCACGTGCTGCGTGCCGGCGTGACCTTCAAGTACACCGAAACCGGCCCGCAAGGCCTGCTCAGCGGCAAGCGTGCCTATGTGCTCACCGCTCGCGGCGGCATCTATGCCGGCGGCCCGGCCGACCATCAGGAACCGTACCTGCGTCAGGTCATGGGCTTCATCGGCATCCACGACGTGACCTTCATTCACGCCGAAGGCATGAACCTGGGCGGCGATTTCCAGGAGAAGGGCCTGAATCAGGCCAACGCCAAACTGTCCCAGGTCGCTTGACAGGTTAATCCCCAGATAATCGCCGATTGTTCTAGTGACCCGGCGCAACCCCTTCAAGGCCTACGCGCATCGAACCTCCCTTTGCACTTGTTGCTCCTGAGTGCTGTAGCCCGATTGAACGCTTTAGCGAGATCGGGCTTTTTTTTTGCCTGCAATTATCTGAGCAACGTGTAACCCCTGTGGGAGCAGGCTTGCTCGCGAAGGCGGTGTGTCAGTCAACTATTCGTCGACTGACACGATGCTTTCGCGAGCAAGCCCGCTCCCACAGGGTTCAGTGTTGCCTGAGGTTCGCGGTCTGGCGTAAAAACCGCTATCGTCGCCGCCATTCGAAACAGAGGCGACCATGGGCTATCTACTTTTTGTCACGCTGATTCAGGCGTTTTCCTTCAGTCTGATCGGCGAGTACCTGGCGGGGCACGTCGACAGCTACTTTGCGGTGCTGGTGCGCGTGTTGCTGGCCGGGCTGGTGTTCATTCCGCTGACCCGCTGGCGCTCGGTGGAACCGGCGTTCATGCGCGGCATGCTGCTGATCGGCGCGTTGCAGTTCGGCATCACCTACGTCTGCCTGTACCTGAGCTTCCGCGTGCTGACGGTGCCGGAAGTGTTGCTGTTCACCATCCTCACGCCACTGCACGTGACGTTGATCGAAGATGCGTTGAACCGGCGCTTCAACCCTTGGGCGCTGGTCGCCGCACTGGTGGCGGTGGGCGGCGCGGCGGTGATTCGTTTCGACAGCATCAACCCGGACTTCTTCATGGGTTTCCTGCTGCTGCAACTGGCCAACTTCACCTACGCCGCCGGGCAGGTGCTGTACAAGCATCTGGTGGCGAAACACCCAAGCGATCTGCCGCATTACCGGCGTTTCGGCTTCTTCTACCTCGGCGCGCTGGCGGTGGTGTTGCCGGCGTTTCTGCTGTTCGGCAAAGCCAACTTCCTGCCCGAAGCGCCGCTGCAATGGGGTGTGTTGCTGTTCCTCGGCCTGGTCTCGACGGCGCTGGGGATGTACTGGTGGAACAAGGGCGCGTGCATGGTCAACGGCGGCACACTGGCGGTGATGAACAACCTGCATGTGCCGGTGGGCTTGCTGCTGAATCTGCTGATCTGGAATCAGCATGAGGAACTGGGAAGGTTGTTGCTTGGCGGCAGTGTGATTCTGGCGGCAGTGTGGATCAGCCGGTTGGGCATCCGCAATTCCCAAGCCACCGCATAACCCCTGTGGGAGCGGGCTTGCTCGCGAAAGCGGTGCGTCATTCAACGATTATGTTGACTGACCTGACGCCTTCGCGAGCAAGCCCGCTCCCACAGTTTTGATCGGTGGCGTTACATGAGGTGTTTCTGCGGCTCGGGAATGCTCGCCGCCCCCAACACCGCCGGCAACAACCCCGTCCGCAAATCCCCGCCACTCGGCTGCTGATACAGGCTCAACCCGAACTCCGGCAGCACCGCCAGCAGATAATCGAAAATATCCCCCTGAATCCGCTCGTAGTCGGCCCACACCGTGGTGGTGGTGAAGCAGTAGATTTCCAGCGGAATGCCCTGCGCGGTGGTCTGCATCTGGCGGACCATGCAGGTCATGTTCGGCTGAATTTCCGGGTGGCTCTTCAGATAGGCCAATGCGTAAGCGCGGAAGGTGCCGATGTTGGTCATGCGCCGGCGGTTGGCCGACATTGCCGCCACATTGCCCTGCGCCTCGTTCCACGCCTTGAGCTCGGCTTTCTTGCGGGCCATGTAACCGGTCAGCAGGTGCACCTGGGAGAGCTTTTCTTCTTCATCATCACGGATGAAGCGCACGCCGCTGGCGTCGATGAACAGGCTGCGTTTGATCCGTCGCCCACCGGACTGCTGCATGCCGCGCCAGTTGCGGAACGATTCGGACATCAGGCGCCAGGTCGGGATCGAGACGATGGTCTTGTCGAAGTTCTGCACCTTGACCGTGTGCAAGGTGATGTCGACCACGTCGCCATCGGCGCCGACTTGCGGCATTTCGATCCAGTCACCGACCCGCAGCATGTCGTTGCTGGTCAGTTGCACGCTGGCGACGAACGACAGCAGCGTGTCCTTGTAGACCAACAGAATCACCGCCGACATCGCACCCAGACCGGAGAGCAGCAACAGCGGCGAACGGTCGATCAGCGTGGCGACGATGATGATCGCACCGAACACGTACAGCACCATTTTCGCCAGTTGCACATAGCCCTTGATCGAGCGGGTGCGAGCGTGTTCGGTGCGTGCGTAGATGTCCAGCAGCGCATTGAGCAGGGCACTGACCGACAGCAGCAGGAACAGGATGGTGAAGGACAGCGCCACGTTGCCGAGGAAGGTCATCGCGGTTTTGCTCAGTTCCGGCACCAGATGCAGGCCGAACTGGATCACCAGCGACGGCGTCATCTGCGCCAGGCGCTGAAACACCTTGTTGTGGCGAAAGTCGTTGATCCAGTGCAACGCCGGTTGGCGCCCGAGCATGCGGCTGGCATGCAGGATCAGATAGCGCGCCACTCGTCCGAGGACCAGCGCGATCACCAAGAGCAGCATCAGCACCAGGCCGGATTGCAGGAACGGGTGCTGTTCGAGGGCACCCCAGAGGTCTTGGGCGTTGAGCCAGAGCTGTTTGAAATCCATGTGAGCAACGATTCTTCTGTAAGACGCGATAGGCGATTAGAGCATTTAAGACGCTGTGTATTACCGTTGGAGACAAATCGAGCAACAAAAAAGCCACTGATTACGCCCGTTTGTATAAAGAAACTCGGCCTGAGCGCTCGAAACCGGTAACCTATGCAGCTGTTTTTTTGCATATCTTCGAGGTAGCACCCGTGTTTTCCCAATTCGCCCTGCACGAACGCCTGCTCAAAGCCGTGGCCGAGCTGAAATTTGTCGAGCCAACGCCTGTGCAAGCAGCGGCCATTCCGCTGGCGCTCCAGGGGCGTGACCTGCGGGTGACGGCGCAAACCGGTAGCGGCAAGACCGCCGCTTTTGTCCTGCCGATCCTCAACCGCCTGATCGGCCCGGCCAAGGTTCGCGTCAGCATCAAGACCCTGATCCTGCTGCCGACCCGCGAACTGGCCCAGCAGACCCTGAAAGAAGTTGAACGCTTCTCGCAGTTCACCTTCATCAAGTCCGGCCTGATCACCGGCGGTGAAGACTTCAAGGTGCAAGCGGCGATGCTGCGCAAGGTACCGGACATCCTGATTGGTACCCCGGGCCGGATGATCGAGCAACTCAACGCCGGCAACCTCGACCTCAAGGAAGTCGAAGTGTTGGTGCTCGACGAAGCCGACCGCATGCTCGACATGGGTTTCGCCGAAGACGTGCAGCGTCTGGTCGACGAGTGCCCGAACCGTCAGCAGACCATGCTGTTCTCCGCCACCACCGGCGGTTCCGGTCTGCGTGAAATGGTCGCCAAGGTGTTGAACAACCCTGAGCACCTGCAGCTCAACGCGGTCAGCCAACTGAACTCGACCACCCGTCAGCAGATCATCACCGCCGACCACAACCAGCACAAAGAACAGATCGTGAACTGGCTGCTGGCCAACGAGACCTACCAGAAGGCCATCGTCTTCACCAACACCCGTGCCATGGCCGACCGCATCTACGGCCGTCTGGTGGCTCAGGAATACAAGGCGTTCGTGCTGCACGGCGAGAAAGACCAGAAGGATCGCAAACTGGCGATCGATCGTCTGAAGCAGGGCGGTGTGAAGATCCTGGTAGCGACCGACGTCGCGGCCCGTGGTCTGGACGTTGATGGCCTGGATCTGGTGATCAACTTCGACATGCCACGCAGCGGCGACGAATATGTGCACCGCATCGGTCGTACCGGCCGCGCCGGTAACGACGGTCTGGCGATCTCGCTGATCTGCCACGGCGACTGGAATCTGATGTCGAGCATCGAGCGCTACCTGAAGCAGAGCTTCGAGCGCCGCACCATCAAGGAAGTCAAAGGCACCTACGGCGGACCGAAAAAGGTCAAGGCCTCGGGCAAAGCCGTCGGCGTGAAGAAGAAAAAGACCGACGCCAAGGGCGACAAGAAGAAAACCGCCGCCAAGACCCCGACCAAGCGCAAGAGCGCCAACCGTCCGAAGCCGGATTCGCTGGTGAGCAGCGACGGCATGGCCCCGCTCAAGCGTCGCAAGCCGGCTGAGCCAGCGGCTGAGTAAGGCGTTTTCGCAGGCAATAAAAAACCCGGACAGTGTCCGGGTTTTTTTATGCGCAGGGTTTATCAGTTCCCCAACTGTCCGCTGGTATCCGCGTCAAAGCGCTGTTTGGCGCGATCTGCCGCCGGTTTAAGCAAGGCGAGCAGCGCGGCTTCGCTGTACAACCGCGAGTCGCCCAGCTCTTTCGGCGTCGGCTCGATCGGGATCAGTACATCCTCACCGTCAGCGTGCAGCCAGATCGCCACGACGTGCAGCGCAGAGACAAACAGCACCCGTAGTTCAACGGTTTTGCCCTGCAATTGCGGCGCCTGTTCCGCCAGTTTCAGCGCGCCCACGGTGTCGGCGGCCCGGGTGCCGTGGTTCAGCGAAGCGAACTCGACATGGCCACGCACCTCGGCCAGTTGCGCATCGGCAATGCTCACGCCGTCGGCAAATACCAGGTAATGCCATTCACCGATGCGTGCGTCTTTCAGACCCTTGCCCTGGCTCAGATCGTCCAGCGTCAGCGAGTAGCCGCGATAGGCTTCGCTGAGGCTGACTTTGGCCGGTGTCGCATTGGCGAACTGGCGGTTGATACCGAAGCCCTGGTTTTGCAGCGCGGCTTGCAGCACCGGACGCAAAGTCTGTACGCCGTTGGAAGGCGCCTTTGGATAAGTCAGTTGCATGATGTCGCCCTCCTAGTTTTTCGCGGTGAAGTAAGTGTGAGTCCAGTTGCCGCCGCCGTTGTACGAACCGGGGAACGCGTTCAGCGCGCGAGTCGAGTAACCGTAGATCGAGTCGGCGACCAGCACGTAGTTGCCGTTGGTGCCGTAGATCGCCAGAAAGTGCGCGCCACCACCGTACCAGGCGCAACGCAGGCCGACCGGGCGACCCATGTTGATCTGGTTCTGAATGGCCGACATCTGCAGCGAACCCTGATTCATCCCGTTGTAGCTGCGGGTGGTTTGCAGGGCCGAATCCAGATAGCCGTAGACGTTGCACGGACCTGGCTGGTTGCAGCAGTTACGATCCAGTTGGGTGCTCGCGACCCCGCACTGTGTCCAGTTCCCGGTGCCGTAGTAGTTGCCGACCGAAGCGGAAACGGCGGCCCAGCACCAGTTGGTCTGCGTCTGTTTCTGCATGGTGAAGTTGAGGTTGGCGGCGGCCAGTGCAGCGCTTTGCGCAGTGGCTTCAACCTCGACCAGTTGCGGGTCGAGCAGGTGGCCGACGAGGCACCTTGGCAGGCTCTCACCGGTGAATGATGTTGCTTGAGTGGTTAACATTTTTTCAGTCCTCCATGAATGAAAACAAGCGTCCAGCTTGTGATTGTGTTGCGGTATTGCCGAGCGATCGGTGGTTAACGGTTTTCATCTGCGATGAACGGTGCCGATCTCCTTGCTCGATGTAACCATAGTCTGGATATGCGTTTATGCAAGAAAATAAATGCACAAATGCATTTTTAAGGGCAAAAGATCGCAGCCTGCGGCAGCTCCTACAGGGTTCGGTGTAGGAGCTGCCGAAGGCTGCGATCTTTAGATCTTGCTTTAGCTCTCGGTTTTTTTCTCGGCCGAATCCAGCTCTTTCAAGCGCTGATCAATCAACTGGCATTTGTCCGGCAGATCGGCGCTGGCCGTGCCCAAGTCCATCTTCTGCAACTCGGCATTGATTTCCTTGGCCTTGGCCGGATTCTGTTCGGTGAGCTTGGCCACTTCCTTGGCCAGTTGTTCGCGTTTGGCGGTGGCCTCTTCTGGTGTGCAGGCCCAGACCGGCAGGGCGCAGGCTAGGGTGGCGGCGAGGGTGAGCTTGAGCAGGGTTTTCATGGGGGCAGGCCTCCGTTCCGGGTAAGGCGGGTTAATCGGTGGAGGGGTTTGGCCTGAAGAAAGTTCAGTCCTGTTTGTTCTGTTCAACCCAGGTGCTGGCGTCGTTGTTGTTGAATCGAAAATGTCGATAACTCCCGCAAAATATCAACTTTGTGCGCTAAACCCCGTGCTAGAGCGGTTGCTGAAATAGTCGCATAACGGGTTGTTGACGTCAGAATGATGGCAATCTACCATCGAGATGTCACATTAATATCAATGTGCGGTTTCGAGGGATCGAACAGACTTATCGCAGACCGATTCTGTGATGGTTTTGCAACGCTTTGGACGTTCTGACCCAAGCGCGCCCTAAATCCCCTAATTCAGATCCTCACTCTGTCGGCATGATTCATTTGGCCGGGTAGGGACTGCTTTGCCTGTCGATTTTGCCGATCAATCAGCTACACGCGATGAGACTTTCAACATGGATGTTCGCCACTACGCCTTCGCCGCGCGTCAATCTTGCAGTATCGAAACCCGTGAGCACTTTTGGGGGATGCCCAAGCGCGGACTTGCATTGCTGCTGGCGAATGTCATGTTCTGGCAACCGATGTGGGCGCAGGCGGACGGGATCGTGGTGGCCAACTCGAACACCTCGCTGGACCGGGCCGGCAATGGCGTGCCGATCATCAACATCGCCACGCCCAACGGCAGCGGTCTGTCGCACAACCAATTCCATGACTACAACGTCGGCGCGCAGGGCGTCATCCTCAACAACGGCGCCACTCAAACCTCCGCCACACAACTGGGTGGCCACATCATCGGCAACCCGAACCTGAAAAACAGCGGCTCGGCGCAAGCAATTCTCAACGAAGTCATCAGCGGGAACCCGAGTCAACTGCGTGGTTACACCGAAGTGGCGGGGCAGTCAGCGCGGGTGATCGTCGCCAACCCGTATGGCATCACCTGCAATAGTTGCGGTTTCATCAACGCACCGCGCGTAACGCTGACCACCGGCAAACCGGTGCTGGATGGCGCGGGCCGGCTGGATCGTTTTCAGGTTGATCAAGGCTCTGTGGCGATCGAAGGCGCAGGCCTCAACGCCAACAACGTCGACCGCTTCGAAATCATCACCCGCAGCGCAAAGATCAACGCTGAGCTCCAGGCGCAGAACCTGACCATCGTTGCCGGGCGCAACGACGTCAACGCACAGACCTTGAACGCCACGGCACGCGCCGATGACGGTAGCACCAAACCGCAACTGGCGATTGACTCCTCGGCACTCGGCGGGATGTATGCCGGGGCGATCAAACTGGTGGGAACCGAGGCTGGGGTCGGCGTGAAACTGGCGGGTAACGTTGCCGCCAGCGGTGGCGATATCCAGATTGATGCCAACGGCCAGCTCACGCTGGCGCAGGCCTCTGCCACTACGTCAGTCAATGTCAAAGCTGCGAGTCTCGACGCGCAAGGCCCTATCTACGCTGGTGCCGGCCTCAATGTACAAACCAAAGGCAACCTGACTAACCGGCAAACCCTCGCGGCTCGCGACAGCATCAACCTCAGCGCCGGTGGGCAACTGAACAACGCCGGAGCTATCGAGGCGGGCGTCAATGCCGACGGCAGTCGCAACACACATGGCGACCTGAAACTCAATGCGCAGAATCTTGAAAACCAAGGTAAGAGCCTGACTGCCAGCCGCAACCTGACGGTAATCGCGGCGCAGACCCTGAACAACCAGGGCGGCTTGCTCAGCGGGCAAACTACTGCAGTGACGGCGGGAACACTGGACAACCGTAACAACGGACGTGTGTTGAGTCGCGGCACCCTGAATGTGAAGGCCAATCAAGTGCAGAACATGGGGGGGCTGATCAACAGTGCAGGCGATTTACAGGGCGTCGTCGGCCAGCTCGACAACAGCGCTGGTGAGATTTCCAGCACGCGCACGACGCGTCTCAATGGCCTGACTCTGAACAATCGCAGCGGCCGGATTCTAGGTGACCTGGGGCTCGATATTGATCTCGGCGGGGCGCTGGATAACCGTGACGGCATGCTCGGCTCAGGTCAGGTTCTGTCTCTCAAGGCGGGCAGTTTTGACAACCGTGACGGTGGCGTTGTAGTCAGCGATAACGGCCTTGTCCTGCGCATCAATGGCCTGCTCGACAACCGTGACAAAGGTGAAATCACCACCAAGGGCTCTATCGACGCGCAAACCGGCAGTCTCGACAATCGCACGGGCAAGGTCATTGGCAAAAACTCGCTGGCACTGCGCGGTGACAGCGTCGACAACCGAGGAGGGATCATCCAGGCTGACAAGCAACTGAATCTGCAAATCAATCGATTGGATAACCGTGACAAGGGTCAGATCACCGGTAAAGCGGCGATGACCTTGCAGGGTAATTATCTTGATAACAGCGGCGGTCTTTTTAGTGCGGTCGGCCCTGTGACTCTCACACTCGATGAGGTGCACAACGCTCAGGGACGGATCTCCAGCCAGGCTGACTTGCTCGCTACCATTGGCCTGTTGCAACAACAGGGCGGTGCACTGGTTGCGCAGGGCAATCTGAGCCTGATCGGCAACAGCCTCGACAATCGTAACGGCGGACTGGTCGGTACCACCAAGGCATTGAAGTTGAACGTCGACCAGGTCGACAACCGCGCGGGTGAACTCTCTGCCACGCTGTTGATGGATATCAGCGGCAAGCGTCTGGATAACGCTGACGGCGGCAAGCTGCTCGCCGGTGCGGATCTGACACTGGCAGTGGCTACATTGAATAACCAGAGCAAAGGGCTGATCAGCGCCAAGGGTGCTACCGGGCTTATCGGCAGCTCGCTGAACAACTCAGGCGGCAGGCTGGAAAGCCTCAAGGGTCTGATCATCACCCTCGACGACGCCATGCTCAATATCCAGGGCCTGATCAGTAGCGAAGGTACATTGACCGTCGCTGCCAATCGTATCGACAACAGTGCCGGTAGCTTGGGCAGTGCCGGCGCACTGGCGCTGACCACGCAGGGTGAAGTGATCAATCAGGACGGTTCTCTTTCCACTGACGGCACGTTGAACCTGCGCAGTGGCAGTCTGGATAACAGCCGCAATGGATCGGTCTCGGCCAAGGACGTCACGCTGATCCATACCGGCGATATGGATAACAGTCAGGGCGGCCACTTGATCAGCGGTGCGTCGCTTGAACTCAAGGCCAATCAGGTCAACAACGCTGGCGGACGGATTGCCAGTCAGCAAGCCATGACGGTGTCGGTCACCGGACTCAATCAGCAGGCTGGCGAGTTGTTCAGCAAAGACAGCCTTTCCCTGGATCTGAACAACGGTGATTTGGATAACCGCAACGGCTTGATCAACGCCCCCGGAACGCTATTGCTGAAAAACCTTGCTGGCGTGAACAACCAGGGCGGGGAAATCTCCAGCCGACTGGCCTTTACGCTTGCCGTCAATGAGCTTGATAACAGTCAAGGCAAGCTCCTGAGCCAAGAAGGTCTGACGCTGCGTATTGCGCACGCACTGAATAATCTCAAAGGTGTGATTTCGGCCGCTGCGGTCGATGCTCAAAGTAACAGTCTGGATAATGCCGAGGGCTTGATCAGCAGCCACGGACGTCTGGAACTGGCTGTCGGCAAAGACTTGAACAACCATGCCGGAACGTTGATCGCCGACGGGCAGTTGCTGCTTGAGGTCGGCACGCTGGATAACCGTGCCGGCAGTATCGCCAGCAAAACGAATGCTTTGCTCGCGGTCAGAAAACTGGATAACCGCCAAGGCAAGCTGATCGCCACCGGTACGCTCGGCCTGAATGCCGAGACACTTGATAATCGCCAGAGCGGTCTGCTGGGTGCAACGCAGGACGTGACCCTCAATGTCGGCGATGTCGACAACCGAGGGGGAGAAATCACCAGCAACACCCAAGTATCGATAACCGGTGACAAACTCGATAACAGCGACGCCGGCAAGATGTTCGCAGGACAGGCGCTGGCCCTCACTGTCGATCAATTGTTCAATCGCAATGACGGATTGATCAGCAGCCGATCCGTGCTGAACCTGCAAGGCCGCACGCTGGATAACAGCGGTGGCAACCTGCTGAGTTTGCACGCGGCCCGATTGGACCTGAGCGGGGCATTCGATAACAGCCGGGGCAAGGTCAGCAGCGAAGGCGAATTGACGGTCAATACAGCGCAACTGACAAACGCCCTTGGCAGTCTGTCGAGTGCAGGGGATCTGACGGTCAACAGTCAGGGCGCGGTCGATAACCAGGGCGGCAACATGGTCACCAACGGCGCGCTCGGTCTCGTCAGTACCCGCCTCGATAATCACCAAAAAGGCACTATCAGCGCCAAAGGCGCGGTCACCGTGACCACGGGTGCGTTTGACAACAGTCAGTCCGGACAACTCAACAGCGCCAGTACGGTAAATCTGAACGCCGGCCAGGTGAGCAACAGCGATGGCGGGCGCATCGGCAGCGAAGGTGCGTTGACGGCCTCGGTCAGCGGACTGGATCAGCAGGGTGGGCAGTTGTTCAGTAAGCAAAGCCTGATTCTGGATATGAATAACGGTCAGTTGAATAATCAGAACGGCTTGATCAACGCTCCGGGTGCCTTGCTGCTCAAACAACTTAATGGGGTCAACAATCAGGGCGGTGAAATTTCCAGTGCGCAAGCGTTTACCCTGATTGCGCAAAACTTCGATAACAGCAACGGCGGCAAGCTTCTGAGCGGTCAGGGCCTGATCGTGCGCATCGCTAATGCCCTGGATAACGTCAAAGGCGTGATCGGCGCCGCTGCAATCGATCTCCGTAGCGCCAGTCTGAACAATAGCGGTGGCAGTCTGGTCAGTCGCGGCAATCTCGACCTGACCGTGGACGGTTTGTTGCGCAATGATGCCAGGGGCCTGATCAACGCCGAGCAAGCGCTGCACCTCAACAGTGCTGACTTGAACAACGAGGGTGGCGCGATATTGGCCAAGGACGCGATTACGCTCGATGCGATGGCCCTGAACAACCGGGGCAATGGTCTGATCAACAGCCTGGGTGCGTTGAGCGTGACCGCTACGACGCTGGACTCAAGCAACGGAGGTGAGGTTTCCGCCAAGGGTGATATCAATCTCAAGTTGACTGCACTGACCCAAAATGGCGGTCGTCTGTTGGGTGACAACGCGATCAGCGTCGATCTGGCGGAGGGCGATTTCGACAATCGCAACGGATTGCTCACTGCCAAAGGTCCTTTGACGCTCGAGCGTCTGCGTGATCTGAACAACGAGGGTGGCGAGATCTCCAGCGCGTTGGCGTTTGACGTAATCGCTCGAGCGTTGAACAACAGCAGCGGCAAGTTGATCAGCGGCCAGAAACTGACGGTCAGCGGTACCGAGTTGATCAACCGCAAGGGCTTGATGTCTGGCTGGGAAAGTCTCGCGGTCAAAGGTGCCAGCCTGGATAACCGCGACAGTGGCACGCTCTCCAGCCGCAATGGCGATGTGGGCGTCGAGCTGACAAGTGGATTGCTCAATAGTCATTCAGGTGCGTTAGTCAGTCACGGCAGCCTGAACGTCAAGGCGAGTGAGCTGGATAACAGTGATAAAGGCATTCTCAGCAGCGCGGCGGGGCAAACCCTGACATTGAGCGGGACACTCAACAACAATCAGGGGGGTCTCATCGACAGTGGCGTGGCGCTCGATATCAGCAGTGCGGCATTGACCAATGCCGGCGGTACGATCAATGCGCAACAGGTGATCAACGTCAACGCCACAAGCGTCGACAACAGTACTGGCCAGATCGCTGGCAATGCAGCGATTACCCTTGACCTGCTCGGACAACTGAACAACAACGCCGGCAAACTGGCGGGTGCCGGCCCTGTACGGATCACCGGCGTTACTGACCTGAGTAACCGCAGCGGGCAACTGGTCAGCAAAGGTAACCTCAGCCTGCTGACCGGATCGTTGGACAACAGCAACAAAGGCACCATTGCCGCCAACGATGATTTGCAAATCACAGCCAGCGGCGCGGTGCTCAATCATTCCGATGGATTGATCTATAGCCAGAACGCCGGGCTGCAATTGAAGGCGGCCAGTCTGGCCAACGGCAAAGGCGCAATCCAGAGTCAGAGTGGCCTGGCACTTGATGTCAGTGGCGACCTGGATAATCAAAGTGGCAGAGTCATCGCCGAAACGGGTGCGGTCAGTGTCAACGCCTCGAATATCGATAACCGTGGCGGCGTACTGGCGAGCATCAAGGGCGCATTACAAGCGCGCACTGTTGGCGTGTTGCGCAATGGTGTCGACCTGAACGATAACCATCAGGGCGGCATTATCCAGGCACAGGGCCTGACCCTCACTGCGTTGGCAGGGCTGGACAACAATGGCGGACGGATCTCCGCGCAGGCGGCGGACGCCAGCATTGTCACGGCCGCGCTGGATAACCGTAACGGCGGGCTCTACGCCACAAATCTGCTCAGGGTGACTGGCACTCGCCTGCACAACGGCGGCGGACAAATCGCCGGTAATCGTATCGATCTGGATCTGCTCAATGATTTGAACAACCGTGGCGGTGTCGTGGAAAGCGACACGACTCTGTCGGTGAAGGCAGCCAGTCTGGATAACCAGGGTGGCAAGCTGCGGTCGCTAGCCAACAGTGGCAAAACGGCGTTTCAGATTGGCGGCCTGCTGGACAACCGCAATGGTGTGCTTGAAACCGGCAACACCGACCTCACGCTGGCAGTCGGCAGCTTCTTGAACAGCGGTGGCCAACTGCTGCACCTGGGCGATGGTACGTTCGATATCTCCACTGCCAATGTCACCGGCGCCGGCGGCAGCATCGTCACCCGTGGCGGCCTGACGCTCAACGCCGACACCTGGAGCAACTCCAGCGTGATTCAAGCGGGTCGGCTGAACGTCAACGTCAACAACTTCAGTCAGACTGCCAGCGGTCAATTGCTGGCCTCGACGCATCTGCAAGGGCGTGGTGGTAACTGGGTCAATGACGGACTGATTGCCAGCGACGGCAGCATGGATCTGCAACTGGGCGGCAGTTACGGTGGTAACGGTCGGGTTTCAAGCGTAGGCGACCTCACATTCGGTGCCGCCCACTTGACGGTCAATGAGGGCGCCAGTGTTGCCGGTGGCGGTCTGACCAAGCTCAACGTGGGCGGTCAAGTCACCAATATGGGGCGCCTGACATCCGCTGATGCGCTGGAAATCAGGGCCGGTGCGGTCAGCAATCTTGGTACGCTGGCCAGTGCCAAAAACCTCCTGATCAACGCCCAGACACTGACCAATAACCGCATTCGAGCCAATCAGGGATCGCTGCTTTTCAGTGGCGCTCACATGAACCTGCAAGTCGGCACGCTGACCAACACCTACAGCGACGTTTACAGCCTGGGCGACATCAATGTGCTTGGTTACAACGGTGCAGACCGGGCGGCTCGCGTCGACAATCTGTCCGGGCGTATCGAATCCACCGGCGATATGTCATTGAAGTCGTCAGTGGTGAACAACAAGATGGAGAACTTCAGCGTCATCACCACCGAGGGCGATTCTTCGTCCATTGGTGTGCGCTGCTTCAACTGTGATTCGGCGCGTCCCAAACACATGGAAGACGTCGATTCGCACCTGGTTTGGCAGCAGACGTTCAACGTGACAGTTTCTGGTGATGCCGATGCTTCGAGCATCACCGCCGGACGTAATCTGAGTGTGACCGGGTCGGAATTCGTCAACTCCAATTCCACGGTATCCGCCGCGTCCGACATCACCATCAATGTCGATACCTTCAACAACTCCGGCAGTTCGCTGGGCAGTTATTCGTCGCTCAAGTACATCACCAACAAAGCGCCGAACGACGCGTTGTGGAATCAGATCGTCAATTACAACAGCCACAACGACGCGAGCTACAACAAGGACATCCGTTTCTGGACTGCCGGTGGCGCGGAGTCATCAGTGACTCCATGGCTCAGAAATAATCCCCATATCCTCGAGACCAGTACCCAATACATAGGCACTTATGGAAAAGATGCGACTGGCGGCGGATACATTACCTTTGGTGCATCCCAATATGCCTCCGGCGTACGTGTCCAGGCACCTGCCGCGATTATCAACGCCACGCCGTTCCAGACGGTCATTACCGAGTCGACCGACAAAAGCTATGTACCGGCCATTGTGCAGGCGGGTGGCAGCGTGGTCGTCAATGCGACCAACAAAATCACCAACGGCGAACTGCGTTCGTACACGGCAACCGCGGGTGGTCCGGCGAAAACGGCCGATACCCGAACCGGCGCTGGGACCCAACCCACAGTGATCAGCCTGAATCGCCAATTGCCACCGGATCTGGCTCAACAGCAGGTCAACCCGTTGGCGTTACCCGGGTTTGAATTGCCCGGTGGTCAGAACGGACTGTTTCGTCTGAGTGGTCAGGGCGCCACTTCGGGAGGCACGGCACCGCTTCCTGGCGCACAGAACTGGACCATCGGTGGCGCATCCGTTACAACAACGCAACGTCAGGCGGACTTGCCTTCTGGCGGGCGTACATTGACCATCGACCCGATCAATGCGGTCGGCGCAGCGGATCGCCAACTGACTACAGCGGACCGTACAGGTCTACAGCCGACCACCGGCGCAAGCGCGATCGATGCCAGCATCAACGATGGCTCCGGTACTTTGATCGGTGCACCGAATACGTCGCCCAAGGGTAATGTCAGCCAGACCCTGGCTCGTGTTCAGGGCCTGCCGAATACACCTGCGCCGTCGAACGCGCACAAATATCTGATCGAAACCAACCCGGTTCTCACCGAACTTAAACAATTCATGAGTTCGGATTACCTGTTGGCCAATCTGGGATACGACCCGGATCAAAGTGCCAAACGGCTGGGTGACGGTTTGTACGAACAGCGTCTGATTCAGCAGGCGGTGGTCGAGCGCACCGGGCAGCGCTTCATCGATGGTCAGACCTCCGACGAAGGACTGTTCAAGTACCTGATGAACAATGCGATCGCCAGCAAGGATCAGCTCGACCTGTCGGTGGGCGTGACGCTCACCGCCGAGCAAGTGGCGGCGCTGACCCACGATATCGTCTGGCTTGAAGAGCACGAAGTGAACGGCGAGAAAGTTCTGGTGCCGGTGCTTTATCTGGCTCAGGCCAATAATCGGCTGGCACCCAATGGCGCGCTCATCCAAGGCGCAAACGTCAAGTTGATTGCCGGTCAGGATCTACAGAACGCCGGAACCCTGCGTGCCAGCAATAACCTGACGGCCGCCGCCGGCAATGATCTGGTCAACAGTGGCCTGATCGAGGCGGGCAACCGTCTCGACTTGCTGGCGGGCAATAACATCGTCAACAAATCGGGCGGCATCATCACCGGGCGCGGTGTGAACCTGGTGTCGGTCAAGGGCGACATCATCAATGAGCGCACAGTCACCAGCAGCGGTTTCGCATCCCAAGGATACTCGCAGCACCGCGAGTACCTCGATAACGCATCACGCATCGAAGCCACCAATGACCTGAAAGCCAGCGCCGGTCGCGACTTTATCAGCACGGGCAGTGCACTGGTCAGCGGTCGTGATACGAGCATCGAAGCGGGACGTGATGCGAGCATTCTTTCGGCGCAAAGCAACAATTCCGCGTTTACCGGTGCCACGACCAGCAGTGTTCATCAGGTGGGTTCGACCGCGACGGCGGGCCGCGATTTTTCGGTCAACGCCGGACGCGATCTGACGGTTATCGGCAGCCAGATCAGTGCCGCTCGCGACATTGAAATGAGCGCCGACCGTGACCTGCTGATTGGCTCGGCCGAAGAGGAATCACATTCTTACTACAAGTCGAAAAAGGTTACGGCACAGGAAGACCACATCGATCAGATCGCCAGTTCGATCAGTGCCGGCGGCAAGGCCGGGTTCGTCGCCGGGAAAGACCTGACCGTGGTGTCGAGTCGCATCACCGCTGGCGATGAGGCGTATCTGGTCGCTGGCAATGACCTGGAGGTGCTGGCGGCTGAGGACTACGACTACTCGCTTTACGACAAAAAGAAAAAGGGCAGCCTGGGGCGCAAGGAAACCCGTCATGACGAGGTGACCAAGGTCAAGTACGTCGGCAGCGAAATCAGCAGTGGCGGTGATTTGACTCTGGTCAGTGGTGGTGATCAGCGATATCAGGCAGCCAATCTGAACGCCGGCAAAGATATGACCATCAGCAGCGGCGGTGATCTGACGTTTGAAAGTGTCACCGACCTGGAAAAAGAGAGCCACGAGAAGAGCAAAAGCAGCCTCGCCTGGACATCGGCCAAGGGCGCTGGGCAAACCGATGAGACCGTTCGCCAGAGCCATCTGCTGGCGGCCGGGGATATCATTATCAAGGCCGCCGGCGATATCCGTATCGACGTCAAGGAGGTCACGCAGAAATCCGTGGCCGACAGCATCGACGCGATGGTCAAAGCTGACCCGCAACTGGCCTGGCTCAAGGACATGCAGGACCGCGGCGATATCGACTGGCACATGATCAAGGAAGTGCATGACCAGTGGGACTACCAAAGCTCGGGAATGGGCATGGGGACTGCCATTGCTGTCGCAATCATCGTCACGGTGCTGACAGCCGGTGCCGCGAGCGCTGCGATCGGCGGGATGGCTTCCGGAACGGGTTCGACCTTCGCTGCCGCGACGGCAACCACCGCTGCTGGCGCTGGTAACGTCGCCTTGACTGCCGTCATCACGTCGATGGCCAGTACCGCAGCGGTCAGCGCCATCAACAACAAGGGCAATCTGGCCGACACACTGAAAGATGTGCTCTCGGAAGAAAACATCAAGAGTTACGTCACAGCGGCGATCATTGCCGGTGCCGGTTCTTATACCGGTGAGTGGGGCACCAAGATCGGACCGCAAGGTAACAAGATCACAATCAGTGTCACTGAGCGACTAAAGGCATTTGCGGTCAATACGGCCCTGAAGGGTCTGCTGACCGGCGACGGCAGTGACAAGTCGTGGCTGACCATTGCCGGTACCGGCGCGCTGGCAGAGATTTACGCGTACTGGACCGGTCGTGGCCCGGATGTCCGTTCGGGTGAGGACCGAGCGGGAGGCCCCAAGGTTGATCAACTGGACGGCGGACTGGTGGCTCGCGAGTGGGTGGCAGGCGAGTGGATCGAGGGCAAGAACATCGGCCTGAACGATTCCTGCACCTCATTGCTGGCGGTCTGCCACGGTACGTTGATCAGCAACATTGCCAACTCGGTGCCGGGCATGAATGCGTTTGCCACGCTGCACGACACCTGGATGAACAAGCTGATTATTGCCAAAGATGGCGTGAACATGACCTGGTGGGAAAATCTCGGCACGATGCCGCCGGCATTGGCCGTCAACTACGGCGCGCTCTATGACAAATACCGGCCGTTGATCGAACAGACCAAGCGTGAATCCAGGGAGTAACGCTTGGGGCTGATTTGGGCAGCTTGTCTCAACCCCGTCTTGATGGCGGGGTTGAGCTAGTCGATGAGTCTTATTTCCCGTGACAGCAGGAGGATTTACCTGAGGTCTCATACCGATCATGATGCCGCACCCACTCCATGATCTCGTCCTCATTCCTGCCCTTGGGCGTGAGGTCGAGGTAGTTGTAGGCACCGACCAGCATGTCCAGACCGCGGGCATAGGTTGAGTAGGTGTGGAAAATGTCGCCCTTTGCATCACGATAAAACACGCTGAGGCCGGGCATTTCTTCCTCGGCACTGTCAGTCTTTTCGTAGTTGTACGTAGCCTTTCCTGCAGCGACATCTTCAGCGCGGGCACACACGCCAAAGTCGTAGTTGAAATCGGAACCGTCTGACGAGACCCAGTCGAATTTCCAGCCCATGCGCCGCTTGAAGGCCTGGAACTGTTCAAACGGTGCGTGGGAAACCGCGACCATTGCGATGTCGTGGTGGGCCAGGTGCAGATTGGCGCCGTCGATGTGGTCGGACAGAAACGAGCAGCCCTGACAGCCTTCCTCCCAATCCTTGGCAAACATGAAGTGGTAAACGATCAGTTGACTGTGTTTGCCGAACAGGTCGGCCAGTTTCAGCTCGCCGTGTGAGCCGTGAAATCGGTAGTCCTTGTCGACTTTGACCCAGGGCAACGCGCGGCGTTTGGCGCTGAGGCGGTCGCGTTCCTTGGTGAAGGCCTTTTCTTCGGCCAGATGTTGCTTGCGCGCAGCGAGCCATTCTTCTCGCGATACCACCGGATGATTCTCGACGTTCATGATGATTTCTCCTGCGGGGGTTGAAACCGTCTTTGTCAGACTAGTCGTTTAACACACGATCAATTCGACAGGCCGCCGGTCGGTCGCCGCAAAAAAAATGCGGCTGAACGGCTGCGGCACGGTCGGGTCACAACCTATGACAGCGCCCCAAATCACGCGCACCGGAGGTTGAATCAGGATGACGACTTATAACTGGGATTTGATTGAACGCTTGCTGCATGAAGTGCAGAACAGTGCAGGCGAGAGTTTCGCGCCGCGAAAATATGCCGAGGACTATGCGGCGCAGAAAGCCAGTGCAGGCGAGCCGATCGAGAATCTGGATCACCTGAAAACGGTGGCCTGCGAATATGAAGGCTTGTTGCTCGATCGTGGATTTATCGAACCGCGTCCGGATCATATGGGCAGTACCGGCAGCAATTTCATTCTGACGCCACGCGGATCAAGTCTGCTGAGCCTTATCGACAGCAGCATTCCGGGCAATGATCATCCTCGGCAAGTACTGGATGAGCAGGTGGATGCGCTGGATGAGGCGACGTTTGATGAGGTGGCTTCCAAGGCGCAGATTGCCTGATAGCCTTTTGT